>NZ_LRQV01000005.1 GCF_001567585.1 Micromonospora rosaria
CGGCCGTTCCACCGCGTCCAGGTCCCGGTCGGCCCAGTCGTTGGCGGCCATGCCGGCCCAGTAGAGCAGAACGGAGGCGCCGGCCAGGGCCGGCGTGCGGGGACCGAGCGTGCCGGCCGCCGCGGCGCCGGCCACCACGTCTCCGGGGACGGAGAGCGCGGCCGGGGCCCGGACCAGCTCCGCGACGTCAGCCAGCCTGGGCATCGGTACCTCCGGCGGCGGCGTGCAGGCCCGCGACGAACCCGCACAGCCGAGTCCACTGCTCGCCGAGCGAGTGGGTGGCCGCGTCCAGCGGGTCCTTGAAGAAGAAGGCCAGGTCGGCGAGGGGGCCGCTGGCTCCGGCGGCGTGCGCGGCGGCGGTGATCCGGGCCAGGTCGAGCACCAGCGGGGCGGCCAGCGCCGAGTCGCAGCCGTGCCAGGTGAACTCCAACCGCATCCCGATGCCCAGGAAACCGGCGAAGGTGACCAGGTCCCAGGCGGTCTTGAAGTCGCCCAGCTCCTCGACGTAGTCGATCCGGGTGTCGCCCTGCGGGTGGTAGCCGAGCGTCTCGCCGAGGACCCGCTGCTTGCTCTCCACCTTGGCCGCGTTGGCGGCCGGGTCGGCGAGGGTGGCCCCGTCGCCGCCGCCGAGCAGGTTGATCCCGGACCAGGAGCGCACCTGGAGGTTGCGCATCGCGAACATCGGGGCGAGCACCGACTTGACCAGGGTCTCCCCGGTCTTGCCATCGTGCCCGGCGTACGGCAGGCCCCGCTGCGCCGCGAGCGCGGCCAGGGCCGGCAGCCGGGCCCCGGTCGACGGGGTGAAGTCCACGTAGGGGCAGTCGGCGGTGAACGCCGCGTACGCGTACAGCGAGCTGGGTGGCAGCACCTCGTCCGGCCCGTCGAGGGCGGCGGCGAGCGCGGCCGGGTCGGCGTGCGCCGGGTGCGGCGTGACCACCGGCTCGGTCGCGGAGACGTTGACCACCACGACCCGGTCCAGGTCGTGCCGGCGACGGAAGTCGGCGAGGTCGGCCACCACCCGGGCCACCCGCTCGGCGGGCGTCCCGCCGGTGGGCGCGGGACGGATGTCGTCCTCCACCACGGCCAGGTCGTCGGCGAGCGCGGCGACCAGCCGGCCGGGCACCACACCCGCGGCGGCCAGGGCCTCGGCCCGCTTGGCCAGCGGCGTGAGCACCGGATCGTGCCCACCGAAGACCAGGTCGGAGAAGGACGGCAGGGCGGGGCCACGCACCTGCGGCAGCTCGGTCACGCAGCCGATCGGCGCGGTGAGCCCACTCCGCAGGGCAAGCGCCCCGACGATGCTGGTGGTCGCGACGGAACCGCGCGCCCCCACCAGCCAGACACCAGTACGCATGGTGCTCCTCCCCAGTCAGTGCGGATGGGCCCCGTCCATCGACCACGGCCCCGGGGACCGGTCGGTGTCGGAGTCGGCGGCTCCGACACCGGCCGGGGTGTCCCCGGGCGTGGCGACGGACGGGGCTGGCAGGCAGGGCCGGTCGGCGTCTCGTCCCTGCCTCCCCCGCATCCGCCCGGTCACGGTCGACCGGACGTCTGGCACGATAGCGGCCCTCCGGTACGGCCGGGGAATCCCGTTTCCGGCCGTACCGGACGACCATCCGGTGGGCGGGACCGGGCCGTGGTGGCCCCGGTGTCCCGCCCGTCCGGTCCGAGCCTCGTCCCGGCCACGGGGCGCAACCGTGGCCGGACCCTCGCCGGTCGGTCCGGACTTTCCGCAGGCGGTGGCGGCGGTGCCAGGCCGCCACCGCGTCGGGTCAGACGGCCACCTGGGCCAACGCCGGCTCCACCTCGGTCCACGCGGAACCGAGCCGCGCCGACCGTTCCACCGCGTCCAGCACGAGCTGGACCTGGAGGGCGTCGGCGAAGGAGGGTGCCGGGTCGGCGCCGGTGGCGACCGCCTCGACCAGGTCCCGCATCTGGTGCGTGAACGAGTGCTCGTACCCGATGATGTGCCCCGGCGGCCACCAGGCCGACATGTACGGGTGGTCGCCCTCGGTGACCAGGATCCGGCTGAAGCCCTGCTCCGCGGCGGGCCGCGTGGCGTCGTAGAACTCCAGTTCGTTCAGGCGTTCCAGGTCGAACACCAGGGTGCCCAGCGAGCCGTTGATCTCGACCCGCAGCGCGTTCTTACGCCCGGTGGCGAACCGGCTCGCCTCGTACGTGGCCAACCCTCCCCCGTCCAGCCGGGCCAGGAAGACCGCCGCGTCGTCCACGGTGACCTGCCCGGTGGCCGGAGCGCTGCCGTCCACGGTGGCGGCCAGGCCGCTCGACCCGGCCGGCAGCGGCCGTTCCTTGACGAAGGTCTCGGTGACCGCGCTGACGCCGCTGATCCGCTGTCCGGTGACGAACTGGGTCAGGTCGATGATGTGCGCCCCGATGTCACCGAGCGCACCGGAACCCGCCTTGTCCTTCTGCAACCGCCAGACCAGCGGGAACTGCGGGTCCACGATCCAGTCCTGGAGGTACACCGCACGCACGTGCCGGATCGTGCCCAGCCGCCCGGCAGCCACCATCTGCTGCATCATGGTCACCGCGGGTACCCGACGGTAGTTGAAGCCGCACATCGACCGGATCCCGGCGGCCTGGGCGGTGGCCGCCGCAGCGGTCATCGCCCGAGCCTCGGTCACCGAGTTGGCCAGCGGCTTCTCACAGAGCACGTGCTTGCCGGCGGCCAGCGCGGCGAGGGTGATCTCCGCGTGGCTGTCCCCCGGTGTGCAGACGTCGACGAGGTCGATGTCGTCGCGCGCGATCAACTCCCGCCAGTCTGTCGTGTACGTCTCCCAGCCGAGCCGGTCGGCGGCGTCGGCCACCTTCCCGGCGTCCCGGCCGCAGATCGCTGCCATCCGGACCCGCGCCGGCAGGTCGTAGACACGGTTCACGGTGCGCCACGCCTGTGAGTGCGCGGCGCCCATGAACGCGTAGCCGACCATGCCGACCCGCAGTTCTCTGTCTGTCGTGGACAAGGTGGGTCTCCGTCCGGTGTGTCAGAACCCGAGCTTGAGGTAGTTGCTCGCGTTCTCCTTGGTGATCGTCTCGGAGGCGAGCACGATCGACTTGGGCACCTGCAGCTCGACCAGGTCGGACATGCCCCGGTTCTGGCCGATCAGGCGGGCCAGCGAGACGGCCGACGAGGCCATCGACGGGCTGTAGGTCACGGTGGCCTTCAGCGGCGTGTTGTCCGCCTGGATGTCCTCCATGGCCTTCTTGGAACCGGCGCCACCGACCATGATGAACTCCTTGCGGTTCGCCTGGTTGATCGCGGCCATCACGCCGATGCCCTGGTCGTCGTCGTGGTTCCAGACCGCGTCCAGCTTCTGCACGGCCTGGAACAGGCCGGTCGCCTCCTGCTGGCCGGAGTCGGCGGTGAACCGCGCGGCCCGCCGGTTGGCCACCCGGAAGCCGGCCTGGGCCAGGGTCTCGCTGAAGCCCCGGGACCGCTCCTGGGTCAGCTCCAGCTCGTCCATGCCGGCGATCTCGCCGATGATCGGGGCGCTGACGCCCTTGGCCTTCATCTGGGCGATGATGAAGTTGGCGGCCGAGACGCCCATGCCGTAGTTGTCACCCAGGATCTGGGTGCGGTAGGCCTTGTCGTCCGGGAAGGCCCGGTCGAGGTTGACCACCGGGATACCGGCCTGCATGGCCTCCAGCCCGGCGGCGTTGAGCTCCTTGCCGTCGTGCGGGAGCATCACGATGACGGTGGGCTTCTGGGAGATCAGGGTGGACAGGGCCGCCCGCTGGGCCGCCGCGTCCGCCCCGGCCTCCACCATGTTGAAGGTCACGTCCGAGTACGCCTTGGCCTGGGCCTGGGCGTTGGTGGTGATGGCGGCGAGCCAGCCGTGGTCGGCGGCCGGAGCGGAGAAGCCGATGGTCACCGCCTGGCCCGGCTCGGCGTTGGCGTTGCCGCCGCTGTTGGTGTTGATCTGCGCCTCGTTGGAGGACTCCTCGTTGCTGGTGCAACCGGCGAGCAGGACACCGGCGCCGATGGCGGCACCACCGAAGAGCAGCCGACGACGACTGTGCTGGGTCATGACGACCTCCAGAATGACGTGGTGGGGGTGAAGAAGGGTGTAGCTGGCCCGGCCACCGACACGGGTGGCCCGCCGGGTGCTGCGGATGGAACGGGGTTGCGGAGGGGGAATTCGGGACGGTAGGGGAATCAGGCGGTGGTGGCGCGGTTACGGCGCAGGAACTTGCCGAGGCTGCCGAACTGAACCTGCTGGATCAGCACGGCGGCGACGATGATCCCGCCCTTCACCATGTTCTGGGCCTCCGTGGAGAGCCCGTTGATGGCGAACAGGTTGGTGATGGTGGAGAAGATCAGCACGCCGAGCAGCGAGCCGACGATGGTGCCCCGGCCGCCGCTGAGCAGCGTGCCGCCGATGATCGCCGCGGCGATCGCGTCGAGTTCGTAGAGGTTGGCCATGGCCGCCTGGGCGGAGGTGGCCTGCGAGGTGAGCATGATGGCGGCGATGCCGCAGCAGAGCCCGGAGAGGGCGTAGAGCAGGACGGTGTGCCGCTTGACGTTGATGCCCGCGAGCCGGGCCGCCTCCGGGTTGCCACCGACCGCCACGGTACGGCGGCCGAAGGTGGTGCGGTTGAGCAGGACCCAGCCACCGATGACCACCGCAGCCAGGATGTAGACCAGCAGCGGGATGCCGAGCAGGCTGTTGGCGGCGATGCCGTTGATGAAGTCGTTGTCCGAGACCTGGGTCTGCTTGTTGGAGATCTCGGCGGCCAGGCCCCGGGCGGCGACCAGCATGGCCAGTGTCGCGATGAACGGGACCAGCTTGCCGTACGAGATCAGCAGACCGTTGATCAGACCGACCGAGAGACCGACCACCAGCGCGGTGAAGATCATGCCACCGGCGCCGAAGTTCTGGGTGGCGACCGTGGTGGACCAGACCCCGGCGATGGCGATGATCGCGCCGACCGAGAGGTCGATGCCACCACCGATGATCACGAAGGTCATGCCCACGGTGACCACGCCAACCACCGAGGCGAGCTTGAGGATGGTGAGGAAGTTCCCCCACACCCAACTGGAGTCGGAGTAGAGGTCGGGTCGGGTCGCGATACCGATGACGACCAGCGCCACCAGCACCCCGATCAGGCCGAGGTTACGCTTGGCGCCCTCGCCGCCGTCCCCGCTCCACCAGGAGAGCCGGGGCGCGGCCGTCTTGCCCGCCGTCGCGTGGGTCACGGCCGGGTCCACCGGCGGGGACTGCGCCGGCAGCCCTGCCGAACGCTCCGAGGTCGCGGTGGATGTGGGAGCGTCCTCGCTCATGCTGGTGCGCCTTCCATCAGGGACCCCGCCATGACGAGGTCGAGCACGGTGTCTTCGTCCAACTCGCCGGCCGGGGCCTCGCGGACCATCCGGCCCTCCCGCATGACCAGCACCCGGTCGGCCAGCCCCAGCACCTCGGGCACCTCGCTGGAGACCAGCAGCACCCCGACGCCCTGGGTGGCCAGGTCGCGGATGACCTGGTACAGCTCGGCGCGGGCGCCGACGTCCACGCCCCGGGTGGGCTCGTCGAGCAGCAGCAGCTTGGTGTCGCCGAGCAGCCAGCGCCCGACCACCACCTTCTGCTGGTTGCCGCCGGAGAGGGTGCGCACCGCGCGCAGCACCTCCCGGGGCCGCAGTTCCAGGCTGTCCGCGATCCGCCTGGCCTCCGCCTTCTCCTTGCCGATGTCGGTGAAGCCCAGACGGGCGTACCGGCTGAAGGTGGCGAGCGTGACGTTGCGGTAGATGGGCTCGCCGAGCAGCAGCGCCTGGCTCTTGCGCTCCTCCGGCGCCATCCCCATGCCGGCCTTCACCGCCGCGTCGACGCTGCCCGGACGCAGGGCCCGGCCGTTCATCCGGACCGTGCCGGCGTCCGGCCGGCGGGCGCCGTAGATCGTCTCCATCAGCTCGGACCGGCCGGAGCCGACCAGCCCGGCGATGCCGACGATCTCCCCGGGGCGGACGGTCAGCGAGACGTCCTGGAACTCGCCCTCGCGGGTCAGCCCGTCCACCACGAGCAGCTCCTCGGTCGCCCGTTCGACGGCCGGGCGGTCGGGGAAGACGTACTCGATGGTGCGGCCGGTCATCCGGCTCACCAGGGCCTTGGTGGGGGTGTCCCGGGCGGGCAGGTTCGCCGCCGTGGTCCGGCCGTCCTTGAGCACCGTGACCCGGTCGCCGATCTCGCGGATCTCTTCCATCCGGTGGGAGATGTAGATGACGGCGATGCCCTGCGCGGTCAGCTCCCGGATGATCCGGAAGAGGTTGCCGACCTCGTCGTGGGCGAGCACCGCGCTCGGCTCGTCCATGATGATCAGTCGGGCCTCGTGGGAGAGCGCCCGCGCCATGCTGACCACCTGCTTGCCGGCGGCCGGCAGCGCCCGGACCATCCGGCCCGGCGGGATCTCCGCGTGCCCGAGCCGACCGAGGATCGCCCGGGTACGCCGGGCCATGTGGCCCCGGCGGACGAAGCCGGCCACCTTCGGCTCGTGGCCGAGGAAGGCGTTCTCCGCGACCGACAGGTCCTCGACCAGGTCGAGTTCCTGGTAGATGGTGGCGATGCCGGCGCGCATGGCGGCCTGCGGGTTGGCGAAGCTCACCGGCTCGCCGCGCCACTCGACCTGCCCGGAATCCGGCTTGTGCACCCCGGCGAGCACCTTGATCAGGGTGGACTTGCCGGCGCCGTTCTGCCCGAGCAGGCAGTGCACCTCGCCGGCCCGTACCTCCAGTTGCACGCCGTCGAGCGCGCGGACGCCGGGGAAGGTCTTGACCACATCGGTCAGTCGCAGGACCACCTCGCCGGCGACGGCGTCGGCGGGGGCCTCGACCAGGGGTTCGGTCGGTTCACTCATGATGCCTCCCCGAAGGCGACGTCGCTGGCGAGCACCGCTGCTCCGGCGACACCGGCCCGTGGGCCGAGTTCGGACAGGACCACCGGCAGGTTGCCGGTGGCCAGGGGCAGCGAGCGGCGGTAGACCACGCTGCGGATCTCGGCCAGCAGGATGTGTCCGAGCTGGGCGAGGCCCCCGCCGATCACGATCATCGACGGGTTGACGAAGCTGACCAGGCCGGCGAGCACGCCGCCGACCCGTCGGCCGCCGTCGCGGATCAGGTTGATGCAGGTGACGTCCCCCTCGACCGCGCCCTCGGCGACGTCCGTGGCGGTCACCACCCCCCGGGCCGCGAACCGCTCGGCGAGCGCGGGGGACGCGCCGCTGCGGGCGGCCACCGTCGCGTCCTTGGCCAGCGCCGCGCCGCTGAACAGCGCCTCCAGGCAGCCGACGTTGCCGCAGGAGCAGGTCGGGCCGTGCGAGTCGACCTGGATGTGGCCGATGTCCCCGGCGCATCCGTCGGTGCCCCGGTAGACGTCGCCGCTGAGGAAGATCCCACACCCTATTCCGGTGCCGATCTTCACGAAGAGGAAGTCGTCGACGGAGTGGGCCACCCCGCCGTGCCGCTCGCCGATGGCCATGATGTTGACGTCGTTGTCGACCACCGCCGGGCAGCCGTGCTCCCGGGTCAGCAGCTCCCGGACCGGGAACCGGTCCCACCCGGGCATGATCGGCGGAGAGACCGGGACGCCGTCGCGGAAGCTGACCGGCCCCGGCACCCCGATGCCGACCGCATGCAGCCGCTCGTACACGCCGTCGATCCGGGCCTTGTGCAGCAGCTCGTTGACCCGCTGGAGGGTCACCTTCGGCCCGGAGCGGATCTCGGCCGCCTCGGCGTACGCCGCCACCGGCTCCAGCCGGCCGTTGACCACCTCGACGTCGATCGAGCTGGCGCCCATGTCCACGGCCGCGAAGCGCAGGTGGGGGTTCAGCTCGACGAGGGTGGAGCGCCGCCCGCCCCGGGAGGCGGCCAGCCCGGCCTCGGCCACGTAGCCGAGCGCGACCAGTCGTTCCAGCTCGGCCAGCAGCCGGGGACGGGGCATCTCCAGCCGGTCGCCCAGCTCGGCCCGGGACACCGCCCCTTCGTCACGGAGCAACCGCAGTAGCCGCACGTGCAGGGGGTCCTCCGACCGCACCGGGCTCACCTCCACAGCAGCGAGTTGGTCACATCGACGAAACGTCGAGTTGTTGTGCTCGACACAGTAGGAGCCTTCGGTGAGCCCTGTCCAGAGCTTCAACCATTTTGATCCAAACTTTTGTCCTTCCGAGCAAAAGCTATGAGTGGATCAAGGAAAGGGTCGCGGGCGGTCAGGTCACCGGCGCGGGCCGTACCGGACCGGCGGTCGCGCCACCGGAGCGTCGAGGACCCGGACACCGCCTGTCAAGACACCGGTCGCCGGCACCCCCATGACGGGGTACCGGCGACCGGTGCGGTTTGCCACATGTGGCGGGATTGGTCGGCCCGGATCGACCCGGTTCGCGGTGACCCGGTGACGGGTTCCCGTGCCACCCGACGGAGCCGGATCGCAGGGCCGTCAGCGACCGCGCGAGTTGCGCTTCTTGCGCAGCTTCCGGTCGTCCCGCAACTCCACGTACGGCTCGACGTCGGGGGCGTGCCCGGCGGCGACCGCCCGGCTGCGCTCCAGCTCCGCGTCGAACTCGGCACCGAGCAGGACGGCGACGTTGCTCAACCAGAGCCAGACCAGGAAGATGATCACACCGGCCAGCGCGCCGTAGGTCTTGTTGTACGACCCGAAGTTGCCCACGTACAGGGCGAACAGCCCCGAGATCAGCACCCAGATCAGCACCGCCAGCAGGCCACCCGGGCTGACCCAGCGGAACCCGCCCTGCCGGGCGTTGGGGGAGGCCCGGTAGAGGATCGCGAACACCAGACTGACCAGCAGCAGGAGCACCGGCCACTTGGCGAGGTTCCAGACCGTCACGGCGGTCGAGCCGAGCCCGATCGCCGAGCCGACCTGCTCGGCGAGACGCCCGGTGAAGACCACGATCACGGCGCTGGCCAACAGCAGCACCCCGATGACCGCGGTGACGCCGACCCGCACCGGCAGGGTCTTCCAGATCGGCCGCCCCTCCGGCACGTCGTAGATGGCGTTGGAGGCGCGCATGAAGGCCGCGACGTACCCGGAGGCGGACCAGAACGCGCCGAGCAGACCGACGACGGCCGCGAGCCCGGCCAGCCCGCCACTCTGCTGGGCCTGGCTGATCGCGGTGTCGATGATCTGCCGGATGTTCTCCTCCGGCACCAGCTCGCGCACCGTGTCCCGGACCCCCTGGGTGGCGTCCGGTCCGAGCAGACCGAGCAGCGAGACCAGCACCAGCATCCCGGGGAAGACGGAGAGCACCCCGTAGTAGGTCAGCGCCGCCGCCCAGTCGGTGAGCCCGTCCGCGGAGAACTCCCGGACCGTGCGGCGCAGCGTCGCCACCCACTCGCCACCGGAGAGCCGGAAAGGGCTGGACGGCCCCTCGTCGGGCCCCACCGGCGGCCGTCCCGCGGGCCGGTCACCGCCGGGCCCCCGGGCCACCGCGCCCTCGTCGGCCGGCCGCTCGGGGCGGTCGCCGGTGGCGTCGGAAATGTCGTGAACGTCGCGGGACGACGACTTGTCGGCGGCCATCGGTCCTCCCGGGGGTCGGTGGTGTGCCCCTCCGACATGCCCCGGGACCTGCGGCGGTAACCCCCTACCGGTAGAGCAGGGTGGACATCCGGCGGGCCGCGACCACCAGGCCGAGCACCGTCACCACCAGCAGGTACGCCACGTCGAGCAGCCAGCCCCAGCCGTCGACGCCGACGCAGACGCCCCGGATCAGGTGCACCGCCCGGTAGAGCGGGGTCACCTCCACCAGCCAGCGCAGCACCTGCGGGTACGCCTCGGCCGGCACGAAGGTGCCGGAGAAGAGGAAGAGGGTGAACTGGACCGACCCGAGCAGGTCCAAGTCCTGCCAACTGCGCATGAACGTCGCCAGCGCCAGCCCGGCCGCGCCGAAGGCGAAACCGACCAGCACCGCGGCCGGCACCGCGAGCAGCCCCCGGGACAGGGTGGTCAGGTCCATCGCCACCAGCACCACCACGAAGGCCACCGAGTAGGCGCTGCCCCGGACCATCGCCCAGCCCAGCTCGCCGAGGGCGATCTCGATCGGCCGCAGCGGGGTGGCGATCATCCCGTCGTAGAGCTTGAGCTGCTTGAACTTGCCGAAGAAGTTGAAGGTGGTCTCCGCCAGCGCCCCGGTCATCGCCGAGGAGGCCAGCATCGCCGGGGCGACGAAGGTGGCGTACGACACCACCTGCCCGCCCGGCAGGGTGAGGTCGCCGACCAGGGCGCCGACCCCGACGCCGATGGCGAGCAGGTACAGCAGCGGCTCCAGGAAACCGGAGACCAGCAGCAGCCAGTAGGACAGCTTCATCGCCGTCACGTTGCGCCCGGCGACCCGGGCCGAGCGGCGGGCCGTGCCGGCGGCGGCGACCAGCCGGGGCAGCACCAGAGCGACCATCACGCCTCCCTAGACGACCAGCCGGCGGCGGAACACCCGCAGCGCGAGCAGACACCCCACCAGCGCCCAGCCGGCGAGGTAGAGCAGGTGCCCCGGCAGCGGCCAGGGCGGGGCGACCCCCAGCGTCGCCGCCCGGCACAGCTCGACGCCGTGCCAGAGCGGGGAGAGGTACGCCAACCCGCGCAGCCCCACCGGCAGCGACTCGACCGGGAAGAACACCCCGGCGAAGAGGGTCATCGGCAGCACCGCGAAGCGGAACAGGATGGTCAGGTGGTTGTCCGTCGGCACCACCGCGCTGACCGCGAAGACCGGCGCGGCCACCGCCAGGCCGAGCAGCACGACCACCGGCGGCACGGCCAGCGCCCAGCCCGAGCGCAGCACCCCGAACACGGCTGCCACCAGCAGGAACGCCGTGGTGGAGAGGAGCACCCGCAGGAGCACGAAGGCCAGGTGCCCGGTGAGGATGTCGCCGACCCGCAGCGGTGCCGCCTGCTGCCCCGAGTAGACCCGCGACCAGTGGAAGCCGCTGTACACCGGGTAGGTCGACTCCAGCACCGCCACCTGGAGTGCGGTGGAGGCGATCAGGCCGGGCACCACCCAGTCCAGGTAGTCGACCCCGCCGACGCCCTGCTCCACGTACGCCCCGACGCCCACCCCGAAGCCGAGGACGGTGAGCAGCGGCAGCAGGAACGACGTGAAGACGCCGGACCGCCAGGTGCGCCGGTAGCTGGTCAGGTAGTAGCCGAGCACCGGCCACGCCGGCACCCGGGGCCGGGTCACCGGCCGGCCCGCCAGGTCGGTCCCGTCCACCGCGCCCGCCCCCTCTACTCGACCAGGGTCCGACCGGTGAGCAGCAGGAAGACGTCCTCCAGACTGCTGCGCCGGACCAGGACGTTCGCCGGGGCCAGCCCTCGCCCGTGCACCTCGGCGACGGCCGCGTCCCCGTCGGCGACGTACAGCAGAACCCGGTCGGGCAGCACCTCGACGCGCTCCCCGAGGCCGGCCACCATGCCCGCGTACTTCTCCTGCGACTCGGCGGCGAAGCGCAGCTCCACCACCTCCCGGGTGGAGTACCGCTCGATCAGCGCCCGGGGCGCCCCCTCGGCGACGATCCGGCCGCCGTCCATCACCACCAGCCGGTCGCAGAGTTGCTCGGCCTCGTCCATGTAGTGGGTGGTCAGCACCAGCGTGACGCCCTGCTGCTTGAGCCGGAACAGCCGTTCCCAGACCAGGTGCCGGGCCTGCGGGTCCAGCCCGGTGGTGGGCTCGTCGAGCAGCACGATGTCCGGCTCGTTGACCAGCGCGCGGGCGATGGTGAGGCGGCGTCTCATCCCCCCGGACAGCGGCTCGACCTTGCTGTCGGCGCGCTCGGTGAGCTGCACGAAGTCGAGCAGCTCGGCGGCCCGTTGGCGGGCCACCCGGCGGGGGATGCCGAAGTACCGGGCGTAGACGACCAGATTCTCCCGGACGGTCAGCTCCGGGTCGAGGCTGTCCACCTGGGGGCAGACCCCCAGCCGGGCCCGGATCGCCGCGCCGTCGCGGACCGGGTCCAGCCCGAGGATGCGCAGCTCGCCCTCGCTGGGTGGGGAGACGCAGCCGACCATCCGCATGGTCGACGACTTGCCGGCCCCGTTGGGCCCCAGGAAGCCGAACGCCTCACCCGCGCGGACGTCGACGTCGATGCCGTCCACCGCGGTGAAGTCGCCGAACCGCTTCACCAGGCCCCGGGCGTGGATGAGGGGTCGCGCGCCGGTCACCGCCCCGACCCTAGTCGCCGCAGCGCGATCCCGCCGCCCCGCTCCGTGTCGGCCCGGCCCGCACCGCCCCGGCCCGCGTCGGCCGGACGGCGGGACCGGTCACAGGTCGGCCGGCGCGGTGGCGGCGCGGGCGGCGGCGACCAGCAGGTCCGTCTCGGTCAGTACCGCCTCGTCCGCCACCGGCGTCCCCGGGTCGAACCGCACCGTCCAGGTCAGGCCGTCCACCCCGGACACCCGCCGGGCCGCGATCCGGCCGGCGCCGCCGGGCACCGGGTGGTGCTGGGTGTACGCCACCGACTTGGTCACCCGGGTCCGCACCTGGTACGGCAGGTCCCCCGGGTCGACGAGCGGGTACGTCTGCACCGGCAGGTCCGCCACCACCGAGTACCCGTCCCGCTCGGCGACCTGCTCCGCCGGGGTGACGCCCAGCTCCTTGCCCGACCAGGTGGCCTTGAGAATCTCGTGCCAGCCCAGCCGCTGCGCCCGGCCGGGCAGCCAGAGCCCCCGGTTGGTGGCGACCAGCACCCCGTCGCCCTCGCCGGTGCCGGCCGCCGCCCAGGCCAGCACCCGCTCGTCGGTCTCCAGCGGCGGCCGGTCGGCCGGCGGCAGTTTCGGTCGGCGTCGGAACAGTCCCATCACAATCCTCCCGCGGCCTGCTCGCGCAGCGCCCGCGCGTGCTGTTCCAGGGAGAGCAGCTCCCCGAAGAGCGCGAAGTACTCGTCCTTGTGGGCCACCGGGTTGATCCGCTGGATGCGGGACTTCAGGTCCCTGATCCGGGCGGTGACCGAACCCCACTGCAACTGGGCCATGGTGATCGAGACGTACCGGGGGTCGGGCTCGCCGTCGATCCGCAGCGGCTCCACCGCCAACTCCCCGACCAGCGCCTGGGCGGCCAGGTCGGCGCAGGCGTCGCGGACCTGGGAGATCCAGACCGCGCCGCCGGCCGCCGCCGTCTCCCCCGCCGCGCCGCCGGCCTCGGCGACCGCCGTCCGGACCACGACGTGCACCGGGTGCCGGTACGCCGCCGCCTCGACCGCGTCGAACATCGGCCCGGCCAGCACCGGCACCTGGAGGGCGAGTTTGAGCGCCTCCCGCTCGACCATCGACTGCGGGCTGTCCACCGCCGGCTCGGCCCGCGCGGCGCGGGTGGGGCGGCCGGGGGCCGACGCCGCGTCCCGGCCGTCGGTGGCGGCGAGCACGGCCCGCTGCACCGGCTCGATCTCCATGCCGAGGTCCCCGGCGAGCTTGCGGACGTACTCCGGGCGCTTCTCCCGGTCCTTGATCTTGGCGACCAGCGGGGCGGCCCGGCGCATCGCCTCCACCCGGCCGTCGACGGTGTCCAGGTCGAACCGGTCGATCACGTGCCGCAGCGCGAAGTCGACGAGCGGCTCCCGCCGGGCGATCAGGTCGCGCACGGCCAGGTCACCCTTGGCCAGCCGCAGGTCGCACGGGTCCATGCTGTCCGGGCTGACCGCGATGAAGGTGCGCCCGACGAAGCGCTGGTCCTCCTCGAAGGCGCGCAGGGCGGCCTTCTGCCCGGCGGCGTCCCCGTCGAAGGTGAAGATGATCTCGCCGGCCACGTCGTCGCTGTCCAGCAGCAGCCGGCGCAGCACCCCGATGTGGTCCGCCCCGAAGGAGGTCCCGCAGGTCGCCACCGCCGTCGGCACCCCGGCCAGGTGGCAGGCCATCACGTCGGTGTACCCCTCGACCACCACCACCCGCCCCTGCTTGGCGATCTCCCGCTTGGCCTGGTCGACGCCGTACAGCACGTGCGACTTCTTGTAGATCGGGGTCTCGGGGGTGTTCAGGTACTTCGGGCCGTCGTCGTCGGCGAAGAGCTTGCGCGCGCCGAAGCCGACCACGTCGCCGGTCAGGTCCCGGATCGGCCAGAGCAGCCGGCGGCGGAACCGGTCGATCAGCGAGCCGGAGCGGGCCGGCCGGGACAGCCCGGCGGTGACCAGCTCGTCGTGGCTGAAGCCCTGCTGGCGCAGGTGCTTGGTGAGCAGGTCCCAGCCGTCCGGGGCGAACCCGCAGCCGTACCGCTGGGCGGCGGCCCGGTCGAAGCCGCGCTGCGCCAGGAACTCCCGCGCCGGCCGGGCCCCGGCGGTGCCGAGCTGGGCCTGGTAGAACTCCACGGCGGCGGCGTGCGCGGCGACCAGGCGCTGCCGCTGCCCCTGCGGGGCCCGGGGCCGAGGGCTGCCCGTCTCGGTCTCGACGTAGCGCAGTTGGATGCCGGCGCGGGCGGCGAGCCGCTCCACCGCCTCGACGAAGCTGAGGTGCTCGGCGTCCATCAGGAACTTGATCGCGTCCCCGCCGGCCCCGCAGCCGAAGCAGTACCAGACGTTGCGGGCGGGCGAGACGTTGAACGACGGGCTCTTCTCGTCGTGGAACGGGCAGAGCCCCTTGAGGTTGCCGCCACCCGCCGACCGGAGGGTCACCGTCTCGGAGATCACGTCGTCGATCGCGGTGCGCTCCCGGACCAGCGCGATGTCCTCGTCCCGGATCCGCCCAGCCATCGCCCCACCCCCTCGGTGTTCCATCCTGCCCTGCGCCGGTGATCGTGGTACCGCCGGGTACGCCCGCGCCGCCCGCCCGTCGGCGGTCGGCGACCCGGGGCGGGCCGGACCACCGGCGGACGGCCGGTCACCGGTCGCGGCGACGCAGGTAGCGGCGTACCGGTGGGGCGTCCTCCTCGTCGTAGGAGCGGGCGGTGCGCAGCGCCTCGGCCACGCCGCGGCGACGGATCCCGGAGGGGGGCGGGTTCACCGCCGGGTCCCGGGACATGTCCCGCAGCATGGCGGCGGCGACGCAGAGCATCGCCAGCACGAAGGGCAGCGCCACCATGATCGTGGCCTGTTGGAGGGCGTCCAGCCCGCCGGCGACCAGCAACGCCGCCGCCACCGCGCCGATCAGCACCCCCCAGACGACCACCACGACCCGGTGCGGGCGCAGCGCCCCCCGGGAGGTCAGCGAGCCGACCACCAGCGAGGCCGAGTCGGCGCTGGTGACGAAGTACAGCCCGATCAGCACCATGGCCAGCACGCTGGTGACCCCGGCCAGCGGCAGCGCCTCCAGCAGCCCGAACAGCGCCTGCTCGGAGCCGGCCGCCGCGTCGGCCACCAGGTCCCGGGTGCCGGTGGCCTGGGTGCGCAGGGCGCTGCCGCCCAGCACCGCGAACCAGACCGCGCTCGCCCCGCTGGGCACCAGCAGCACGCCGATGACGAACTGCCGTACGGTGCGGCCCCGGGAGATCCGGGCGATGAAGGTGCCGACGAAGGGCGCCCAGGAGATCCACCACGCCCAGTAGAAGATCGTCCAGCCGCCGAGCCAGGCGTGGTCGGAGAAGGCCCCGGTCCGGGTGGACATGGTCAGCAGGTTGCTCAGGTAGTCCCCGACGCTGGCCGGCAGCACCTCCAGGATGTAGACCGTCGGACCCACCACGAAGACGAAGATCATCAGCCCGACGGCGAGCAGGATGTTCGTGGTGGAGAGCCACTTGATGCCCCGGTGCAACCCGGAGAAGGCGGAGAGCACGAAGGCCAGGGTGAGCGCGGCGATGATCACCAACTCCACCACGGCGCTCTCCTGCACCCCGGCGACCAGGTTCAGCCCGGCGGCGATCTGGAGGGCGCCCAGGCCGAGGCTGGTGGCGGTGCCGAAGACGGTGGCGAAGACGGCGAGCAGGTCGACGCCCTTGCCGATCGGGCCGTCCGCGCGGGCCCCGATCAGCGGCTGCAGGGCCGACGAGATCCGGTTGTCCCGCCCCTTGCGGAAGGTCGAGTACGCCAGCGCCAGCCCGACCACCGCGTAGATCGCCCACGGGTGCAGGGTCCAGTGGAAGAGGGTGTACTGCATCGCCGCCGAGGCGGCGGCCCCGGTCTGCGGCTCCACCCCGGTCGCCGGGGGTGGAGTGGTGTAGTGCTGGATCGGCTCGGCGACCGCGAAGAAGACCAGACCGATCCCCATCCCGGCGGCGAACATCATCGAGGTCCAGGCCAGGGTGTTGAACTCGGGCTCGTCGCTGTCGCGGCCGAGCCGGAGCCGGCCGAACCGGGAGGCCGCGACCAGCACGGCCAGCGCCACGAAGATGTTCGCCGCGACCACGAAAAACCAGCCGAAGGTGTCGATCACCCAGCCCAGCCCGGACGCGCCGAAGCTGGCCAGCGAGTCCCGGCCGAGGAAGCCCCAGGCCACCACGGCCAGCACCCCGCCGATGCTCAGCGCCAGCAGCACCCGGTCCGGCTGCCGGTCCACCCCCGGTCGCGGCGGCGGCGCCGCCTCCGTCGCCGCGTCTGTCGTGTCAGCCATGTGCACTCGTCTCACTCATGGGCAGGGCCCATACCCATGGTGATCGAGTCTCAGACGCTCGCGGTGACGAAATCCACTGTTGATCTCCGTTTACCGCCCGGATCAGCCGACGACGGCGGCCTCCTCCGCCTCGACCTGCTGGTTCCAGTCGGCCTTGGTGGAGCGCCAGCCCTCGTCGTCCATGCCCCGGCGCCAGTAGCCGGAGATGGACAGCCACTCCCGGGGGACGCCCCGCTCGACGCGCAGCAGCCGGCGCAGGTCCTTGACGAAGGTCGCCTCGCCGTGCACGAAGGCGTGCACCGTGCCGGGCGGGAAGTCCAGCGCCCGCACCGCCGCGACCAGCGCCTCGCCGACCGGGCGGTCGCCCCGGTGCAGCCAGGTCAGCTCCACCGCCCCGGGGCTGTCCAGCGACTGCTCCTCGGCCGCGTCGGCGACCTCGACGAAGACCCGGGCCGGGGCGCCGGCCGGCAGCCGCTCCAGGGCCGCGCCGATCGCCGGCAGCGCGCTCTCGTCGCCGACGAGCAGGTGCCAGTCGGCCGCCGGACTCGGCGCGTACGCCCCACCCGGGCCGACGAAGTGCACCGGGTCGCCGGGGCGCAGCCCGGCCGCCCACGGGCCGGCCAGCCCCTCGTCGCCGTGGTGCACCACGTCGACGGTCAGCTCGGCGGTCACCGGGTCGAAGGCCCGCACGGTGTACGCCCGCAGCCGGGGCCAGTGCTCCCGGGGCAGGTCACGCTTGATCTCGGTAAGGTCCAGCGGGGTCGGGTACGTCACCCCGGGCACCGGGAAGACCAGCTTGATGTAGTGGTCGGTGTACTCGCCCACCGGCAGGCCGACCAGGTCCTCCCCGCCGAGCACCAGCCGGACCAGGTGCGGGGTGGGCCGCTCGGTGCGCACCACCCGGGTGGACGTGACCTTCTTCGGGCGCTCCGTCATGCGGTTAGGCTACCCTAAGTACGGTCGGTGTCCAGCGGGTGACCGACAGCGGGACCCGCCCCCGGCCGACCGGTGAGCCGGTGGTGCCAGGCGACGGCGGCCGGATCGGTGAGCGAGGCGACCTGGTCGATCACCACCCGCAGCCGGGCCGGGTCGTCGGCGGCGGCCCGCCACAGCGGCGCGAAGACCGGGTCCAGCCCCTCCGGCGCCCGGCGCACCAGCGCCGCCACCAGTTCGGCGAGCACCTCCCGCTGGCGGGCGTACCGGGCCTCGGCGCCGGGCCGGCGCATCACGTACCGCAGGGCGATCCCCTTGAGCAGCGCGCACTGCGCCCGGGCCCGACGCGGGACGACCAGGTCGGCGGCGTACCGCCGGTGCGGCCCCGGGCCGTACCGGGCCTGCGTGGCGGCCACCGCCGCCGCGACGAACCGGCCGGTCAGCAGGCTGGTGGTGGCCTTCAGCCCGGCCTGCGCCCGGTGACTGCCGTCGTAGTCGGCCAGCCCGGCCAGCGCCGGCTCGGCGAGCAGGTCCACCAGCACCGGCGCCAGGTCGGCGGCGGACTCCCCGGAGTACGTGGCGGCGACGTCCGCGCAGAGCGCGGCCCGCTCGGCCGGGTCGACCAGCAGCGGACGCAGCGCGACGTACCCGGAGTGCACACCGTCCTCCACGTCGTGCACCGAGTACGCCACGTCGTCGGCCCAGTCCATCACCTGCGCCTCCAGGCAGCGCCGCCCGTCGGCGGGGGCGCCCGCCCGCAGCCAGTCGAAGACCGGCCGGTCGTCGGCGTACACCCCGAACTTGCGCTGGCCGGGGCGGCGCGGCCAGGGGTACTTGCCGGTGGCGTCAAGCGCGGCCCGGGTCAGGTTGAGCCCGGCCGAGGTGCCGTCCGGGGCGAGTACCTTCGCCTCCAGCCGGGTCAGCACCCGCAGCGTCTGGGCGTTGCCCTCGAACCCGCCGCAGCCGCCGGCCAGCAGGTCCAGCGCGGCCTCGCCGTTGTGCCCGAAGGGCGGGTGGCCGAGGTCGTGGGCGAGCCCGGCGGTGTCCACCACGTCCGGGTCGCAGCCCAGCCGGGCGCCCATCTCCCGGGCGATCTGCGCCACCTCCAGCGAGTGGGTCAGCCGGGTCCGCAGGAAGTCGTCGGTGCCGGCGGTGTGCACCTGGGTCTTGGCGGCCAGCCGGCGGAACGCCGCCGAGTGCAGCACCCGGGCCCGGTCCCGCTCGTACGCCGAACGCCCGTACCCGCTGTCCTTCGCGGGCTCGGGCACCCGCCGCCGGGCCTCCTCGGGCACCACCGGGACGGGCGGGGGGTCGGCCGGGTCCGGAGGGCCGGGGGCGGTCGGCCGCACCGGAAAACCCACGCTGATCACCCCTCGACCTCGGTCGCGCCGCCGGGTGCGGTCGCCTGCACGGTATCTCTACCCCGACCGCTCATCCACGAGTCAGGATTATCTCGCCGATCATCCGGTCAGGCCGCGTGGCAGGGGCGTTTCACGATCAGAAAGCGGTGCGGTCGGCCCGATGAACCCGACGGCGGCGACAACGGCCGGAACGAGTGTCCACGAGCCCGGCCCTTTCGAGTTGCCCCATCTGTGAGACCACCCCGACAGCACACCGCACTGCCGGCCCGTACCCGGCACCGCCTGGACACCCCCCGTCCGCTCAGCGCACTGCCGGCTGAACCCCACAACGCAGTGAACCTCGGAAGATTTCGGCCCCTCCGGGGGCCACCCGGCTCCAAGATCTCTCGGAGCCCCACGACCGATCACCGCACGCCCGACCCGGCCCCGGGGCCCGTCGAGGGGCGGCCGGGGCCGGGTGGTTCAGGCGGGAGTGCTGCCCTGGAGTGCGGCGAGGGTGTGCACCTGGGCCCGGGTGTCGGTGTAGAGGCTGGTGTACCCGGCGTAGAGGGTGTCGTAGGTGCCCCGGACCGCCGGGTCGGGACGGACGATCTCGCCCGGCCGGGTCCAGTCGGTGTCCGGGGCGACCAGCCCGGCCCCGGTCGCGGCCAGCAGGGCGTCGCCGTAGCTGGCCCCGATGGTCACCGCCGGCACCTCCTGCTCCCGCCCGGTGACGTCGCTGACGATCCGGGTCCAGAGCCCGCCCTGGGTGCCGCCGCCCACCGCGACCAGCCGGCGCACCGGGTTGGCCGAGGTGTCCAGCAACTCCAGGATCTGCCGGATGCCGAAGGCGATGCCCTCGTACACGGCCCGGAACAGGTGCCCCCGGCCGTGCCGCAGGGTCAGCCCGGCGATCACCCCCCGGGCGTCCGGGTCGAAGATCGGGGTGCGTTCCCCGGCGAAGTACGGCAGCAGCAGCAGCCCGTCGGAGCCCGCCGGCACCCGGGCCGCCTCGGCGACCAGGGTCTCGAAGGGCACCTCCCCCACCAGGTCCCGGACCCAGCTCGTCAGACTGCCCGAGGTGGCCATCCCGGCGGCCAGGCAGTGCTGACCCTCGGCCACCCCAACGGTGTTCCAGAGCTGGGGGTGCCGGGCGATGCCCTGGAGCTGCTGCACGAAGAACATGGTGGAGCCGTACATCAGCATCAGGTCGCCGGGGCGGCGCACCCCGACGCTGACCGACTCCGCCCAGGCGTCCACCGTGCCGGCGCAGACCGGGGTGCCCTCGGGCAGCCCGGTGGCCTCCGCCGCCGCCCGGGTCACCTGGCCGACGATCTCCGCCGACCAGGCCAACCGGGGCGGGGGCAGGTGCCCCATGATCTCGGCGTACCAGGGCTGGTGCCAGTCCCGCGCCTCGATGTCGTACAGCGGCACCGACTGGCTGGCGGTGTGGTGGTCCAGGACATACTCGCCGGTCAGCTTCCGCACCACGTACGAGCTGGAGTTGTACCAGCGTCGGGCGTCCCGCCACACCTGCGGTTCGTGCCGGCGTACCCACTCGGCCTTCGGCCCGACCGCCTGGGTGGTCAGCGGGGTACCGGTCCGGTCCAGCACCTGCTCCGCCCCGTACCGCCCGGTCAGCTCGGCGATCTCGGCGGTGGCCCGCATGTCGATGCCGTACAGGATGGCCGGCCGGACCGGGGTGTCCTGCTCGTCGCAGAGGACCAGGCAGGGGCCCACCCCGCTGACGCAGACCGCTGCGATCGGGGCCCCCTCGGCGGCGGCGGTCAGCTCGGCGGCGATGGAGACCACGTCGGCCCACCAGACCCCCTCGGGGTCGACCTCCGCCCAGCCCGGTCGGGGCAGGGACATCGACCGGGGGCGGGGCCGCACGGCGGTGGCCACCACCCGCCCCTGCGCGTCGGTGAGCACCCCCTTGCTGCTCCCCGTCCCCAGGTCGATGCCGATCAGCAGCGGGTCCATCAGAGGCTCACGTCGCCGCAGAGGTGCACCACCAGGCCCAGCTCGGCGAACATCGCCGCCTTGGCGGCCAGGGCCTTGTCGGCGGTGGCGGCGTCCGGGGCGTACACCACGTTCAGGTGGTTGGCCTTGTGCCGGGCCATGAGCTGGTCCCGACCCACGCCGTGCAGCACCGCGTGCATGATCGGCCACTGCGGGTTGGTGGCGTTGAGCCGGCGCTGGGTCTCCTCCGCCGGCAGCTCGACCGCGCTGCCCCGGCCCAGGTCGACGTGGAGGACGCCGTCCATGATGAACACCCGCGACCAGACGATCTCCCCGGGCTTGGAGACGCCGCTGAGGGTGCCGCCGCCCAGCGGGAAGAACATCGGCGGCTGCCGCATGCTCCAGCTCTTGTCGTACCCGCCGTTGTGCGAGGCGGGCACCGAGCCGGAGATCTCCATCACCCAGACGAACCGGCCGTCGTACTCCTCGCCCCACCGGATGTCGTGCAGCGTGGTCGCCGGGTCCAGCCCCATCGCGGTCCAGATCCGGTTGGTGACCAGGGAGTCCACGGCCACCCCCTCGTCGACCTCGTTGAAGTGCGGCAGCGGCGCGCCGGCGTACAGCTCGCGGGCGCCGTCGCGGCTGCGCACCGGGGGCCGGGAGACGTTGTTGAGCAGCCCCTCGACCAGGTCGCTGGCCGGGACGACGTCCTTGAGGCCCTGCTGGTACTGGATGCCCACCGCGTCCAGGCCGAAGTCGTCGGAGATGCGCAGCGCGGCCACGTACATCTTGAACTGGCTGTGCAGTTGGGCGTCGGTCAGCTCGGTCGCCTCGTCGGTGCCGGTGTGGAAGGTCAGCCCGGCGGCGTCGAGCCAGTCCCGTACGGCCTGGGCCTCGGCGTCGTCGACCCGGCCCATCTCGGCCACCAGGGCGCTCTGCGACAGCCGCTCCTTGTAGATGCCGAGCGGGTTGAGCAGCTCGTCGTCGATGATGGCGTTGTACATGCCCATGCAGCCCTCGTCGAAGACGCCGATGATGGCCTTGTCCCGGCGCAGCTGCTCGGCCAGCGCCCGGCCGAGCCGGACCTCCTCGGTCTCCGGCAGCGCCGGCAGGTCCCGCACGTGGCTCTGGTCGTGCTCCAGCGTGCCGGTCTCCAGCCAGGTCCGCAGCCCGTCGACCGCCCAGTCGTCGGTGAACTTCTCGCTCCACAGGATGGAGTGCGCCACCCCCGCCTTGGTCAGGCTGGCGGTCAACCCGAGCAGGCCGACCAGGCCGGGGAACTCGCCGTTCCAGTTCGCCACCACCAGGATCGGGCCCCGGTGGGTCCGCAGCCCGGCCAGCACGTGGTGGCTGTACTGCCAGACCGCCTCGGCGACGATCAGCGGGGCGTCCGGCGGGATCGACTTGAAGACCTCGATGCCCTGCCGCTGGCTGGCGATGAAGCCGTGCCCGGCGTCGGCGTCGAACGGGTGGGCCCGGTGGACCCGGTGGCCGAGGGCGGTCACCGCCCGCTCCAGGTCGGCCTCGAACTGCCGCTGCGTGGGCCAGCAGGTGACGTTGGCGCTCAGCCGCAGGTCACCACTGGCGACGGTGTAGACGACCCCCGGCTCGGCCTGGGGCTGTTCGGTCGACGCGGGAAAGGCGTAGCTGCTCACGAAGGGCTCCTTGGGACGGGTGCGGACGGGGTCAGAGCAGGTCGGCGACGTCGGCTTCGAGGGCGCGACGGTCGGCCGGCGAGATCGGGTCGAGCGGGGCCCGCAGCCCGCTGGCCGGCAGGCCGCGCAGTTCGAGCACGGCCTTGAGGTGGGCGAGGTTGCCCTGCCGGGTGGCGGCCACCGCGCGCAGGGACCGTTCCCGGGCCACCGCGAGGGCGGCGGCGTCCCCGCTGCGCAGGGCGTCCCGGACGGCCAGGAACGGGCCGGGCAGCACCGAGCTGACCCCGGACACCACCCCGGCCCCGCCGGCGTCGACGACCTCGGTGAACTCGGCGTCGGCACCGGAGTAGACCGGCACCGCCCGGTCGGCCAGCGCGGCGAGGTACCCGGTCAGCACGTCGGTCGGCTCACCGCTGATCTTCACGCCGGCCAGTCCGGTGCCGGCCAGCCGGGCGAGCAGGGCCGGGGAGACGGTGGTGGTGGTCCGGGCCGCGAAGAGGTACCCGTACACCGGCCGCCCGGCGGCGGCGGCCACCACGGCCTCGTAGTAGCCCAGCAGGGCCGCCTCGGTGGCCGGGAAGTAGTGCGGGGTCAGCGCCGCGAACCGGCGGGCCCCCCGGTCGACGGCGGCCCGGGTGAGCGCGACCGCCTGCCGGGTGCAGGCGTGCCCGACGTGCCAGTAGGTCCGCTCCGGGCCGAACGCCTCGCCCGCCTCGACGCAGACGGCCAGCCGCTCGTCGTCGGTGAGGGTGGTGAACTCCCCGGTGGTGCCGGCCACGAAGACCCCGTCCAGGGGGTGCGGGGCGAGCTGGTCGTAGGCGGCCCGGGTGGCCTTCAGGTCGACGGTGCCGTCGGCCTCGAAGAGGATCGGCAGGGCACTGATCAGGTTCGCGGCGGGATGGGCCGTCATGGGGTGCGCTCCGAGGGGTCGAGCAGGGCGAGCACGATGCCGCGCCGCTGCCAGGTGTAGGTCACGACGAGCCGGTCCCCCACGGGGACCAGGCAGGGGTACGAGAACTCGTTGTCCCCGGTGGTCAGCACCCCGGAGTCGGCGGGCCGGTAGCCCTCACCCGCCGTCTCGCCGAGGGACTCCTCCAGGGTCAGCCAGGGCTGGAAGGTCTCCCCCTCGTCGGTGGAGGTGGAGACGACCAGGGGGGCGCGGCTGGCCCAGTCCCCCACCGTCGGGTTGTGGGCCAGGTACACGGTGCCGCCGAGGCGGGCGACGGCGATGCCGGAGTTGTTGTTCGGCACCCCGCTGAGCATCCCCGGCGTCCAGGTCTCGCCCTCGTCGTCACTGCTCGCGGCGACCAGCCGGCCGGCGGTGCTGCGGGCCAGCAGCCGCACCGTGCCGTCCGGGGTCTGCCAGAGGGCGGGCTGGATGGCGCCCGCGCCGGGGAAGGTGTCGTGGTCGAGGGCGATGTCCGGCCGCCGCCGCCAGGTCCGGCCGTCGTCGTCGCTGAGGTCGACGAAGCAGTCCCAGCGGGGGCGCTCCCCCCAGGTCTCGGTGGAGGCCCCGGCGAGCAGCCGGCCGGAGCGCAGCCGCAGCGGCGGGGTGCGGACCGGGCCCCGGCCGCCGGGCTCCCCCACCCGACGCGGCGTGGACCAGGTCCGGCCCCCGTCGGCCGAGGTCACCGCGTACGTCACCCAGGCCGAGATGGTCGTGCCGACCTTGAACCAGCAGACCAGGTCCCCGTCGGTCCGCCGGTGCAGCACCGGGTTCCAGCAGGGGGCCAGGTCCCCGCTGACGACCACCGGGGCCGACCAGGCGGCACCGGCTCCGGTGGCGAGCCAGATCCGGGAGTTGGCCGCCCCCTCGTGGTCACCGGCGAACCAGGCGACCACGAGGGTGTCGTCGACCGCACAGACGGTGCTGCCGTGGCACTGGCCGGGGACGTCCCGGACGACGAAGTGCTTCGCCGTCACCGGCTCGCCCCGGCGGGGACCGGCGGGTCGGTCGGGGTGTCGCTGTCCTCGGGGCGCTGCCTGCGCGCCTTCATCCGGGCACGGACCCGGGGCAGCACCACGGCCGCCACGCCCAGCAGCAGCAGACCCATCGCGATCGGGCTGGTGTAGATGGACTCCAGCCCGCCCAGCTCCATCGACCGGCGGAAGTTCCGCTCGGCCAGCGGGCCGAGGATCAGGCCGAGGACGATCGGCCCGGCGGGGAAGCCGTACCGGCGCAGCAGCAGCCCGAGCACACCGAAGCCGAGCATGACCCCGACGTCGAAGACGCTGCTGTTGACCGCGTACGTACCGACCACGCAGAAGGTGAGGATCACCGTCCACAGGAACCGGTTGGGCAGTTCGAGCAGCTTGGCCACCCCGCGCATGCGGAGCAGGCTCAGCCCCAGGGTCAGCACGGTGGCGAAGAACATGATGCCGGCGATGGAGTAGACCAGGTCCGGCTGGTTGCTGAACAGGCCGGGGCCGGGCTGGATGCCCCAGATGATCATCGAGCCGAGCATGACCGCCATCACCGAGTCACCCGGCACCCCGAGGGCGAGGGTGGTCAGCACCGACCCACCGACCCCGGCGTTGGACGAACTGTCGGCGGCGGTGAGCCCCTCGATCGAGCCCTTGCCGAACTTCTCCGGCTCCTTGGAGAGCCGCTTGGCCTGGTTCCAGGCGACGATGCCGCCGATGTCGCCGCCGACGGCGGGCAGGACCCCGACCACGGTGCCGACGCCCGAGCCGACGGCGACCGGCTTGACCATCTGCCGGGCCTCCCGCTTGTCCGGCCACCAGCGACCGAAGTTGGTGATCGGCTTCTGGGAGGCGTGCCGCTTGGAGAGCATCTGGCTGAAGACCTCGGCGATGCCGAAGAGGCCGATGATCACCGCGATGAAGGGGACCCCCTCGACCAACTGCGGGATGCCGAAGGTGAACCGGTCCGACCCGTCCATCGGGTCCCGGCCGATGGTGCCCAGGGCCAGGCCGAAGAGGCCGGCGATGAGGCCCTTGACGAGCTGCTTCCCGGAGACCTCGATCATCATGGTCAGACCGAAGATCACCAGGGCGAACATCTCCGGGGACCCGAACTGCATGGCCACGGTGCTCAGCGGGATCGCCGCGACCATCAGCACCGCGATGCCGACGAAACCGCCGATCGCCGAGGCGAAGGCCGAGGCGGTCAACGCGATGCCGGCCTTGCCCTGCTTGGCCAGGGAGTACCCGTCGAAGGTGGTGGCGATCGAGGCGGGGGTACCCGGGGTGTTGATCAGGATGGCCGGGACCCGGTCACCGAACTGGGCCCCGATCAGGATGGTCAGCAGCACGGCCAGGCCGGGCAGCGGATCCATGGTCAGGGTGAAGGCGCTGGCCAGGGCGACCGCCATGGTGGCGGTGACCCCCGGGAAGGCGCCGACCAGCATGCCGATCGCCGCGCCCGCGAGGACACAGACCAGCATCTCGAGCGAGAGGAGGGCGCCGAAGCCCTCGACCATTGCGTTCATAGCGGGACCCTCAGCAGCAGGCCGAAGAGGACGTAGATCACGACCGTCACCCCGGCGGGGAAGAGGACCAGGTCCTTGAGCCCCCGGCCCCCGGCGATCCAGGTCAGGGCGGCGACGAAGACCAGCCCGGAGACCAGGAAGTGCACGAAGTACCAGAGGAAGCCGAAGGCGACCGTGGCCACGACGAAGCCGACCACCCGCACGATCCCCGAGCGGACGACGGGGCCCTCGTCCTCGTCGTCGTCGGCCTCCGGCGTCCTGACGAAGGCGAGGACGATCTGGAGGACCGAAAGGCCCATGATCCCGAAGGCCAGGGCCTCGGGCCAGATCCGGGGGCTCACCGCCATCACCCGGGTCGGCAGCTCGATCGAGCGGGCCAACCAGAGCAGCACGGCGCCCAGCACCAGGCAGATCGCCCCCGGTGCCGCCTCGCGCCAACGCGAGGCGGCACCGGAGTCACCCTGGATCGGCGGGTGGACGGTAGCCATTACCGGTAGATCTCGCCGAAGCGCTCGAACTCGGACTGGGCGAACTGGGTGGCCTCGTCGGGGGAGGTCGCCAGCGGCGTGTTGCCGGCCCGGGTCATCACGTCCTTGAAGGACTCCGAGGAGGCGGCCTTCTGCACGGCGGCGGCCAGCCGCTCCTTGACGCTGTCCGGCAGCCCGGCGGGGGCGCCCATCAGGCCCCAGCCACCGATGACCACGTCGACGCCCTGCTCGGTGGCGGTCGGCACCTCCGGCAGGGAGGTCACCCGCTCGGGGGCCAGCACGGCCAGGACCCGGAGCTGGTTGTTGCCCGCCGCGGAGGCGGACTCGCTGACCCCGGCCATCACGGCCTGGACCTCGCCGGAGACCCCGGCGGCCACGGCGGGGGCACCGCCGTCGTACGGCACCGGCTTGAAGGTCGCCCCGGCCGCCTCGCCGAGGGCCAGGGTGGCGGCCTCCCAGATCGCCCCGGCGCCCGAGTTCGACACGGTGATCGTGCCCGGGTTCTGCTTCGCCGCGGCGAGCAGCTCGTCGAGGGTCTGGTACGGGCTGTTGGTCGGCACCGAGAGGGTCGCCGGGGCGTTCATGACCTGCCCGAGGATGGTGTACTGCTCGGGCTTGATGTCGGCGCCCTGGTGACCCAGCATCGACACCTCCACCGGGATGAACCCGATGGAGTACCCGTCGGCGGGGCGGTCCTTGAGGTAGGTCAGGCCGACCCGACCCCCGCCACCGGTGCGGTTCTCGACCACGATCGACCGGCCGAGGTCCGCCTCCAGCTCCTTGGCGAGGGTACGGGCGGTCAGGTCGGAGCCACCGCCGGCGCCGGCGTGCACGACGAGGGTGAAGTCCTTCGCGGGGAAGTTCTCGGCGTCACCGGAGTCGCTACCGCCCCGGTTGGCGCAACCGGTCATGACCAAGGTGCCGGCGAGGGCGACAGCGGCGAGCCGCAGCATTCGTGATCTCATTGATCGGTCTCTCTCTGGACGGGGGTCGGGGGAATCGCGGACCGCAGCCGCGAACAGGTCGTCTGCAGGTGGCGGTGCAGCTCGGCCTTGACTTCGAGCACCTTGCCGGCCGCGATCAGGTCGGCGAGGTCGTGGTGCTCCCGCGCCGAGGGCGCGAGATCGGCCAGCCGCTTGCCGGAGGCGTGCAGCAGGCCCTCGATGGTGGGGCGGAACTGGTTCCACAGGACGCTGAGCCGGGTCAGCCCGGCGACCTCGAAGAAGGCGCTGTGGAACCGGACATCCGCGGTGGTGAAGGCGGTGGCGTCACGGTCGGCCAGGGCCGCGTCCATGTCGACCAGGGCCGCCTGCAACCGGTGGGCGAGGATCTCGCGCCGGACGGCGATGGCCCGCTCCACCGCCAGCAGCTCGAACGCCTCCCGGAGAGCCATCAGCTCCTCGATGTCGGCGTCGCTCAGCGAGCGGGTGACCGCGTTGCGGCCGGAGCCGGTGACCAGTCCCTCCGCCCGCAGGATGCGGATGGCGTCCCGGACCGGACCCCGGCTGACCCGGAAGGAATCAGCCAGCTCCTCCTCGACGAGCCGGGTCCCCGAGGGTACGTCGCCCACGATGATGCGGCGGCGCAGCTCGGTGGCCAGCTTCTCGCCGAGGGACTCCGCCCTGATCGGCCTGACGTCCAACACGATTGTCCTCCTGGTAACTGTTAACAGTTAACACTCGGTTTCACTGAGCGTCAACGGGGGATACGAGCGAGTTTCTCGTTGTTTCCTGCCGGCGTCATGCCTGGTGACAGCCCATGTCCGACTCCGCCCCGGGGGAAGGAAGGGCCCCTTCTTAACGCCTGCGGTAGAGAGGGGTCCCCTTCTCACACCCCGGCGTTCGGCACCGCCACCGCCCGGCGGGCCCCGCACGACAACCCGCGCCGGGCGGGCGACGGGACGCCGGGCCGGGCGCGGGCGGCGGGACGCCGGGCCGAGTGGGCGGCGGCCCCGCGCCGGGTGGGACGGCGGAAGGCCCAGCCGGATGGACGGCGGGACGGCGGGCCGGGTGGGGGTCGGGCCTCGGGCGGGCCGGCGGCGCTGCCGGCGGAGCCGATCGCAGCCGGCAGCGGGCCCGACTGCACGACGGCGCGGCGGGCCACGGCGGCGAACAGCGACCGGGGCGGACCGACGGGGTGCAGCGGCCGAGGCAGACCCACGGGGTACGGCGACCGGGACAGGCCGACAGCGGACAGCGACCGGGGCAGACCGGCAGCGGACAGCGACCGGGGCAGACCGGCAGCGGACAGCGACCGGGACAGGCCGGCAGCGGACAGCGACCGGAGCCGGACCGACGGGGGACGGCGACCGGGACAGACCGGGGTGCAGCGGCGGGGCGGACCGACGGCAGACAGCGGCCGGGGCGGGACGGACGGCCGCACCCACGGCACAGGTGCGGGCGGCCGGGCCCGGTGGGCGCACGGGTGGCGGAGTTCGTCGGGGCACGGGGGCGGTGGTCTGCCCCGTGTTCCGTCCGACCTCCGGCGTCCGGGCCGTGACGGCGAGGTCGGCCGCGTCACCGGCGGCACCGTCGGTGCTCAGTCGCGGCGTTCCGACCCCTTCGTGCGCTGCGGGGCGGGAACGGATGCCCGGATGCCGGGAAACCCGATGTCGACCGGTGGACCGGGCCGCCGTGGCGGCACCTCCCCGGGACCGCCCCGTGCCCTCGGACAGCGGTGACTCACGCCGCCGGCAGGACGCAGAACTCGTTGCCCTCCGGGTCGGCCAGCACCACCCAGCCGACCTCCTCGTCCTGCCCCACGTCCACGTGCCGGGCACCCATGTCGACCAGGCGCTCGACCTCGGCCTCCTGGTCGCTGGGGCGCAGGTCGAGGTGGAGGCGGTTCTTGACCTTCCTGTCGTCGGGTACCGGCACGAAGACGAGGCCCGGCGCGCCGGCCAGGGACGGCCGGATCTCCACCGCGTCGGGCGTCTCGGTGACGACCCGGTACCCGAGTGCCTCGGCCCACCAGTGGGCGAGCCGGGCCGGGTCCCCGGCGTCGACGGTCACCCGGGCCCACGTGCTGCTCACGCCCGGACCTCCCGCCGGCCGATCCCGGCACCCACCGCCCCGCGCCGACCGCTGGCCTCGATCATCTGGCCGCCCCTCGCTCCCGGTTCCGACAGTTCGAGCCCGCTCAGGTTACGCCGGACCGGGCCGCCCGTCGCGGCGGGAATCGACTGTGGACACACTGGCAACCTCCGATCAGGCAACCTTTGTGGACCGATCGTCAACCCCTCGGGGATCGCGTCGTACGCACAGCCACCGGTAGCGTTTTGGCAGCAGAACGTGACCAGTGGACCGGTACGCCTGAAGCACGACCTCGAGGAGAGCCGATCGTGGACGCAGACGCGGTGATGGTGACGGAGTTGCGGGCGCTGCGCCGTCGCCGACCGGAGGTGACCGGGGGCGTGCTGGCCGGTACGGACGGCCTGCTCATCGCCAGCGACCTGCCGACCACCGACGCCACCCATCTGGCGGCGCTCTCCGCCGCGAGCTTCGGGCTCGGCCAGCGGATGGCGGACACCATCGACCGCAGCGAGTTCCACGACTTCGTGCTGCACACCTCGACCGGCACGGTGGTGGTCTGCCCGGCCGGGCTGCACGCCCTGCTCACCCTGGTCATCGGCCCCACCAGCAACCTGGCGGCGGTGCGCGACGAGGCCCGGGAGGTGGCGGCGCGGGCCGGGGCCCGCTTCGAGATCCAGCGCACCGGCGTGGAGAGCATCCAGTTGACCCAGGGGCACGCGCCGCTGGCGGTCCGTACCCCGATGGCCACCCTGCCGGCGCAGTTGCGCCGCACCCGACCCCCGGCCTGGCGCCGCCCGCCCGTCTGACCGGCGACCGTCCGCTCGCCGGGCCCTGCCGACTCAGCGGCTGTCCGAGCCCTCGCTGCTCACCACCGCCCGGCCCGCCTCCAGCCGGGCGACCGGCACCCGGAACGGCGAGCAGGAGACGTAGTCCAGCCCGACGTCGTGGAAGAAGTGCACCGAGTCGGGGTCGCCACCGTGCTCGCCGCAGATCCCGAGCTTCAGGTCCGGCCGGGCCGCCCGGCCCTCCTCGGCGGCGATCCGGACCAGCCGCCCGACCCCGTCCCGGTCGATCGACTCGAACGGCGAGATGCCGAAGATGCCCAGCTCCAGGTAGCGCCAGAAGAACGCGCCCTCGACGTCGTCGCGGGAGAACCCCCAGCCCATCTGGGTCAGGTCGTTGGTGCCGAAGGAGAAGAACTGCGCCGCCTCGGCGATCTGCCCGGCGGTCAGCGCCGCCCGGGGTACCTCGATCATCGTGCCGATCAGCACCTCGACCCCGCTCTCCCCGACCACCTCCGCGATGATCTTCTCGGCCTCGGCCCGTACCGTCTCCAGTTCCTGGACCGCGCCGACCAGCGGGACCATGATCTCGGGCCGGGCCACCGACCCGGCCCGGGTGACCGTGACGGCGGCCTCGGTGATCGCCCGGACCTGCATCGCGAAGAGCCCGGGGATGACCAGGCCGAGCCGGACCCCGCGCAGGCCGAGCATCGGGTTCTCCTCGTGCATCCGCCGGACGGCGGCGAGCAGCGCCTCCTCCCGGGCCACGTCCTCGCCGCGTTCCTGGGCCACCGCCACGTCCACCGCGAGTTGCTCCAGCGGGGGCAGGAACTCGTGCAGGGGCGGGTCGATCAGCCGGACCGTCACCGGCTGCCCGGCCATCTCGCGGAAGATCTCCTCGAAGTCGGCGCGCTGCAACGGCAGCAACGCGGCCAGCGCGTCCGCGCGCTCGGTGTCGGTGCGGGCCAGGATCAGCCGTTCCACCAGTTCCCGCCGGTCCCCGAGGAACATGTGCTCGGTCCGGCACAGGCCGATGCCCTCGGCGCCGAAGCGCCGGGCCCGCGCGGCGTCCGCGCCGGTGTCGGCGTTCGTCCGGACCGCCAGCCGCCGTCGGGCGTCCGCGTGCGTCATGATCCGGTGTACGGCGCGGACCAGCGCGTCGTCGCTGCGCTCCGGGTCGACGTCCCCCTCGAAGTACCGGACCACCTCGGAGGGCATCACCGGCACCTCACCCAGGTACACCTTGCCGGTGGTGCCGTCGACGGAGACGACGTCGCCCTCCGTCACGGTCTGTCCGGCGACGGTGAACCGCCGCTGCGGGACGTTCACGTCGATCTCGTCGGCGCCGGAGACGCAGGTCTTGCCCATGCCCCGGGCCACCACCGCGGCGTGGCTGGTCTTGCCGCCGCGTGAGGTGAGGATGCCCCGGGCGGCGATCATGCCGTTGAGGTCGTCCGGGTTGGTCTCCCGGCGGACCAGGATCACCGGCTCGCCCTCGCCGGCCAGTTCGACCGCGCGGGCCGAGGTGAAGACCACCTTCCCGGAGGCCGCACCCGGGGACGCCCCGACGCCGGTGGCGACCGCATCGATGCCGTGGTCGAGCTGGAACCGGGGGAACATGAGCTGCGCCAGTTGCGCGCCGGTGACCCGGTGCAGCGCCTCGTCGAGGTCGATCAGGCCCTCGTCGACGAGCTGACCGGCGATGACGAACGCGGCGGCGGCGGTCCGCTTGCCGACCCGGGTCTGGAGCATCCAGAGCTTGCCCCGCTCGATGGTGAACTCGATGTCGCACAGGTCCCGGTAGTGCCGTTCCAGCCGGGCCATGAAGTCGAGCAGGTGGTCGTAGGAACGTCGGTCGATGCGCGCCAACTCCTGGAGGGGCACCGTGTTGCGGATGCCGGCGACCACGTCCTCGCCCTGGGCGTTGGCCAGGTAGTCGCCGTAGATGCCCTGGTTGCCGGTGGCCGGGTCGCGGGTGAAGGCGACCCCGGTGCCGGAGTCCGGGCCGAGGTTGCCGAAGACCATCGCCACCACGTTGACCGCGGTGCCGAGGTCGGCGGGGATGCGCTCCTGGCGGCGGTAGAGCACCGCCCGCTCGGCGTTCCACGATCCGAAGACCGCCCGGATCGCCAGGTCGAGCTGCTCACGCGGGTCCTGCGGGAAGTCCCGGCCGGTGTGCGTGGCGAAGACCTTCTTGTACGCCCCGACCAGCTCGCGCAGGTCGTCGGCGGTCAGGTCCAGGTCGCTGGTGACCCCCTTGGCCCGCTTCGCCGCGTCGAGGGCGTGCTCGAACTCCTCCCCCGGCACCTCGCAGACGGTCTTGCCGAACATCTGGATCAGCCGGCGGTACGAGTCCCACGCGAACCGCTCGCCCCCGCCGGAGGCGGCTCCGTCCGGCCCTGCGCCGTCGGCGGCTCCGCCCGCGTCCCGGCCGGTGGCGGCTCCGCCGGGACCGCCACCCGCCTGCGCGGCGAGGCCGACGACGCTGCGGTCGTTCAGGCCGACGTTGAGGACGGTCTCCATCATGCCGGGCATGGAGAACTTCGCCCCCGAGCGGACCGAGACCAGCAGCGGGTCCTGCGGGTCGCCCAGCCGCCGGCCCATGGCCCGCTCCAGCGCGGCGAGGTGGTCGGCGATCTGTGCGGCCAGGCCGTCCGGCTCCCGGCCGGTGGCCAGGTACGCCTGGCACGCCTCGGTGGTGATGGTGAAGCCGGGCGGCACCGGCAGGCCGAGGTTGGTCATCTCGGCCAGGTTGGCCCCCTTGCCGCCGAGCAGGTCCTTCAGGTCCTTGTTGCCCTCGGCGAAGGCGTAGACGTACTTGTGCCCCGGCTGGCCTGCTTGTCCCGCCAGGCGGTGTCCTGCCGTCCGCTGTGCTGCCATCCCGAGCCCTCCCACGCGCGCCGACCCGACACTTAACGAAGGTTCAGTTCCCACTCGCCCCGACGCCGACCCCCGGGAACCCGGGGAATCGACGTCAATGGGAGTGGGCGAAGGTTACGCGAACTTCGCCTGCCTTGGGGAGCATTCGGTGACCAACCGCACGGTCATCACGACTATCCGCGTTCGTACGGGTATCTGGGAACGGTCCCACGCGCACGAATACGCAATGCCACGGCTCCTCGTATCCTTGGCAGCACCCAACGTCAAAATTCGTGTTTGCCATATTCGCCGCGAATACACCCCGCCGGAGGTGTCCCGTGTCGTCCGCCCCCACCCCGCCGCCCCCCGCCACCCCCGACCCGTCCGGTGGCGAGCCGGCCCTCGGGCAGGTCCCCGACCCGGCCGCGTTGCCCACCGGCCAGCCGGGCGTCGGTGAGCTGGCCCGGGCCGCCGCGCGGGTCGCCGAGGCCCGGCTCACCGCGCCCGCCGTCCGGCTCGCCGACGTGGTACCGGCGCCGGAGCGGGTGCAGCCGGACCCGGACGCCGACTTCCTGCTGCCGGAGACGGCCGCCATCCGGGTCACCGCCGACCCGGCCGCCCGGGACGTCGCCGAGCAGCTCGCCGACCTGCTCCGCCCGGCGACCGGGTACCCGCTGCCGGTGGCCGACGCGACCGACCCGCAGCCGCGCGGCGGCATCGCGCTGGTGCTCGACCCGCTGCTGCTCGACCCGGCGTCCACCCCCTCCCCCCGGCCCGCCGGCCGGGTCCCCGCTCCCCGAGCCGGCCACGGCGGTGGCAGCGGCGGTGACGGCGGTGCTGGCGGCGGCAGCGGTGGCAGCGGTGACGGTGACGGCGGTGACGGCGGCGGCAGTGCCGGCCCGGGGCTCGGCCCGGAGGGGTACCGGCTCGACGTCACCGCCGACGGGGTCCGGATCAGCGCCGGTAGCGCGGCCGGACTGTTCCACGGCGTGCAGACCCTGCGCCAACTCCTCCCGGCCACGATCGAGAGCAGCACGCCGGTCGCCGGCCCCTGGGTGCTGCCCGGCGGGACGATCGTCGACCGCCCCCGGTTCGGCTACCGGGGCGCGATGCTCGACGTGGCCCGGCACTTCTTCGGCGTGCCCGACGTGCTCCGGGTGGTCGACCACCTGGCCCGGTACAAGCTCAACCACCTGCACCTGCACCTCACCGACGACCAGGGTTGGCGGCTCGCGGTCGACTCGTGGCCCCGGCTGGCCACGGTCGGCGGGGCGTCCGAGGTCGGGGGCGGCCCCGGCGGCCACTACACCCGCGACGACTACCGGCGGATCGTCGCGTACGCGGCCCGGCGGCACGTCACCGTGGTCCCCGAGATCGACCTGCCCGGCCACACCAACGCGGCGCTGACCGCGTACCCGGAGCTGGCCCCGGACCGGGTCGCGCCGCCGCCGTACACCGGCACCGAGGTCGGGTTCAGCTACGTCGACCCGGCCAGCGAGCGGACGTACGCCTTCGTCGCCGACGTGCTCGCCGAACTGGCCGCCGACACCCCGGGGCCGTACCTGCACGTCGGCGGGGACGAGGCGTTCAAGGTGCCGGCCGCCGCGTACGCCGGGTTCGTCGAGCGGGTGCAGCGGATCGTCGCCGACCTGGGCCGGACGGTGGTCGGCTGGCACCAGATCGCCCCGGCCGCGCACGTCGACGGGCGGATCGTCCAGTGGTGGGGCACCGACGGCGACGATCCGGGCACCGCCGAGGCGGTCCGCCGGGGCGCGCGCCTGATCCTCTCCCCCGCCAACCACGCCTACCTGGACATGAAGTACGCCCCGGAGACCCCGATCGGGCACGACTGGGCCGGCCTGCTCGACGTGCGCCGGGCGTACGCCTGGGACCCGGGCACGCACCTGGCCGGGGTGCCGGCGGCGGCGGTGCTCGGCGTCGAGGCACCCCTGTGGACGGAGTCGGTGACCTCGCTGACCGAGATCGAGTTCATGCTCCTCCCCCGGCTGCCCGCGATCGCCGAACTGGGCTGGTCACCCCGGTCGACCCACGACTGGGCCGGCTTCCGGGACCGGCTGGCCGGGCACGGCCCCCGCTGGACGGCCGCCGGGATCACCTACCACCGCGCCCCCGAGGTGCCCTGGCCAACCGCGCCGACCCTGCCCACGCCCCGGGAGCCGGCCGCCGACCCGACCCACCCCGTACCCGACTGACCCGCCGGCCGGGGCGCAGCCGCAGGCACGCCGCGGCTGCGCCCAGCCGGCGGGGTCGCTGCCGCCGCTGCGCGGCCGTCGCCGGGGTGCCGGGGTCGTGCGGTTTGGTGGTGTTGGCCAGCCAGCGGAGCCGTTGCCGTAGCTGCGCGGCCGTAGGGTCGTCGCCTCAGAGGTTCGGTGCCGGGCGGGCGGCCCGCCACTGCGGGGCCAGCACCGACCAGACCTCGATGTCCTGCCGCTGGCCCCGGTACAGGTAGCTTTCCCGCAGCACCCCGTCGCGGCTCATGCCGAGCCGCCGGGCGACCGCGATGCTGGCCGCGTTCGTCGACGAGACGCGCCACTCGATCCGGTGGATGCTCCGCTCCTCGACCGCCCAGTCGATGATCACGCGGCAGGCCCGGGTGACCAGGCCCCGTCCCACCGCCGCCGGCTCCAGCCAGCAGCCCGCCTCGGCGGTGCCGTTGACCAGGTCCATCGTCCGGAAGAGCACCCCACCGACCAGGTGACCCCCGAGCCAGATGCCGTAGATCCGGCCGGTGTCGGCGGCGGCCTTCTCCGCGTACGACCGCAGGAACGCCCGGCTCGACGCCAGGTCGGTGACCACGTCGGTGAGCCCCACGTACCGGCCGATGTACTCGCGTCCCCGGTCCAGGTGGGCCAGGAACTCCCCGGCCCGCCACGGCTCCAGCGGGCGCAGCTCGGCGTCGTCGCCCAGTGGCACCGCGAACATGATCAGCCTCCCCGTCCGGCGCGTCGGTCGCCCTGGGATCCTCCCACGCCCGGCACCCGTGCGGCCGGGCCGGACCCGGTCGGCTGGCGCGCACGGCGACCCACGCCGGGGGTGGATCAGCCGCCGGAGTCGGCCAGCTCGGCGCCCTCCGGGGCGGTGTCGTCGTCCCGGCTGGCCAACCAGCCGTCGGGCAGGAAGACCTTGCCGGGCGAGTTGGTCCGGCCACGCGGCTGGCCCAGCGTCTCCACCGGGAACGGCGCGTCCGGGTCGAGCTTGCCGAGCAGGTCGTCCAGCTCGGCCAGGCTGTCGATCATGGCGAGGGCCCGGCGCAGCTCGCTGCCGATCGGAAAGCCCTTGAGGTACCAGGCGACGTGCTTACGGAAGTCGGTGCAGCCGTCCCGCTCGCCCCGGGCCGGGTTGCGGGCCCCGGCGGTGAACTGGTCGACCAGCAGCTCGGCGTGCCGGCGCATGGTCCGGGTCACCTCGCCCAGAGTGGGCAGCCGCCGCTCGGGGCGGCCCTCGAAGGCCGCTTCCAGGTCGGCGAAGAGCCACGGCCGGCCCAGGCAGCCCCGGCCGACCACCACCCCGTCCACGCCGGTGTGCGCCACCATCCGCAGCGCGTCGTCGGCCTCCCAGATGTCGCCGTTGCCGAGCACCGGCACGTCCAGCGCCTGCTTCAGGGTGGCGATGGCGTCCCAGTCGGCGGTGCCCGAGTACCGCTGGGCGGCGGTCCGCCCGTGCAGGGCGACCCAGGCGACCCCGGCCTCCTGGGCGGCCAGCCCCGCCTCGACGTACGTCAGGTGGTCGTCGTCGATGCCCTTGCGCATCTTCACCGTGACCGGCACCCCGGCGGGTGCGGCGGCGTCCACCGCGGCCGTGACCAGCCGGGCGAAGAGCCGGCGGCGCCACGGCAGGGCCGCCCCGCCGCCGCGCCGGGTGACCTTCGGCACCGGGCAGCCGAAGTTGAGGTCGATGTGGTCGGCGAGGTCCTTCTCCACCACGATCCGGACCGCCTGCGCGGTGGTCTCCGGGTCGGTCCCGTAGAGCTGGAGGCTGCGCGGGCGCTCGGCGTCCCCGAAGGCGATCATGCGCAGCGTCTTCGGGTTCCGCTCGACCAGCGCGACCGTCGTGATCATCTCGCAGACGTAGATCCCGCCGCCCTGCTCCCGGCAGAGCTGCCGGAACCCGACATTGGTGATCCCGGCCATCGGGGCGAGCACCACCGGCGGCCACACCTCGTGCCGCCCCAGGACCAGCCCACGCTCACTCACCCACCCAGTGTAAGGAAGGGCCCCCTCCTAACGCTTTCTGCATAGCAGGGGCCCCCTGTTAACACCGGCACACCGCAGGCGGGCCGGCCTGCGGGCGGCCGGCGCATAGCACAGTGGGCCGGTCGCCGGGGCGTCGTCCACAGGGCGGGCCGTCGTCCACAGGCGGAGCCGGCGGGGCGGACGGCGACCGGGGCGGCCCGGCAGGCTGCGGAGCATGGTCGAGCACCCACCCGAGCTGGAGCGCACGGCGGAGCGCCAGCAGCAGATCGTCACCCGGGCCCAACTCCTGTCCGCCGGCCTCGACGACATGCACCTGTACCGGCAGACCCGACGCGGCCGGTGGCAGCGGGTCCTCCCGGCGACGTACGCCCTGTTCACCGGGGCCCTCACCGACGAGCAGCGACGCATCTCGGCCGCCCTCTACGCCGGCCCGGACGCGCAGCTCACCGGGCTGGCCGCGCTGGGCTGGTACGGCTTCCGGTACAGCCCGCGCAGCGACGCCGTCCAGTTCGTCGTGCCGCACCACGCCCGGCGCCGGTCGTCGGGGTACGCGACAATCTCCCGGGCGCTCGCGCTCGACGGCCGGGCCCGGCGCACGGCGCTCTACCCGGTCTGTTCGCCGGCCCGTGCGGTGGTCGACGCGGCCCGCGACCTGCGCCAACTCCGGCCGGTCCGGGCCGTCGTCGCGGAGGCCGTGCAACGGGGGTACGCCGACCTGGGCGCGCTGGACGCGGAGATTCGCCGGGCCCGGCGCAGCCGCACGGCGCTGGTGCGCAGAGCGTTCGCCGAGGTCCTGGCCGGAACCCGGTCCGCGCCGGAGGCGGAGCTGCGGGAGTGCCTGGCCGGCAGCCGGGTGCTGCCGGAGGTCCTGTGGAACCCGCGCCTGTCGAGCGCGACCGGGACGCCGTTGCCCACCCCGGACGGGTACCTTGCCGACGCGGCGGTGGCGGTGGAGGTGGACTCGCAGGAGTTCCACTTCAGCCCCGGCGACTGGGCCCGCACCCTCGACCGGCACAACGAGCTGAGCCGGTACGGCGTGCTGATCCTGCACTTCACCCCGGCGCAGGTCCGGCGGGAGCCGGCCCGGGTACGCCGCACCGTCGAGGAGGCGTACGAGTCCCGGCGCGGGCTCGGCGCCACCACCGGAGTCCACGCCGACCCTCTCCCCGGCGCACCACCCCTCGACGCGCCGTCGCCCGGCACACCACCGCGCGATGCGCCGCCCGGGGCGATGCCCCCTCGGGAGGGGGTGTGAGAAGGGGCCCCTTCTCGACCGTAGAGGTTAAGAAGGGGCCCTTCCTTACAACCTCAGCAGCCGGGGAGGCGCTCGATCAGGTACCGCTCGACCTGGTCGAGGGAGATCCGCTCCTGGGTCATGGTGTCCCGGTTGCGAACGGTCACCGCGTTGTCGTCCAGGGTGTCGAAGTCGACGGTGACGCAGAACGGGGTGCCGATCTCGTCCTGGCGGCGGTACCGGCGGCCGATGGCCTGCGAGTCGTCGAACTCGACCACCCAGCGCTTGCGCAGGTCGGCGGCGAGCCCCTTGGCCTTCGGGGAGAGCGCCTCGTTGCGCGACAGCGGCAGCACGGCCACCTTGACCGGGGCGAGCCGGGGGTCGAACCGCATGACGGTGCGCTTGTCCACGCCGCCCTTGGTGTTCGGGGCCTCGTCCTCGTCGTACGCCTCCAGCAGGAAGGCCAGCACCGCACGGGTCAGGCCGGCGGCCGGCTCGATCACGTACGGGATCCAGCGCTCGCCCTTGGTCTGGTCGAAGTACGACAGGTCGACGCCGGAGTGCTTGCTGTGCGTGGCGAGGTCGAAGTCGGTCCGGTTGGCGATCCCCTCCAGCTCGGCGAACTCGGTGCCGCCGAACTGGAACTTGTACTCGATGTCGACGGTGCGCTTCGAGTAGTGGGAGAGCTTCTCCTTGGGGTGCTCGTAGAAGCGCAGGTTCCCCTCGGTCAGCCCCAGGTCGACGTACCAGTTCCAGCGCTCCTGCAACCAGTACTCGTGCCAGGTCTCGTCGGTGCCCGGCTCGACGAAGAACTCCATCTCCATCTGCTCGAACTCGCGGGTCCGGAAGATGAAGTTGCCGGGGGTGATCTCGTTGCGGAACGACTTGCCGGTCTGCGCGATACCGAACGGCGGCTTCTTGCGGGCGACCGTCTCGACGTTGCGGTAGTTGACGAAGATGCCCTGGGCGGTCTCCGGCCGCAGGTAGTGCAGCCCCTCGTCGCTCTCCACCGGGCCGAGGTAGGTCTTCATCAGGCCGTTGAACATCTTCGGCTCGGTGAAGGTGCCCTTGTTGCCGCAGTTGGGGCAGTTCAGCTCGGTCAGCGAGGTCAGCGGCTTGCCGTGCTTGGCCTCGTACGCCTCTTCGAGGTGGTCGGCGCGGAACCGCTTGTGGCAGGACTGACACTCGGTGAGCGGGTCGACGAACTCGGCGATGTGGCCGCTGGCCTCCCAGACCTTGCGGGCCAGGATGACCGCCGAGTCCAGGCCGACGACGTCGTCGCGCTGCTGGACCATGGTCCGCCACCACTGCCGGCGGACGTTCTCCTTCAGCTCCACGCCGAGCGGACCGTAGTCCCACGCCGACCGGGTGCCTCCGTAGATCTCACTGGAGGGGAAGACGAAACCCCGGCGCTTGGCGAGGCTGACGACGGCGTCGATACGGTCGGCTGGCATGTTTCCTCCTACGCCGACTGGCGGTCGGCGGGGACGTGAGGTGGACGGTACGTACGGTCGGGACAACGGTACGACCACCGGGGTCCCGACCCCCGCACATTACCGGTGACGGTCAGTCGACCCCGCAGACCTCCAGGCCGCCGCTCTGGGTGTCCGGTGCCAGGGTGACCCGCTGGGTGCCCCGGTCCCCGTCGGCGTAGCTGACGTCCACGGTCACGGTGAGGTTGACCTCGTCGACGTTCTGCACCCGGAACGAGGAGATCTCCGGCTCGGCGGCGGTCCGCCGCTCGAAGTCCGGCTTCGTCTCGCGGCGCCGCTCGGCGGGGCAGAGCATGTCGTACGCCTCGCCGTACTTCTTCTCCACCAGCGCCCGGTAGTAGTCGTCGGTGACCGCCCGCCCCTGCTCGTCGAGGGCGCGCACGTTGGTCACCGCCAGCCCGACCATCGCCGCGCCGCCGCCACCGCAGCAGAGCAGCACCGCCAGCGCCCCGACGCCGAGCCCGAGCCAGAGCCGTTTCTGCCCGCCCTCGGTCGGGGGCGCGGCGAAGGGCGGGGCCACCCCCGGCCCCGGCGGCGGGGGCGGGAGCGACCCCGGTGGCGGGGCGGACTGCCCCAGCGTCGGCGCGGGCGACCCCGGCGGCGGCCCGGACTGCCCCGGTGGTGGGGGTGACCCCGGGTGCGCCGGGCCGTCGGGCGGCAGGGCGGGCGCGGCCGGGTGCGCCGCCGCGCCGGGCCCGTCCGTCGCCGGTCCGGGCGGCACCGGGTACGGCTGCGGGGTGGCCGGTCCGGGATCGGTCATACGTGCAGGGTAGTGCCCGGAGTTCAGCGGTACGGTTCAGCCGCCCGATCACTGGCGGCCACCACCACCGCGCCCCCGGCCGCGGCGCTGGCCAGCGCCTCGTACGCGGAGGGCTCGTCGATCGACTCGGCGAGCAGCGGCGTGGCGTGGATCTTGACGTCGAAGTCGCCGAGCGCCCGCCGGTACGTGCCGACCGACTCCCACTCGGTGAGCAGGCTCCAGTGGCGCGGGTCGTCCAGCGCCCGCAGCAGCTGCCCGCGCAGGTAGCCGGGGCGGGCGGCGAGCGCGGTGAGGGCGGCGTGCGCCCGCTCGGTGAAGGTGTCGGCGGCGTCGGGTTCCACCACGAACCGGTTGGTGACCAGCACCCGGGTCCTCCTCGTAGAGTCTGTGGCATGCAGCGTACGCAGCGGTCCCTGCCGGCCCGACTGGCCGGGCTGAATCCGACGGCGGTGTTCCTGGCCACCCTGGCGCTGGTCCTGGTGGCGCTCTTCGCGCCGGGCCCGCTGGGCGGACTGTTGTTGCTGCTGCTCGCGGGGGGTCTGGTCGCCCTGTCGGTGACCACCTGGCCGGTGCAGACCCCGGCGAACCGGGCGATCCGGCTGATCGTGATCACGGCGCTGGTCGCGCTGGCCCTGGCCAGGATCCTCTGAGCCCGCCGACGATCCCGGCGACCCGCCGGGTCGGCTCGGCACGCCGGCACTCCGCACCGGTCCCGAGCAGGGCTCATGCAATCATGCGGCTTTGACAATCAATTTCGTTAGGGCGGAGAGTGGGGCCATGAACAGCCGCTCCACTCCCCGTACCCTGGCCGCCGTCACCACCGCCCTGATCGCCCTGGGCGGCGCGGTGGCGTGCGGCACCGACGAGACCGCCGGCAGCGACCCGGACCGCATCGACGTGGTCGCCGGCTTCTACCCGTTGCAGTTCGTCACCGAGCGGGTCGGTGGGGACGCGGTGACCGTCACCAACCTGGCCAAGCCGGGAGCCCATCCGCACGACATGGAGCTGAGCCCGAGCCAGGTCGGCCAGATCAGCCAGGCCGAGCTGGTGGTCTTCCTGGACGGCTTCCAGCCCGCGGTGGACACCGCCGTCGAGCAGAACGCCGAGGACCGGGCCTTCGACGTGGCCACCGTGCAGCCGTTGCTGGACGCCGCCGCCGGCGGGCACAGCCACGACCACGGTGACGGGGACGACCACGGGGGCGAGGACGGGCACGACCACGACCACGAGGAGAAGCCGGCGGGCCCGACGCAGCCGGCCGAGGAGCAGCACACGGACGGCGACGGGGCCAAGGACCCGCACGTCTGGCTCGACCCGACCCGACTGGCGACCATCGGCGACAAGCTCGCCGAGCGGCTCGGGCAGCTCGCCCCGGAGCGGGCCGCCGACTTCACCACCCGCGCCCAGCAGCTCCGTACCGAGCTGGAGCAGCTCGACGGCGAGTTCACCGCGGGGCTGGAGACCTGCCAGCGCCGGGAGATCGTGGTCAGCCACACCGCCTTCGGCTACCTGACCCAGCGGTACGAGCTGGAGCAGATCGGCATCACCGGGCTGACCCCGGAGAACGAGCCCTCCCCCCAGCGTCTCGCCGCGGTCGCCGAGGAGGCCCGGACGCACAAGGCCACCACGATCTTCTTCGAGACGCTGGTCAGCCCGAAGGTCGCCGAGACCATCGCCGCCGAGGTCGGCGCGAAGACCGCCGTCCTGGATCCGCTGGAGGGACTGTCCGCGACGGGCGACGGCGACTATTTTTCGGTGATGCGCGCCAACCTCCAGGCTCTCCGAACGGCTCTGAGCTGCTCGTGAGCACACCTGTCATCTCCGTCACACACGGGGCGGTCGGTTACGACGGCCGCCCCGTGCTGCGGGACGTCTCGTTCACCGTCACCGCCGGTGACGTGGTCGCCGTGCTCGGGGCCAACGGCTCCGGCAAGTCGACCCTGATCCGCGCGGTACTCGGGCTGGTCCCGCTCACCGCCGGCTCCGTCGAGCTGTTCGGCACCCCGCAGCGCCGGTTCCGCCGGTGGCACCGGATCGGGTACGTCCCGCAGCGCCTCGGCGCCGGCAGCGGCGTACCGGCCACCGTCCGGGAGGTCGTCGCCTCCGGCCGGCTGGCCCGCCGGGGGGTGCTGCGGCCCCCCGGCGCCGCCGACCGGGCCGCCGTGGCCGCCGCGCTGGACGCCGTCGGCCTCGCCGACCGGGCCCGCGACCCGGTCGCCACCCTCTCCGGCGGCCAGCAGCAACGCACCCTGATCGCCCGCGCCCTGGCCGGGCAGCCGGACCTGCTGGTCCTCGACGAGCCCACCGCCGGGGTCGACGCGGCCAGCCAGGAGGCCTTCGCCACGGCGCTGCGCGGCTTCGTCGCCGGCGGCGGGACCGTGCTCCTGGTCGCCCACGAGCTGGGCCCGCTGCGCCCGGTGATCAACCGGGCGCTGGTGGTGCACCAGGGCGGCATCGCCCACGACGGCGCGGTGCCGGAGCCGGCCGGGCACCACGCCGAGCCCGACCACGACCACGTGCACCCGCACGGTCCCGACGAGCCCGTGGGGCTGTGGAGCAGATGAGCATCGAACTCTTCCAGTACCCGTACATGCAGCGGGCCCTGATCGGCGCCCTGGTGATCGGCCTGGCCGCCCCGGCGCTCGGCATCTACCTGGTGCAGCGCCGGCTGGCGCTGATCGGCGACGGGGTGGGGCACGTGGCGCTGACCGGGGTCGGCGCCGGGCTGCTGCTCAACCGGTCCCCGGTGCTGGTGGCGGTGGTCGCGGCGATCATCGGGGCGGTCACCATCGAACTGGTCCGGGCCCGGGGGCGGACCAGCGGCGACCTCGCCCTGGCGCTGCTCTTCTACGGCGGCATAGCCGGCGGCGTGATGCTGGTCGGGCTCTCCGACAGCACCAACGCCAACCTCAACGCGTACCTGTTCGGCTCGCTGACCACCATCTCGTCGACCGACCTGACCACCATCGCGGTGCTCGGCGCGGCGATCACGGTGATCATGCTGGCGCTGCGCCCGGCGCTCTTCGCGGTCTGCCACGACGAGGAGTACGCCCGGGTCTCCGGCCTGCCGGTGCGTACCCTCAACCTGCTGCTCGCGGTCACCACGGCGGTGACCGTCACGATCGCCATGCGGGCCGTCGGGGTGCTGCTGATCAGCGCGTTGATGGTGGTGCCGGTGGCCACCGCGCAGCAGGTCACCCGGGGGTTCCGCAGCACCATGACGGCGGCGATGGCGCTCGGGCTCTTCGCCGCCGGGGGCGGGATCTTCGTCGCCGCCAACGCCGACACCGCGCCGGGGGCCTCGGTGGTGCTGTTGGCGATCGCGTCGTTCCTGGTCGTGGCGGTCGCCGGGGCGGCCTGGCGGGTGCTGCGCCGCCGCCGGGCCCCGGTCGCCGCACCCTCCCCCGAGCCGCACGAGGTGGTGCTGGGCTGATCCTGGTTGCCGACCGCCCGCTGGTAACGGTTACCGTTGCAGAGTGACCAGCGCGAACGGCTACGACTCGTACGAGGGTGCGAGCGAGTTGCTGCGGGCGCTCTCGGCACCGATCCGGCTGGCCATCGTCAGCGAACTGGCCGAGGGCGAACGCTGCGTGCACGAGCTGGTGGAGAAGCTCGGCGCGACCCAGCCGCTGGTCTCCCAGCACCTGCGGGTGCTGCGCGGTGCCGGGGTGGTACGCGGCTCGCGGCGCGGCCGGGAGATCGCCTACGCCCTGGTCGACGAGCACGTCGCGCACATCGTGGCCGACGCGGTCGATCACGCCGGGGAGGGATCGTGACCGAGGAGAGCGGCACCACCGTCCGCAACACCCGCCAGCGCAGCGCGGTCAGCGCCCTGCTCGGCGAGGTCGAGGGCTTCCACAGCGCCCAGGACCTGCACGCGATGCTGCGGGATCGGGGCGAACGGGTCGGCCTGACCACGGTCTACCGGACGTTGCAGGGGCTCGCCGACGCGGGCGAGATCGACGTCATGCGCCCGCCGGGCGGCGAGCACCTCTACCGCCGGTGCAGCGAGGGGCACCACCACCACCTGGTCTGCCGTTCCTGCGGGCGGACCGTCGAGGTGGCCGGCCCGGCCGTGGAGTCCTGGGCCGACCGGGTCGCCGCGCAGCACGGGTACTCCGACGTCAGCCACACGCTGGAGATCTTCGGCACCTGCCCGGCCTGCGCGCCCTGACCCCGCCCGCTGACCGCGCCCCCGCGCGGCGTCCCCTCGGCCGGCGCTCGGGGCATCGACGGGTGGGCGGGGGCGTGACACGCTGTCCGGCGTGAAAATCTACGCTGACCGCTCCCCCGTCGCCCTCCGTCAGCTCCTCACCGACCTGCTCGTCGTCGCCTGGGTGTACGCCTCGATCCGGGGCGCGCTGTGGCTGCACGACCTGGTGCAGAAGCTCGCCGTACCCGGGCAGAAGCTGGAGGGGGCCGGCGGTGGCCTGGCCGACAACCTGGCCGACGCGGGCGGGAAGGTCGGCCGGGTACCGCTGGTCGGCGACGAGCTGACCGCGCCCTTCGAGCGGGCCGCCGGGGCCGCGCGGGCGCTGGCCGAGGCCGGCCGCGACCAGCAGGAGCTGATCGACCAGCTCGCCCTGGCCCTCGCGGTGGCCGTCCTGATCTTCCCGATCGGGCTGGTGCTGGTCGGCTGGCTGCCGCTGCGGGTGCGCTGGATGCGCCGGGCCGGCGCGGCGGCGGCGCTGGCCGGCGCCCCCGCCGGCCGGGACCTGCTGGCCCTGCGCGCCCTGGCCAACCAGCCGGTACGGCGGCTGACCCGGATCACCCCCGACGTCGCCGAGGCGTGGCGGCGCGGCGACGACGCCACCGTGGACGCCCTGGCCGAGCTGGAACTCCGCCGCCTCGGCGTCCGCCGCCGCTAGCCCACCCCACCCCCTGCCCCCTGCCGCCCGGGGGTAAGGAGGGGCCCCCTATTAACACGTGGCGGGTGAGAGGGGTTCCCTTCTCTACCGTATGCGTTAACAGGGGGCCCTTCCTTACACCTCAGTGGAGGCGGCGGCGGACGTCCTCGGTGGTGCTGGGGCCGGGCGTCCAGGGGGCCACCCACGGCTGGTCGGCGGGCGGGGTCACCACCCCGTCCTCCAGCGCCGCGTACCGGCCGGCGAGGATCCGCTTCGCCGCCGCCACGTCGACCCGGTCGGTGTTCGACCAGAGCGCGGTGAAGAGCCGGTCGATACGGAGCTGGGCCTGCCGGCAGAACAGGTCGGCCAGTTCCAGGTTCTCCGGGTGGGCGTCCCGCTCGGCGTGCGCCCGCACGCAGACCGCGCTCATCGCGAACAGCTCCGCGCCGATGTCCACCACCCGGCCGAGGAACGCCTGCTTGCGCTCCATCTTCCCCTGCCAGCGGGACATCGCGTAGAACGTCGACCGGGCCAGCTTGCGGCTGTACCGCTCGACCTGGCGCAGGTGCCCGGCGAGCGGACCGAACTCGGCGTACGCGGTCGGCGACTGGCCCCGGCCGACGGCCAGGGTGGGCAGCCACTTCGCGTAGAACGCCCCGGCCCGCGCCCCGGCCTTCGCCTTGCGGCCGAGACCGGCGTCCGGGTCGATGATGTCGCCGGCCACGGAGAGGTGGGCGTCGACCGCCTCCCGGGCGATGAGCAGGTGCATGATCTCGGTGGAGCCCTCGAAGATCCGGTTGATCCGCAGGTCCCGCAGGATCTGCTCGACGGCGGCCGGCCGTTCGCCCCGGGCGGCGAGCGAGTCGGCGGTCTCGTACCCGCGACCGCCCCGGATCTGGACCAGCTCGTCGGCGATCGTCCAGGCCATCTCGCTGGCGTAGAGCTTGACCAGCGCCGCCTCGATCCGGATGTCGTTGCGGTCGTCGTCGGCGAGCAGGCAGCACAGGTCGAGCATGGTCTCCATGCCGTACGTGGTGGCCGCGATGAAGGCCAGCTTCTGGGCGACCGCCTCGTGCTCGCCGACCGGCCGGCCCCACTGGACCCGGTCGGCGGCCCACTCCCGGGCCACGTTCAGCGACCACTTGCCGGCTCCGACGCACATCGCCGGCAGCGACAGCCGGCCGGTGTTCAGCGTGGTCAGGGCGATCTTCAGCCCCTTGCCCTCGCCGCCGATGACGTTCTCCTTGGGGACGAAGACGTCGTGGAACCGGGTGAGGCTGTTCTCCAGGCCGCGCAGGCCGACGAAGGAGTTGCGTCGCTCGACGGTGATGCCCTCGGCGTCCCCCTCGACGACGAAGGCGGTGATCCCGCCGCGCCGCCCCTCGGTGGCCGGCACCCGGGCCATCACCACCAGCAGGGTCGCGACGGTACCGTTGGTGGCCCAGAGCTTCACCCCGTTGAGCCGGTACCCGGTCCCGTCGGCGGTGGGCTCGGCGGTGGTGCCGAGCCGGGCCGGGTCGGAGCCGACGTCCGGCTCGGTGAGCAGGAACGCGGAGACCTCACCGGCGGCGAGCCGGGGCAGGAAGCGCTGCTTCTGCTCGGCGCTGCCGAACATCTTCAGCGGCTGCGGCACCCCGATCGACTGGTGCGCCGAGAGCAGTGCGCCGATCGCCGGGCTGACCGACCCGGCCAGCATCAGCGCCCGGCAGTAGTGCAGGTTGGTCAGGCCGAGGCCACCGTACTTGCGGTCGATCTTCATGCCGAACGCGCCGAGGTCGGCCAGGCCGTGGAACACCTCGTCGGGGATGCGGGCGTCCCGTTCGATCGCCGCGCCGTCCACCTCGCTGGTCACGTACGCGCGCAGCCGCCCGAGGAACTCCTCGGCGCGGGCGCTGTCGGCCGGGTCGGGGCGCGGCCAGGGGTCGATCAGGTCCAGGCGGAGCCGGCCGAGGAAGAGTTCCTTGCCGAAGCTGGGCCGGTCCCAGGCCGCCTCGCGGGCCGCCTCGGCGACCTGCCGGGCCTCCTTCTCGCTGACCTGTCCCGCCTCGCCGGGCAGCGGCCCCGCCCCGTCACCGAGGCCGGCCGACTCGGGCGACGCGGCGTGCCCAGCCGCCGGAGCCGGCGCGCCGTGCCGCTCCGTCGCCGCCGGGTCCTCAGCCGCCGCCGACGCCGGGTGCTCAGCCGCCGTCTGCGCGGGGTGCTCGGTCGTGGTGGCCGGGGCCGGCGCGGGGTCCGCGCCGGCCCCGGTTCGATCGTTGCGCATGGTGGTCACGGGCTGCCTCCTCGGGTCCGGCTGCACGGTCGGTGGCTCCGAACGAGCACTACTCCCGGGTAGTTACCCAGGAGTAGCGTTCGGTACGCCTCCGTTCGGACCGGCCCGACCCTCGCTGGGCCCCGACGTCGCTCCTGTCACCGTTGTGCCCCGGTGGGCGGACAGTCCGAGCCGGATGGGCGGTTCGACGGTGATCCGGGGGTCAGCCCGGAGTGTCCTCGTCGTCGTCGAGGTCGTCATCGCCCCAGTTGCGGCGGCTGAACGGCAGCGCCGCCCAGAAGGTCAGGAACCAGACCCCGGTGCACCCGGTGAGCAGCAGCGCCACCCAGAACGGCAGCACGAAGTCGGTGACCAGCAGGACCGCGCTGACCATCGCGACCAGCATGAAGGCGAGACCACCGCTGGCCATCCGGTGGGCGAAGCGGACCAGTTCCGGCTTGCGACCCTGCCGGAACAACGCCCGGTGGAAGGCGACCGGCGAGATGATCATCGCGGTGGCGGCGGCAGCGGCCAGCAGCGCGACGATGTAGACGTCCCGCTGGAAGGCCGTGGTCCGGTCGAACCCGGCGCTGAAGGGCAGGGTGAGCAGGAAGGCGAAGAGGATCTGCACGCCGGTCTGCGCGACGCGCAACTCCTGGAGCAGGTCGGCGAAGTTGCGCTGCCAGCGCTGCTTCTCGGTTTCCTTCGACACGCGCTACCTCCGTGAAGACGTACCGCCCACGGGGTCCACCCCCGGTCGGCGACAACGCCTGTGCCCGGCATCGGGCAGCACGAAACCAACTCATGTTCGTCGCTGCGACCGGGGGTCGGCCGGTACGCCCGGCGGGTCACGACCCCCGGCGGATCCGCCCCGCGTACCGGGCCTCCAGGGCGGCGTTGTGCGCGTCCCCGTCGGGGATGTTCGCCGACAGGTACACCGGCGCGGGCACACCGGCGTCGAGCAGCCGGGCCACCACCTCGACCACGATCTGCTGCGCCAGCAACGCGGCGGTGATCGAGGAGACCGCGCCCACCGCACCGCCGCCGGGTAACGGCAGGGTCGCGTCGCCGTACGGGGCGCCGTTGTCCAGCACCACGTCGGCGAAGTCGGCCACCTTGCGCCCGGACGGGTGCCGGGAGGTCATCCGCGCCGAGTGCGCGGCGGACGTGATCACGACCAGGGCGTGCCCGCGCTCCCTGACCAGCGCGGCGAACTCCACCATCGCGCCGTTGACCCCGGAGTTGGAGGCGAGCACGAAGACGTCCGCCGGGCTGACCGGGGTGAGGTCGAGCAGCCGGTGCGCCACCGCCGGGTCGCGTTCCAGCATCGGCCCGAGCAGGTCCGGCGACTCGCCGCCGCGCAGCACCACGTCCCGCAGCGCGATCCGGTTGGTCGGCACCAGTCCCCCGGCCCGGCCGGCGATCTCCATGGCCAGGGCCTCGGAGTGCCCGGTGCCGAAGGCGTGCACCACCCCGTCGGCGCGGACCGCGTCGGCGATCAGGTCCGCCGCGCGGGTCACCGCCTCCCGCTGGCCGGCGGAGACCCGCCCGATCGCCTCGGTCACCGCCGCCAGGTACGCGTCCGCGCTCACCGTCATGCTTCCTCCGTCCGTCGGGGTCACCGGGCCGTACCGACCCGGGTCAGGATCGCCTCGGCGAGCGCGGCCGGGGCCTCGTCGGGAATCCAGTGGCTCACCCCGGTCAGCTCGACCAGGCGGTACTCCCCCGTCACCTGGGCGGCGCACGCCTCGGCGGCGGTCCGGCCGACGGCCGGGTCCTGGTCGCTCCAGACGAACGTGGTCGGCACCCGGGCCGGGGCGACCTCGGCCAGGTCGGTCGGGGACATCGCCCGGTACCAGTTCAGCGCGGCGGTGAGCGCCCCGGGCTCGCGCATCGGCGCGGCGTACCGGTCCACCCGGTCGACGTCGCCGACCCCGGTGAGCAGCGCCCGCAGCGCCGAGGCCTCGTCCGCGAGCAGGACGTCCTCCGCCTTCCCCGGCTGCCGGAACAACCCGATGTACGCCGAGCGGTCCCGCTGTTCCGGGTCGACGCCGAGGGCGTACGCCATCGCGGCCGGGTGCGGGACGGAGACGGCGGTGAGCGTGCGGACCCGGTCGGCGTGCCCGGCGGCCAGGTGCCAGGCGACCAGCGCGCCCCAGTCGTGCCCGACCAGGTGCACCCGGGGCGCGTCGAGGGCGTCGAGCAGGGCGAGCGCGTCGGCGACGCACTCGGTGATCCGGTAGTCGGCGACCTCGGGTGGCCGGGCGTCGGGTGAGTAGCCCCGCTGGTCCGGCGCGTACGTGCGCAGCCCCGCAGCGTGCAGCGCCGGGAGCACGTCGTCGAACTCCCCGCCGTGCTGAGGGAAGCCGTGCAGCAGGAGCACCGGCTCACCCTCCGCCGGCTCATCCTCCGCCGGCCCGCCGGAACGTACCTCGAAGGTGAGCCCTCGCGCGTCGATCCGCATGATCGGGAGCCTACCCAGTCCGGGGCGTCCTACTCGTACGGGCGTTTCGGGGTGGGCACCTCCCGCCAGGTCTCCACGTCCAGGTAGGGGATCTCCGCGTCGTTGACCGGGTCACGGCCGATCCGGTCGCTGTAGCGGCCGACCACCTCCACCCAGGTGTCGTCGGGCAGGCCGACCGGCGCCTGACCGGTCAGGCCGAGCTTGACCGGGCGCCCGTCGGCGGCGCAGCAGGAGAGCACCATCCGGGCCAGGATCGGCCGGTCGTCCGGGCCGTTGGCGATGAAGCCGGTGAGCTGGACCCGGCGTTCCCCGAGCGACGCCCCCGCGTCGAACAGCGCCCGGGAGGCGTAGTCCAGCACGGTGATCCGCGCCGGATCCTCGTCGGGCAGGGCGGGATAGTCGGGCAGCCCGTCACCGGGGATCGTGGTGCCGGCCTGGCTGACCGCGTACGAGCCGAGCGCGGGCGGGGCGACCAGCAGCAGCCCGAGCACCGGCAGCAGGAGCAGCCACCCGACCCGGGGTTCGTGGTGGCCGTGCCCGCCGTGGTCGCTGTCTCCGGCGTGGTCGCCGGGCTCGGCGTGGTCGCCCTCGCCGCTCGGCGTGCCGGCCCGGCCGGGCAGGAGCGGGCGCACCTCGTACCAGAGGGTCATCACCGCGGCGGCGATCAGCGCGACCCCGGCGGCGACGAGGAACGGGCGCAGCCCCTCCTTGACGTACCGCAGGTAGAGGTCGGTGACGCTGGCCCGGACCACGGCCCCGCCGAGCAGGAGCAGGACGACCGCCTGTGCCTGCCGGTTCACAGCAGCACCGCCCCGACGGCCACCGCCACCGTCACCGCGACCACGAAGGTCGCCGGCGCGAACCGGTACGCGAACCGGCGGCCGAAGACCCCGGACTGCATCGCGACGAGCTTGAGGTCGACCATCGGACCCACCACCAGGAAGACCAGCCGGGACGTGAGGGAGAACTGGGACAGCGACGCCGCCACGAAGGCGTCCGCCTCGGAGCAGAGCGAGAGCAGCACGGCGAGCAGGGCCAGGACGAGCACCGAGAGCACCGGGTTGTCGGCGAGGGTCTGCAACCAACGCTCCGGCACCAGGACGTTGATGCTGGCCGCCGCCATCGCGCCGAGGACCAGGAAGCCACCGGCGTGCACCACGTCGTGCCGGACCGCCGACCAGAACGCCGCGCCCCGGGAGAGCCCGTCCAGGTCGGGGCGGTGCGGGAGCCGGATCCAGTCGGTCCGGCCCAGCCGCAGCCAGAGCCATCCCATGATCATCGCGACGACCAGGCTGGCCAGGCCCCGGGCGAGGACCATCTCCGGGTTGCCGGGGAAGGCGACCGCGGTGGCGGTCAGCACGATCGGGTTGATCGCCGGGGCGGCGAGCAGGAAGGCCAGCGCGGCGGCCGGGGTGACGCCCCGGCGCATCAGCGACCCGGCGATCGGCACCGCGCCGCACTCGCAGCCGGGCAGCACCACCCCCGCCGCGCTGGCCACCGGCACGGCCAGCGCCGGTCGCCGGGGCAGCGCCCGGGCCCAGAACGAGCGGGGCACGTAGACCGCGATCACCGCCGAGAGCAGCACCCCGAAGACCAGGAACGGCACCGCCTGCACCATGATCGAGACGAAGACGGTGGTCCAGGTCTGCAACCGAGGCGTGGAGAGCAGCCCCGCCACCGGCTCGCGGAAGACCACCAGCAGGACCAGCAGGGCGGCGAGCACCTCCACCGACCCGATCCGCTCGCCGCGCAGCCGGCGGCCCCCGCCCGGCCCCCCACCCCCCACCGGCCCGCCCGCCGGCGGCGCGGTGGGCCCACCCGGCGACGACGGGTCGGAAGCGCCCGGCTGCGGGGCGGACGCGCCCGGTGGAGAGTCAGGAGAACCCGCCGGAGAGCCGGGAGCGCCCGGTGGCGGGGCCGGCGCGGCCAGCCGACCGGGGTGCCCGGCCGCGGCCCGCTCGCCGCCCTCGACAGATCCGCCGTCCACCCGTGACACCCGCCCGCCTCGTCGATCGTCACGCCGTCCGGGCCCGCCGCCGGGCCCCTGACGGCCGCCTGAGAGTACTGCCCGCGACGGGACCGCGTCGATGCGTGCCACGCGGCCTGTGGAAAAGCCACCGGATCGGGGCGTCGCACCGCGCCGGAACACCGGCAGAAGCACGTCGGGACGCCGGGACAAGCGCGTCGGGACGCCGGGAGGAGCCCGCCCGGTCGGCTCCGCCCGCCCCGGTGAGCAGCGAAAAGATCACTTTGCCCGGCGATCTTCCGAGGTGTTAGCGTCGATGAGACAACTTCACCTCCGACAGGGGAGCGCACAGCGCTGAGAGTGCGGGCCGGGGCCCGCAGACCCTCGAACCTGATCTGGGTAATGCCAGCGCAGGGAGTTCGGTCGACCTCCAGCCGCGCCGTCGTCCGGCCAACCGGACGCGGCGTGCGTCTTCTCCTGGTTCGCAGTCCGGACTGGGAGCAATCACGTGAACCGCACCGACACGAACCGCTGGCGGACGATCGACATCGTGGTCGCCGCCGTGATCGCCGTCTCCTTCGGCGTGATCTTCTGGGCCTGGGGCCTGGTCTGGCGGGCCGCCGACCCGGCCTTCGCCGCCGCCCCGGCGACCCAGGCCATCATGTACGGCGTCTGGCTGGTGCCGGCCGTCCTCGGTGGGCTGGTGATCCGCAAGCCCGGCGCCGCCCTCTTCTGCGAGGCGGTGGCCGCCACCATCTCGGCGCTGCTCGGCTCGGAGTGGGGCGGGATCACCATCGTGCAGGGCCTGATCCAGGGGCTCGGCGCCGAACTGGCCTTCGCCGCCTTCCGGTACCGCTCGTTCCGGCTGCCGGTCGCGGCGCTCGCCGGCGCGCTCACCGGCCTCGGCGCCGCCCTGTTCGACTTCGTCGTCTGGAACGCCGAGTACGACCTCGTCACCTACCGCCTGCCGTACGCGGCGCTGACCGTGGTGAGCGCGACCCTGATCGCGGGGGTCGGCGGGCACTACCTGACCCGGGCCCTCGCCGGCACCGGTGTCCTCGACCGCTTCCCCGCCGCCCGCGACCGCACTCCGGTCTGACCGGCCGCCCACTGTGTCGATCATGGAGTTGACGTCCCGCGACACGACCTGTCGGCCGGTCAACTCCATGATCGACGGGCAGGGAAGGAGCGGGGCGTGAGTGGGGTGTGGGTGCGGGGATTCGGGTGGCGGCACGCGGGGCGGAAGCGGTGGGCGGTACGCGGGGTGGACCTGCGTGTCGAGCGCGGCGAGCGGGTCCTGCTGCTCGGGCCGTCGGGGGCCGGCAAGAGCACCCTGCTGGCGGCGCTGGCCGGGCTGCTGCCCGAGGACTCCGGTGAACAGGAGGGCACCGTCGAGGTCGACGGGGTCGACCCGCGCAAGGACCGGGAACGGGTCGGCATCGTCTTCCAGGACCCGCAGACCCAGCTCGTGATGGCCCGCAGCGGCGACGACGTCGCGTTCGGCCTGGAGAACCGGGGGGTGCCGGCGGACGAGATCTGGCCCCGGGTCGACGCGGCGCTGCGCCGGGTCGGCTTCCCGTACCACCGGGACCGGCCCACCGCCGCGCTCTCCGGCGGCGAGCAGCAGCGGCTCGCCCTCGCCGGGGCGCTCGCCCTGCGCCCCGGCCTGCTGCTGCTCGACGAGCCGACCGCGAACCTGGACCCGGCCGGGGCCGACCTGGTCCGCGCGGCGATCGCCGGCGCGCTCGACGAGGACACCACCCTGGTCCTGGTCGAGCACCGGGTCGCCGAGGCGCTGCCCCTGGTCGACCGGGTGGTGGTGCTGGAGCCGGGCGGCGGGGTGCGCGCAGACGGGCCACCGGAGACCGTCTTCGCCGCGCACGGGGACGCCCTGGCGGCCGAGGGGGTCTGGGTGCCGGGCCGGCCGGTGCCGTCGCGCCGGGCCCGCACCCCGGCCGGCGCCCCGTTGCTCACCGCCGACCGGCTCGGCCTGCCGCCCCGGCTGGCCGCCACCGAGCTGAGGGTACGGGCCGGGGAGGCGCTCGCCGTGCGGGGGCCGAACGGTGCCGGCAAGTCCACCCTGGCCCTGCTCCTCGGTGGACTGCTCCGCCCCGGCACCGGCCGGGTGACCGCCGGGGCCGACCTGGCCGGCCGGGACGCCCGTACTCCCCCGCATCGGTGGCGCGCGCCCGCGCTGGCCCGCCGGATCGGGTCGGTCTTCCAGGATCCGGAGCACCAGTTCGTCACCGCCACCGTCCGCGACGAACTCGCCCTCGGTCCGCGCCGTACCGGTCGCCCGGAGGAGGCGGTCCGGGCCACCGTGGACGGGCTGCTGGAGCGGCTGCGGCTGACCCGGCTGGCCGGGGCCAACCCGTACACCCTCTCGGGTGGCGAGGCGCGGCGGCTGAGCGTGGCGACCGCCCTGGCCACCGCGCCCCGCCTGCTGATCTGCGACGAGCCCACCTTCGGGCAGGACCGGCGGACCTGGCTGGAGTTGCTGGACCTCTTCGCCGACCTGCGCGACGCCGGGCACGGCGTCGTCACGGTCACCCACGACCCGGACTTCGTCGCCGCGCTCGCCGACCGGACCGTCGTCCTGTCCCGGGCCGACGCGACCGGCCCCGCCCCGGCCGACCGGACCGTCGGGGGCGACGATGCTCCAGGTTGAGCCGGTCGCCGTGCCGGGCGCGCCGCTGGCCCGGCGCAACCCGGTGGCGAAGCTGGCGGCGGCGCTGGTCTTCTCGGTGCTGCTGATCGCCACCCTGGACCCGGTGGCCCCGGCGATCGCCATCGCCGTCGAACTGGCGCTGCTCCCGCTGTTCGGGGTCCGCTACCGGGTACTGGCCCGGCGGGCGGCGCCGCTGCTGGTGGGCGCGGTGGGCATCCTGGTCACGCTGGTGCTCTTCGCCGCCGACCGGTCCGGCACGACGCTGGTCGCGGCGGGTCCGGTGCTGGTCACCTCGGGGGTGCTGGTGACCGCGCTCGGGCTGGTGCTGCGGATGTTCGCGGTGGCGCTGCCCGGGGTGATCGTCTTCGCCACCACCGACCCGACGGACCTGGCCGACGCGCTGATCCAGAACGCGAGGGCGCCGGCCCGGTTCGCCATCGGCGCGCTGGCCGCGTTCCGGCTGGTGCCGCTGCTCGCCGAGGAGTGGCAGATGATCAGCATGGCCCGCCGGGCGCGCGGGGTGGACGCCGGGCGCAACCCGGTGGCCCGGCTGCGCCTGTTCGCCTCGACGGCGTTCGCCCTGCTGGTCGGCGCGATCCGTCGGGGTACCCGGCTGGCGGTCGCGATGGACGCCCGGGGCTTCGACGCGGGCACCCCACGCACCGTCGCCCGCCGGCAACGGTTCACCGTCGCCGACGGGCTGCTGGTCGCCGGGGCGGCGGCACTGGCCGGGGCTGCGCTGGCGGTCAGCGTCGCCCTCGGCACCTTCCGCCCCCTGATCGGCTGACGCTCGCTGGCGGTGCGCTCAGCTCCGCCGGAAGGCGTACCGGCGGGTCTGACCGGCGGACCGGCCACGGCCGGAGATCGCCCCGCGCCGGCCGTCCTGCCTCGGTCCCGCCGTCGGCGTCGCCGACGGGGCGGGTCCGCCCGGCCGGACCACCGGTTCGACCGACGTCGCCGACGGCACCAGCCCGCCGGGCCGGGCCACCAGGTCAGCGGGCCGGGCCACCAGGTCAGCGGGCCGGGCCACCAGGTCAGCGGGCCGGGCCAGCAAATCGGCAGGCCGGATCGGCGCGCCCGCCGACGGGACCGGGCCAGCCGACGGGACCGGGCCAGCCGACGGGAGCAGGCCAGCCGACGGGACCGGGCCAGCCGACGGGAGCAGGCCAGCCGACGGGACCGGGCCAGCCGACGGGACCAGGTCGGCCGACGGGATCGGGCCGGCCGACGGTGGGGCCGGGACCAGGCCGGCCGGTGGGTTCGCCGTCGGCGCGTCCACCGGGGACGGTGCGGGCGACGGGGACGGTGCGGGCGACGGGGTACGGGATTTCTTCGGGTTGCGGGCAGCAGGCATCTGGTGGCTCCTCGGGGAACGGGACCGTCCGGGCCGGCCGGGCACGGTCGGGCGAGCGGGGAAAAGGGGTGCCCGGGGTCGGCCCGACGTCGACAGCGCACGTGGCGGTGGACGGGATGCGGACGCCCGCAGGCACGGGGACCACGGCGAGGGCGGTGGTCCCGGGGCTCGGCAGGGGCGTCAGTTGCGCATGACCGGACGGTATCCGACCCGCCCGCCGGCCCGCACCCGAATTACCGGCCACCGTCGACGGCCCGCCGGCCCCGGCGGGCCGTGCGCCGCGACCGGAGGTGGCCACACGCGGGCGCCACTGCGGGTGGTGCCGGCGCGACCACCTGGTGACACCGCCTCGGTCTCCCCGCCGGGCCCGCGACCGGCCGCGATACCGTCTGCATCAGCAGGCCGACTGGAAGGTGGCGGAACGGATGACTGAACAGGCGACGGCGCAGATCGGCGTGACCGGGCTGGCGGTGATGGGCCGGAACCTGGCCCGCAACCTCGCCCGGAACGGGTTCACGGTGGCGGTGCACAACCGGTCCCCGGAGCGGACCCGCACGCTGGTGGCCGAGCACGGCGACGAGGGTACGTTCGTCCCCGCCGAGTCCCTGGCCGACTTCGTGGCCGCACTGGAGCGGCCACGCGCGGTCATCATCATGGTCAAGGCCGGTGCGCCCACCGACGCGGTCATCGACGAGCTGGTTCCCCTGCTGGAGGCGGGCGACATCGTCATCGACTGCGGCAACGCGCACTTCGCCGACACCCGCCGCCGGGAGGAGGCGCTGCGCACCCACGGGCTGCACTTCGTCGGCACCGGGGTCTCCGGTGGCGAGGAGGGCGCGCTGCTCGGCCCGAGCATCATGCCCGGCGGCTCCGCCGAGTCGTACGCCAAGCTCGGCCCGATCTTCGAGAAGATCGCCGCCCAGGTGGAGGGCACCCCGTGCTGCGTGCACGTCGGGCCGGACGGCGCCGGGCACTTCGTGAAGATGGTGCACAACGGCATCGAGTACGCCGACATGCAGCTCATCGCCGAGGCGTACGACCTGCTGCGGGCCGGCCTGGACGCGACGCCCGCCGAGATCGCGGAGATCTTCCGCGAGTGGAACACCGGTGAGCTGGAGTCCTTCCTCATCGAGATCACCGCGGACGTGCTGGCGCACACCGACGCCGACACCGGCAAGCCCTTCGTCGACGTGGTGCAGGACCGGGCCGAGCAGAAGGGCACCGGCCGGTGGACGGTGCAGAGCGCGCTCGACCTCGGCATCCCGATCACCGGTATCGCCGAGGCGACCTTCGCCCGGTCGCTGTCCGGGCACGCCGGCCAGCGCGAGGCGGCCCGCCGGGCGTTCCCGGACGCGGGCGAGAAGTGGCAGGTCAGTGACCGGGAGGCGTTCGTCGAGGACGTCCGCCGGGCGCTGCTCGCCTCGAAGATCGTCGCGTACGCGCAGGGCTTCGACCACATCCGGGCCGGCAGCAGCGAGTACGACTGGAACATCGACCTGGGCAGCACCGCCACCATCTGGCGGGGCGGCTGCATCATCCGGGCCCGCTTCCTCGACCGGATCAAGCAGGCGTACGACCAGCAGCCGGACCTGCCGAGCCTGCTGGTGGCGCCGTACTTCGCCGAGGCGGTGGCGGCCGGTGTGCCGAGCTGGCGGCGGGTGGTGGCCGACGCGGCCCGGGCCGGCGTCCCGGCGCCCGCCTTCGGCTCGTCGCTGTCCTACTTCGACGCGCTGCGGGCGGACCGGCTGCCGGCCGCGCTGATCCAGGGCCTGCGGGACAACTTCGGGGCGCACACCTACCAGCGGGTGGACCGCGAGGGCAGCTTCCACATCCTGTGGGCCGCCGACCGCTCCGAGGTCGCCGGCTGACGGTCGCCACGGGCCGGCGGTGACCGCCGGCCCCGACACGACGGGCTCGACACGACGGGGCCGTCCGGTCCGACGCTCACCGCGTCGGAGCGGACGGCCCCGTGCCGTACCCGTTGTCCCCCCGGGCGGGTGCCACCTCGGTCACCCCGCCGGGGTGGCGTCCGCCCGTCCCTCGATCCCCTCGTCCCGCCGGCCGACGGTCACCAGAACCGGCGGCGCCTGGCCCGCTGCGGGCGCAGCATGTCGGCGCCCCTGGTCAGCAGCCGGCTCACCCCGGTCGGGCCGCGCCGGGCCTCCAGGGTGTGGCTGAGTCGGCGGGCACCGGCCGCCGCCAGCGGCACCGCCACGGCCATCACCGCGTACTGGCCGATCCGCTTGCGCATCATCTCGGTTCACCTCCGTCAGTCGCTCCTGACGTGGTGGTACCCCACCGGGTCCGCCGGTAAGCCTCCGGCCGCCGGAGCCGGGTGACCGGGCCTCCGGCCGCCGGAGCCGGGTGACCGGGCCTCAGATCGGCGGGGCGACCGGGTTGGGCAGCGCGCCGCCGAAGCGGCGGTCCCGCTGGGCGTACAGCTCGCAGGCGTACCAGAGGTGCCGGCGGTCGAAGTCCGGCCAGAGGGTGTCCAGGTAGACCATCTCCGCGTAGGCGGTCTGCCAGAGCAGGAAGTTGGAGATCCGCTGCTCCCCGGAGGGGCGCAGGAAGAGGTCCACCTCGGGCACCTCGGGGTGGTACAGGTACTTCGCCACGGTCTTCTCGGTGACCTTCGCCGGGTCCAGCCGGCCGGCGGCGGCCTCGGCGGCGATCCGGGCGGCGGCGTCGGCGATCTCCGCCTGCCCGCCGTAGTTGACGCAGAACTGGAGGGTCAGGGTGCTGTTGTCCCTCGACATCTCCTCGGCGGTCTGCAACTCGGAGATGACGCTCTTCCACAGCCGCCCGGCCCGCCCCGACCAGACCACCCGGACGCCCAGCTCGACGAGCTGGTCGCGGCGGCGACGGATGACGTCCCGGTTGAAGCCCATCAGGAACCGGACCTCGTCCGGCGAGCGCCGCCAGTTCTCGGTGGAGAACGCGTACGCCGACAGGTAGGGGATGCCCAGCTCGATGGCGCCCTCGACGGTGTCGAAGAGGCTGTACTCACCCTGCTCGTGACCCTTGGTGCGGGGCAGGCCGCGCTCCTTGGCCCAGCGACCGTTGCCGTCCATCACGATGGCCACGTGCTTCGGCAGCGCCCCGGCCGGCAGCGCCGGGGGCCGGGCACCGGACGGGTGCGGGGTCGGGGGCACCGGCTCGCGCCGGCCGGTCCTCGTCGATCGGATCACTCGGTCATCTCCCTGGTCATGCCCTCCGCGCCGGCCCCGACGCCGGGCGGCGGGACCGGGTCGGCCACACCACCGCGCGGGGCCGGGGCCGGGCCGGTCGCCGAGGTGCCCCGGTCGACCAGCGGCAGCGAGCGTAACGCGCGCTCCAGGTGCCACTGCAGGTGCGCCGCGACCAGGCCGCTGCACTCCCGGCGTACCCCGGTCTCGGTGGCGTCGGCGATCCGCCAGTCACCGGTGGTCAGCGCGGACATCAGGTCGACGGTGGCCGGGGCCGGGTGGGCCGCGCCGGGTGGCCGGCAGTCCGGGCAGACGCTCCCTCCGGCGGGCACCGAGAACGCCCGGTGCCGGCCGGGCGTGCCGCAGACGGCGCAGGCGGTCAGCGCCGGGGCCCAGCCGGCGAGGCTCATCGCCCGCAGCAGGTACGCGTCGAGCACCAGGGTGGTGGCGTGCTCCCCCACCGCCAGCGCGCGCAGCGCGCCGAGGGTGAGCTGGAACAGCCGCAGCGACGGCTCCCGCTCGACCGGGGTGAGCCGTTCGGCGGTCTCGGCGATCGCGCTGGCCGCCGTGTACCGGGGGTAGTCGCCGAGGAACCGCTTGCCGTAGAGGTCGATCCCCTCGACCTGGCTGACGCTGTGCAGGGAGCTGCCCTGCTCGCCCTTCGGGTCACCGGCCAGTTGCAGGTCGATGTGCCCGAACGGCTCCAGCCGCGCGCCGAACTTGCTGGTGGTGCGGCGGACCCCCCGGGCGACCGCGCGCAGCCGGCCGTGCCGACGGGTGAGCAGGGTGATGATCCGGTCGGACTCGCCGAGTTTCTGCACACGCAGCACCACCGCGTCGTCGCGGTAGAGCTGTCGACGGTACCCGGCGGCCATCAGGGCATTCTCCCCCGTACCCCCGGGCCGCCGGTCACCGGGCGGGGCTCTGGACGATCTCGTCCTCGTCGTCGTCCGCGACCCGGGCCCCGGGGACCGACGCCCGGCGGCGCGCCGGCCCGTCCGCCCCGGAGTCTCCCGGCCGCCAGGCCGACCCGGCGTTCCCAGGCCGACCTGGCAGGTCGACGTCGGCGGAGCGACCCGGTAGGTCGACGTCCCCGGAGCGACCCGGCGCGGCCGGCGGTCCGCCGGCCGGGGCCGGGCGCCGCCCGCCGGGCAGCATCTCCGGTGGGCGACCGGCGGCCACGTCCTCCACCCAGCCGACCAGCATCGTCACCAGCCCGACCAGGGCGAAGACCAGGACCACTCGGATGGCCAGGCCGACCGGGTCCTGGTGGGACCAGCCGACGACGTCGACCAGCGGGGTGAGCGCGACCACGAACGGCATGTGCCAGAGGTAGACGGTGAGCGCCCGCCGGTTCAGCACGGTCACCGCGCGGCCGAACACCGCGTTGCGGTCCACCCAGGCCGCCCCGGCCGGCGCGCGACCCAGCGCCACCAGGATGAACGCCGCCGACCAGAGCGCGTTGCCCAGCGGGATGTCGTTGAGGTCGTACCCCCGGCTGCCGGGGTGGGTGAGGATCCACGCCGCACCGGCGCCCCCGACGACCAGCACGACCGGGATCAGCACCCGGTTGGTGAGCCGGCGCAGCAGTCCATCGTGGTGGGCGAAGCCCAGCAGCCAGGCTCCGAAGTAGAGCCCGAACTCGCGCAGCACCAGGGACGGGTCGGCGAGCACCCCCACCTGGATCGCCAGCAGCAGCAGGTACGGGGCGAGGAGCGTGGGCACCGGCGCGCGGCGGAACAGCCAGAGCGCGATCGGGGAGGCCAGCACGAACCAGAGGTAGTCCCGCAGGTACCAGATGACGCTCAGCGCGAGCGCGCCCCAGTGGTTGGCCGGCGGGTCGGCGACCGGGAAGAGCCAGAGCACCACCCGCCAGGTCGGTTCCAGGCCGGTGAAGAGCATGGCGGGTACGAAGATCAGCGCCACCACCCACAGCGACGGCAGCAACCGGCGCAGCCGACGGACCACCGCCGACGGGCCGGTCCTGGTCAGCGAGGCGGCCATCAGCGAACCGGCGAGGGCGAACATGACCGACATCGCCGGGAAGATCAGGGTCAGGCTCGCCCACCCCGTGACGTGGTACACCACCACACGGATGATGGCCAGGAAGCGGAGCAGGTCCAGGTATCTGTTTCGCATCAGCCTGCGTCTATCTCCGGGGGAGGCGGGGAACGACAGTCCCCTACCCTCCGCCCTCGTCCCGGCAAACCGGCCGCGACCCGGCGAATCGTGAGACATCCCATAGTCGACGGCGGCCGACCGGGCCGCGATGGTGACGGGTGGACATCATCCGGCCACCGAACGTGACCCTGGATGTCGGCTCAGAAGCCCAGCTTGCGGAGCTGCTTCGGGTCCCGCTGCCAGTCCTTCGCCACCCGGACGTGCAGGTCGAGGTAGACCCGGGTACCGAGCAGCTCCTCGATCTGCCGGCGGGCGGTGGTGCCCACCTCCTTGAGGCGGCTGGCCCGGTGACCGATCACGATCGCCTTCTGGCTGGACCGCTCCACGTACACGTCGGCGTAGATCTTCATGAGCTGGCCCTCGGGGATCATCTCCTCGACGACCACCGCGATGGAGTGCGGCAGCTCGTCGCGGACCCCTTCCAGGGCCGCCTCCCGGATCAGCTCGGCGACCAGCACCTGCTCCGGGTCGTCGGTGAGCATGTCGTCCGGGTAGAGCTGCGGCGACGGTGGGAGGTACCCGGTCATCACGTCCACCAGGGTGTCCACCTGGTGCCCGGAGACCGCGCTGACCGGCACCACGGCCGCGAACTCGCCCAGCTCGCTGACCGCCAGCAACTGCTCGGCCAGCCGTTTCTTGTCGACCAGGTCGGTCTTGGTCACCACCGCCAGCACGGTCGCCTTCAACGCCGCCAGCTCACCACTGATGAACCGGTCACCGCGCCCCACCGGCTCGTCCGCCGGGATGCACAGGCCGATCACGTCGACCTCGCTCCAGGTGGTGCGGACCAGGTCGTTGAGGCGCTCGCCGAGCAGCGTCCGGGGCCGGTGCAGACCGGGCGTGTCGACCAGGACGAGCTGCGAGTCCGGCCGGTGCAGCACGGCCCGGATGACGTGCCGGGTGGTCTGCGGCTTGTTCGAGGTGATCGCGATCTTCTGGCCGACGATCGCGTTGGTCAGGGTGGACTTGCCCGCGTTCGGCCGGCCCACGAAGCAGGCGAACCCGGCCCGGTACGGCCGCTGCGCCGTCGCGTCGCTCATGCCGTACCCCGCCCGGTCGGCCGGTCGCCCCGCCCGGTCACTCGGTCACCGTGCCGAGCAGCGAGCCGTCCGGGGCGGCCACGTGGATCGGGGCGTCGGTGGCGAGGTCACGGACCGCCGCGTGCCCGGCGCCGTCCAGGGTCGAGGCCTCGGTCACCACCACCGCCGCCTCCAGCCGGGTCGCACCGGCGGCGACCGCCGAGGCGACGGCGAGCTGGAGGGCGGTGACGGTCAACGAGGGCAGCGAGACGCTCGCCGCCGCGTACGTCCGGCCGTCCTGGTCCCGGACCGCCGCGCCCTCGACCGCGCCGACCCGGCCCCGCGCACCCCGGGCCAGCACGACCAGCTTGGCGTCCTCGGCGCCCAGTTCGGCCGCTTCGGACGGGGTGGGTCGGCTGGTGGGTACGGCGGAAGACTCAGGCATCAGCGGGTTGCCTCTCCTCGGATCGGTTCTCGTTGTCCCGGGGCTCGGCCTGCGCGCCCTGCCCCGACTCGTCCTGCGTACCGGTCGACGCGACCCGGCTGACCAGCAGGGTGTCGATCCGGTTCCGCCGGCCCGTGGTGCCCTCGGCGACCAGCCGGAGCCCGGCCACCTCGGCCTCGGCGCCGGGGATCGGAACCCGGCCCAGGGCCTGGGCCAGCAGGCCACCCACCGTCTCCACCTCGTCGGTGGGCAGGTCGGTGTCGAACAGCTCGCCGAGATCCTCGACCGGGAGCCGGGCGGTGACCCGGACCGACCCGTCGTCGAGGTGCTCGACCGGCGGACGTTCGACATCGTACTCGTCGGTGATCTCCCCGACGATCTCCTCCAGGATGTCCTCGATGGTGACCAGGCCACCGGTGCCGCCGTACTCGTCGACGACGATCACCAGGTGGTTGCGGGCGGCCTGCATCTCCGACAGCAGGTCGTCGACCGGCTTGGACTCCGGCACGAAGGTCGCCGGGCGCATCAGCTCGGAGACCCGGCAGCGCAGGTCCTCGGGGGCGCCACCCTGGGTGCGCCGGACCAGGTCCTTGAGGTAGAGCACGCCGAGCACGTCGTCCACGTTCTCGCCGATCACCGGGATCCGGGAGAAGCCGGAGCGCAGGAAGAGCGCCAGCGCCTGGGAGAGGGTCTTGCCCTGCTCGATCCAGACCATCTCGGTGCGCGGCACCATCACCTCGCGGGCGATCGTGTCGCCGAGCGCGAAGACCGACTGGATCATCTGCCGCTCGCCGTGCTCGACCACCCCGCGCTGCTCGGCCAGGTCGACCATCTCCCGCAGTTCGAGCTGGGTGGCGAACGGCCCCTCGCGGAAGCCGCGCCCCGGGGTCACCGCGTTGCCGATCAGGATCAGCAGCGACGCGAGCGGGTTCAGCACCCGCCCCAGCCAGCGGACCAGCGGCGCCGCCGCGCGACCCACCGGGTACGCGTGCTGCCGGCCGAGGGTACGCGGGCCGACGCCCACCACCACGAAGCTGACCACGGTCATCGCCCCGGCGGTGATCAGCGCCGCCCGCCAGCCGGCCCCGAAGGTGTCCACCGCGACCAGCGCCACCAGCGTGGTCGCGGTCAGCTCGGCGAGCAGCCGGAGCAGGAGCAGCAGGTTGAGGTGCCGGACCACGTCACCGGCGACCACCTGGAGGGTCCGCGCGCCGCGCGCCCCGTCGCGGGCCAGCTCGGCGGCGCGGGCCGGGGAGACCGCGGTCAGCGCCGCCTCGGTCATCGCGATCAGGCCGGCGAGCACCACCAGACCCGCCGCGAAGAAGATCAGTTGCAGGTCGGGCAGGCCGGCGGCGGTCGCTGCCGCGAGTGTCGGGGTGTCCATCACCGGGACCGGGTCGACCGCCAGCTCGACAGCAGCCGGGCCTGGAGGGCGAACATCTCCCGCTCCTCCTCCGGCTCGGCGTGGTCGTAGCCGAGCAGGTGCAACACCCCGTGCACGGTGAGCAGGTGCAGCTCGTCGGCGGGGGTGTGGCCGGCGGTCGCCGCCTGCTTGGCCGCCACCTCCGGGCAGAGCACGATGTCACCGAGCAGCGCCGGCTCGCCGCCGGGGCCGTTGGCCTCCCCTGGGCCGTGGTCGACGCTCCCCTCGTCCATCGGGAAGGCCAGCACGTCGGTCGGCCCGTCGCCGCCCATCCAGCGGTGGTTCAGCTCGGACATGTACTCGATGTCGATCAACAGCACGGAGAGCTCGGCGAGGGGGTTGACCCCCATCTCGTCGAGGGCGTGCCGGGCGACGGCGAGGACGGCGTCGGTGTCGACCTCGGCGCCGGACTCGTTCGCGATCTCGATGGACAACTGTTTCCCCTGCTCTGGTGGCTACTGTGGCGCCGCCTCGGGCGGCGGCCGGGCGGCCCGCCCGGGCGGCGGACCGTCAGCGGCGCCGGCCGGCCCGGCCGCCCTGGGCGGCCCGCCCCGGCACGGCGCGCACGTTCTGCGCCTGCTCGTTCTCCCGCTCGGCGTCCCAGCGGGCGTACGCGTCGACGATCTCCCCGACCAGCCGGTGCCGCACCACGTCGGCGCTGGACAGCTGGGCGAAGTGCACGTCCTGCACCCCCTCCAGGATCTCCCGGACCACCCGCAGGCCGCTGGTCGTCCCGCCGGGCAGGTCGACCTGGGTGACGTCACCGGTGACGACGATCTTGGAACCGAAGCCCAGCCGGGTGAGGAACATCTTCATCTGCTCGGGCGTGGTGTTCTGCGCCTCGTCCAGGATGATGAACGCGTCGTTCAGGGTGTTGTGCGTCACCAGGAAGTCGTCGGTGACGTACAGCGAGTCCTCCGCCGCGACCTGGATGCACATCGTCTCCTGCACACCGGCCGGAACGATCGAGTCGATGAAGCGCATGGGTCGGCCGCCGCCCTGCTCGTCGTACCGCTGACGCTTGCGGGACAGACGGAACGGCGGGATGCCGGCGGGAAGCCGGATCTCCACGACGTAGGCGTCGGCTCGGTACGGGACCGGCCGCCCGTTGGCCAGGCCGGGCTTGCGCCCCTCGGCCGGGCGGACCCGCCAGGTGGCCACCCCGCCGAGCGACTGAACGAGGTAGACGACGTCGTCGCGCAACCGGACGGAGGTCGTGCAGTACTGCACCCGACAGCTACGCCCCGGCTGAAGGGACGGTCCGCCATCGGTGTCCAGCAGGCCCTGCAGGACGGCCAGTCGAACATCGAGGCTGTTGTACTTGTAGACGTCGGGCACGAACTTGGTCCCCGACCTCTTTCCGGCCAGGCCCAGCTCACGAATGGCGAGCGTCACCGGGTTGGCCACGATCACGCCGCCCCGACGGCCCTTCACATGCCGCAGCACGTAGTCGTAGTCACCCTTGCCGACCAGCTCGATGTCGGGAACCGCCCGCTCGATCGCGGCGACGAGCTCCGGATCCGCCGTGCTGAAGGTCGGCGTCGCCCGGGACGAGATGCACCCGTCCCCGAGCAGCAGGCCGAGCGCGTACGGATCGAGCGGAACGTCCTTCGACTCCATCTCGACGGGCGCGACGACGGGAAGCTCGTACCGGCGGGTGTGGCCGCGCCACTCCCTGCCGATCATCTCCTGCGTCTCGAGAGTGCGTCGCCGCCCACGCCGCTTGTCGTCCGGCGTGGCGACGGTCCAGAGGTGCTCACCGCAGCAGACGGTGGACGCCCCGTCCTGGGTGGTGACCCGATAGACCTCCTTGCGCCCCTGCGGATAGATGCCGATGACCGGTGTCGGCGTGCCGTTCGAGCCGATCACCAGGTCTCCGACCCGCAGTGCCCCGAAGGGCTTGAACCCCTCCGGGGTCAGCACCCGGGCGTCGTACGGCTGCGCCCGGCCCCGCATGTACGCCAGCGGGGCGACCTCGATCGTGCCGGCCGCCATCAGCTTCGGGATCGACTCGGGGTCGAGCATGTCGTGCAGCGCGTCGTAGAGCGGGCGCAGGTACGGGTCGATCTTCTCGTTGAGCGTGCCGGGCAGGAAGCCCAGCCGCTCGCCGGCCTCGACCGCCGGGCGGGTCAGGATGATCCGGTTGACCTGCTTGGCCTGGAGCGACTGGACGGCCTTCGCCATGGCCAGGTAGGTCTTGCCGGTGCCGGCGGGACCGATGCCGAAGACGATCGTGTGCGCGTCGATGGCGTCCACGTAGCGCTTCTGGCCGAGGGTCTTGGGACGGATGGTGCGACCGCGCCGGGAGAGGATGTTGAGCGTCAGGACCTCGGCGGGCCGCTCGGCGCTGCCCTGCTCGAGCATGCCGACGGTACGCCGGACGGCGTCAGTGGTCAGGGTCTCGCCTTTCTCGATGAGTTCGAGCAGCTCACCGAAGAGCCGCTCGGCGAGGGCGTTGTCCGCCGGCGAACCGGTGATGGTGATCTCGTTGCCGCGTACGTGCACGTCGCTGACGACCGAGCGCTCGACGAGCCGCAGGATCTCGTCCCGCGCGCCGAGCAGGTTGACCATGATCTTGGAGTCGGGAACCGTGATCCTGGTCTGCACCCGGGGCGGGCCGGGAGGTGGGGTGCCGGTCATAGGTCGGGCCGAGGGGCCCTGCGCCACCTGCTCTCGATCTCTGCGCCAGCCCTGCTGACGCGCGGCGTACGAACGTTGCTTCCATGGTATCGGGTCCGCCGGGGCCGCACCTCGCCCATTTCGGCCGGGTGCGGCCCCGGCCGGGACCCGCCGCCCCCGGCGGCCCTACCGGGGGGTGAGAAGGTGCCCCTTCTCGACCGTGGAGGTTAAGAAGGGACCCCTCCTTACCCCGGGGTTCAGCCGCCGGCGCGGAAGTCGTAGCGGTCGAAGGCCTCCTGCGCACGGGTGAAGCGGTACGTGGCCCAGTGCATCCGGACCACCGCGCCCCGCTCGTCCCGGGTCAGCCGGAGCAGCTCCCCGACCTCCCGACCGGAGACCGTCCGGAACACGTCCGGGCGCTGCGGCACCGGCGCGAAGACGGCCGGCGGCTTCCCGGCCGGGTCGTCCACGCCCCGGGCCCGCAGGGTGCCGTCGTGCCAGGAGAAGACGTACTCGAAGCCCTCCCCCCACCAGCGGCCGAGCAGGCCGCGCAGGTGCGGTGGCGCGGGCGGGCCGGGTCGCCACGGCTCGACGTCGGCCGGGTCGTCCTCGACCGCGGCGGCGAGCAGCCGGTGCGGCAGGTCCAGCAGCTCGGCGGCGGTACCGGAGGAGCCCAGCACCGCGCACCCCATGGCGGCCGGGGTGCCGTCGCCGCCCCGGCGGCCGTACACCCCGGCCAGGAAGCCGGGCATCGCCCCGTCGTGCCCGACGTGCACCACCCGGTCCGGCTGCGGCACCAGGAGCAGCCCGAGCCCGAACCCCGCCGTCCAGTGGGCCTCGTCGGTGGTGGTCACCGGCCAGCGCATCTCGTCGAGGGTGGCCGGGGCCAGCACCGCGCCCGTCGGGTCGACCGTGGCCGGGTCGGCGAGGAACGCCGCCCAGCGGGCCATGTCGGCGGCGGTGCTCCACAGCTGCGCGGCCGGGGCGAGCGCACCGAGGTCGGTCGGGGGCTCCGGGTGCGCCTCGTCGGAGTACGCGTCGACCAGGTACCCGGTGGCCGCCGTCGGTCCCGGCTGCGGGCCGGTGGCGGTCAAGCCGAGCGGGGTCAGCACCCGCTCCGCGAGCACCTCGTCCCAGGTGCCGCCGCGCAGCCGGGCCACCAGCTCACCGAGGACGGCCAACCCCAGGTTCGAGTAGTGGAACCGGCGGGCCGGGGGCAGCACCCGCTCGGCGCGGGCCAGGTCGGCGACGAGCCCCGCGACGTCCGGCGTCCGCAGCGTGTCCCAGACGTCGCCGAACGGCTCGCGTTGCAGGCCGGCGGTGTGCGACAGCAGCCGGCGGACGGTCGCCCCGCCGTGCGCGGGCAGGTCCAGGTGGCGGCCCACCGGGTCGTCGAGGTCGAGCAGGCCGTCGTCGCGGCACTGGAGCACCAGGACGGCGGTGAGGGTCTTGGTCACCGAGCCGATCCGGAACCGGGTCGCCGGGCCGAGCTCGGCTCCGTTGCCCGGGTCGCCGACGGTGCAGCTCCACGCCGGGCGGTCCGCCCGGTGCAGCGCCGCCGCCACCGCGGGCACCCGGGCCCGCGCCTGCACCTGCCGGACCAGCCGCGCCAGGCGGTCGTTCGACGCCGTCACCGTGCGTACCCCGCCGCTCAGCGGGCCAGCATCGGGCCGAGCGGGGCGCCGCCGAGCAGGTGCGCGTGGACGTGGAAGACCTCCTGGCCGCCGTACGCCCCGGTGTTGAACATCAGCCGGAAGCCGTCGCCGAGCAGCCCCTCCTCCTCGGCCACCGTGGCGGCCGTGGCCAGCACCTCGCCGGCCAGCGCCGGGTCACCCTGGCCGAGCGTCGCCACGTCGGCGTAGTGCTCCTTCGGGATGACCAGCACGTGCACCGGCGCCTTGGGCGTGATGTCGCGGAAGGCCAGGGTCTTGTCGGTCTCCCGGACGATGGTGGCGGGGATCTCGCCGGCCACGATCCGGCAGAACAGGCAGTCGCTCTCCATCCGGGCATGCTAAGCGGTCCGCCCGGCCCGCCGTACGCCTCCCGGAGGTCGCCACCACGGGGGCGGTCCGACCTGGTCGTGGACGCGCCGGCATGATGTCGGCGTGACTTCACGAGCGGTACTGGTGACGGGGGCGTCGCGCGGCATCGGCCGGGCGGTGGCCGAGGCGTTCGCGGCCGGCGGCGACCGGGTGGCGGTGCACCACCGCGACTCGGCCGACCTCGCCGAACGGCTCCGCGCCGAACTGCCCGGCGACGGGCACGTGGTGGTGCAGGCCGACCTGGCCGACCCGGACGCGGTCCGGGCGATGGTGGACCGGGCGGCCGACCTGCTCGGTGGGCTCGACGTCCTGGTCAACAACGCCGGGGTGTTCGGCCCGGCCGACCCGCCGCACCCGGTCTTCGAGACCGGCTACGACCAGTGGCGGCAGCGGTGGCGCGAGATCGTCGACACCAACCTGCTCGGCGCGGCCAATGCGGCCTGGTGCGCCGCCCAGCACATGCGCGACCGGGGCGGGCGGATCGTCAACGTCTCCTCCCGGGGCGCCTTCCGGGGCGAGCCGGCCAACCCGGCGTACGGGGCGAGCAAGGCGGGGCTGAACAGCATGGGCCAGTCCCTGGCGGTGGCGCTGGCCCCGTACGGGATCGCGGTGGCCACCGTCGCGCCCGGGTTCGTGGCGACCGACATGACCAACGAGCACCTGAAGGCGCCGCGCGGCGCGGCGGTCCGGGCGCAGAGCCCGTTCAACCGGGTGGCCGAGCCGACCGAGATCGCCGCCGCCGTGCACTGGCTGGCCTCGCCGGAGGCGGAGTGGGCCTCCGGCACCATCGTCGACCTCAACGGCGCCTCCTACCTCCGCTCCTGAGGTGCAAGGAAGGGCCCCCTGTTAACGCTTCCGGTAGAGGAAGGGCCCCTTCTTAACACCTGTGAGCCGAAGGCGGGGCGAGCTGCCGGGGAGGTCACGTCGGGCAGGGTGGTTCGACGTCCCGGCGGGGTAAGAAGGACCGACATGGCCGACACCCCGCTGCTGGACCTCACCGACGACTACCGGGTGGCCGACGGCCACGACGACGACCCCGTCCTGCTCCGCCCCGACGGCAGCCCGGTGGACACCTGGCGCGAGGACTACCCGTACGACCACCGGATGGAGCGCGACGATTACGACCGGCAGAAGCGGCTGCTCCAGATCGAACTGCTCAAACTCCAGGACTGGATCAAGGATTCCGGCGAGCGGCTGGTGATCATGTTCGAGGGCCGGGACGCGGCCGGCAAGGGCGGCACGATCAAGCGCTTCATGGAACACCTGAACCCGCGCGGGGCGAAGGTGGTGGCATTGACGAAGCCGAACGAGCGGGAGTCCACCCAGTGGTACTTCCAGCGGTGGATCAACCACCTGCCGGCGGCCGGGGAGATCGTGCTCTTCGACCGGTCCTGGTACAACCGGGCCGGGGTCGAGCGGGTGATGGGGTTCTGCACCCGCAAGGAGTACCTGGAGTTCCTCCGCCAGGCCCCGGAGCTGGAACGGATGCTGACCCGCTCGGGGATCCGGCTGGTCAAGTTCTGGTTCTCGGTGTCGCGCAACGAGCAGCGCACCCGGTTCGCCGTCCGACAGGTCGACCCGGTACGGCAGTGGAAGCTGTCGCCGATGGACATCGCCTCACTCGACAAGTGGGACGAGTACACCGAGGCCAAGGAAGCGATGTTCTTCTACACCGACACGGCGGACGCGCCGTGGACCGTGGTGAAGAGCAACGACAAGAAGCGCGCCCGGCTGGAGGCCATGCGCCACGTGCTCAACCGCTTCGGGTACGCCGACGCCGACCGCGAGGTGGTCGGGACGCCGGACCCGCTGATCGTCGGGCCGGCCGGGCTGGACCTGCGCCCCGACGACCAGCCGGTGCACATCTTCCCCCGGCTGTGAGCGAGCCGGCGGACAGTGGTTAAGAAGGGGCCCCTGCTCTACCGAATGCGTTAACAGGGGGCCCTTCCTTACCAGCGGGCGAGGCGGGTGGCGAGGACGGCGAGCGCGGCCACCCCGGCGGTGGAGGTACGCAGCACCGTCGGGCCGAGCCGGACCGGGCGGGCACCCGCCTGCGCGAAGGTCGCCACCTCCGCCTCGCTGACCCCGCCCTCCGGGCCGACCACCAGGACGATCTCCCCGGCCGTCGGCAGCTCGACGGTGCTCAGCCGCTCCCGCGCCCCCTCGTGCAGCACGAACGCGGCGGCGGCCCCGGCGAGCCGGCGGGCCACGGTCGGGGTCGACTCGTCCGGCGCGCCGGCCACCACCGGCAGCCACGCCCGGCGGGCCTGCTTGGCCGCCTCCCGGGCGGTGGCCGTCCACTTCTGCCGGGCCCGTACGCCCCGGTCACCGCGCCACTGCACGACCGAGCGGGACGCCGCCCAGGGCACGATCTCGTCCACCCCGACCTCGGTCATCGCCTGCACGGCCAGTTCGCCCCGGTCGCCCTTGGCGATGCCCTGCACCACCACCAGCCGGGGGACGGACGCGTCCACGTATCCCCGGGAGGTGACCTCGATCTCCAGGCTGCCCCGGCCGACGGCGGTGACCACGGCGGCGGCGGTGCCGCCCCGGCCGTCGGCGAGGAGCAGCTCCTCGCCGACCCGCAGGCGCTGCACGGTGGCCGCGTGGTGGCCCTCCGGGCCGTCGAGGGTGAGCTGGTCCCCGGTCGGCAGCGACTCGACCAGGAACAGCGGCGCCGACACCTCAGGCGTGCCCGTTGAAGGCGTCCCGCATCCGGGAGAAGAAGCCGCCCTGCTTGCTCAGCTCGGCGACCTCCTCGCCCCGGGTCTTGGCGAAGTCGCGCAGCATCCGCTCCTGGTCGGCGTCGAGCTTGGTCGGGGTCCGCACGTCCAGGTGGACGTAGAGGTCACCCCGGCCGGTGCCGCGCAGGTGCGGTACGCCCCGGGCGCGCAGCCGCAGCGTGCTGCCCGGCTGGGTGCCGGGCTTGACGTCGACGGACTCCTCGCTGTCCAGCGTCTTGATGGTCAGCCGGGTGCCCAGCGCGGCGGCGGTCATCGGCACGGTGACCCGGCAGTGCAGGTCGTCGCCCTTGCGGGAGTAGACGTCGTGCGGGCGCTCGTGGATCTCCACGTACAGGTCGCCGGGGGTGCCCCCACCGGGGCCCACCTCGCCCTGCTGGGCCAGCCGGATCCGCATCCCGTCCTCCACCCCGGCGGGGATCTTGACGGTCAGCGAGCGGCGGGTCCGGACCCGGCCGTCACCGGCACAGGTCGCGCAGGGGTGCGGGATCGTGGTGCCGTACCCCTGGCAGACGGTGCAGGGCCGAGCGGAGACCACCTGGCCGAGGAAGGTGCGCTGCACCGACTGCACCTCGCCCCGACCCTGGCACGCCTCGCAGGTGGCCAGGTGGGTGCCGGCGGCGGTGCCCGCACCGGAACAGGTGGTGCAGAGCACGGCGGTGTCGACGGTGATCGGCGCCTCCACCCCGAACGCCGTCTCGTTCAGGTCCAGCTCCAGCCGCAGGATCGCGTCGGCCCCGGGGCGGGTCCGTGGACGGGGGCCCCGGGTGGCACCGGCGGCACCACCGAAGAACGCGTCCATGATGTCCTGGAAGCCGGCGAACGGCCCGGCTCCCGGCCCGCCCGGACCGGCCGCCCCACCACCGGGGGCCAGCGGGTCCCCGCCCAGGTCGACGATCTGCCGTTTCCGGTCGTCCGAGAGGACCTCGTACGCGGCGTTGATGTCCTTGAACTTCTCCTGGGCCTCCGGGTCCGGATTCACGTCCGGATGGAACTGCCGCGCCAGCTTGCGGTAGGCGCGCTTGATCTCGTCATCGGAGGCTTCCCGGCTCACGCCGAGAATGCCATAGTAGTCCCTGGCCACTGCGTCCCGTGTCCTCATGTTCGTCTCGCTCTGCGCCGGTCGTCGGCCCGACTGATCAGTTCTGGGCCAGCAGCTCGCCCACGTAGCGTGCCACGGCTCGCACCGTGGCGATGGTGCCGGGGTAGTCCATCCGGGTCGGCCCCAGCACACCCAGGCCACCCACGATGGTGGCACCCGGGCCGTAGCCGGTGCTGACCACCGACGCGGCCCGGAGGTTGTCGATCTCGTTCTCGTCGCCGATCAGCACCCGGGTCGTGCTCGGCTCGGCCTCGCCGATCAGCTTGAGCAGGACGACCTCCTCCTCCAGCGCCTCCAGGATCGGCCGCAGCGAACCCTGGAAGTCGAGCAGGCCGCCCCGGGTCAGGTTGGCGGTGCCGGCCAACGCGATCCGCTCCTCGTGCCGCTCGACAAGCGTCTCCAGCAGCACGGTGGAGAGCGTGGTCATGGCCGGCCGCACCTGCGCCGGGGCCTCCTCGACCAGCGCCTGCACCAGCGGCGGGGTCTCCGACAGCCGGGTACCGACCAACTTCTCGTTCATCAGCCGACGCAGGTCGGTGACGTCGTCGGCGCAGATCGGGGCGGGCAGCTCGACCAGCCGCTGCTCGACCCGACCGGTGTCGGCGATCATGACCAGCATCAGCCGGGTGGTGGAGATCGGCACCAGCTCCAGGTGGCGGACCGAGGACCGGGCCAGGCTGGGGTACTGCACCACGGCCACCTGCCGGGTGAGCTGGGCCAGCAGCCGGACCGTGCGGTGCACCACGTCGTCGAGGTCGACCGCCCCCACCAGGAACCGCTCGATGGCCCGGCGCTCGGCCGGGCTGAGCGGCTTCACCCGGGACAGCCGGTCGACGAAGAGGCGGTAGCCCCGGTCGGTGGGCACCCGGCCGGCGCTGGTGTGCGGCTGCCGGATGTAGCCCTCCTCCTCCAGCACCGCCATGTCGTTGCGGACCGTCGCCGGGGAGACCCCGAGCTGGTGCCGCTCGACCAACGCCTTGCTGCCGACCGGCTCCTGGGTGGCGACGTAGTCCTCGACGATCGCGCGCAGCACGGCGAGTTTGCGGTCGTCGAGACCCATCTCCCCACCTCCTGTCGCACGTCGGCCACGCCGCGCCCGCCCGTGGGCCGGTGCGGCCGGACCGACCCGCCCCGGCCGCACCAGCCGGGGTCGAGGCCGCGCCCTGGCACTCGACTGTAGCGAGTGCCAGTCTACGTCGGCTGCCCCCACCGGCGCGATGATCAGTGACGGACCACGCGCCCGTCGATGTCTACGCGTGGCGGCGGCCGATCGAGCCGGCCGATCGAGCCGGTGTCACTCTGGTGCCACCTTGCCGGCTGCACCTACCGTGACCTCCATGACTGAACCGCCTCGCCCACCCGGATCGGGCGACCCCGGCGTCCCGCCGGACCCGACCTCACCGCTGCCCCCCGCCGGCCCCTCCGGCTACGAACCGCCCACGGCCCCACTGTCCGGGACGCCCACCCCGGGCGGCTACCCCCCACCCGGTGGATATCCGCCACCGGAGCAGCCGGTCTCGGGCGGGGCCCACCCTCCGTCGGACGCTCCCCCGCCCGGCAACTATCCCCCGGCCGGTGGATATCCCCCGCCGGGCGTCGGGTACCCGACCGGCGGCGGCTACGGCGCGGCTCCGGACGGCGGCGGCTACGGCACGGGACCGGGCGGCGCGGGACCGGGCGGCGGCGGCTACGGTGCGGGACCGGGCGGTGGCTACGGTGCGGGACCGGGCGGCGGCTACGGCGCAGGACCGGGCGGCGGGTACGGGGCGCCGCCGGGGTATCCCACCGCCGACGACAAGACCTGGGCGCTCGTCTCCCACTTCGGCGGGGCGCTCGGGGTGGTCGTCGGCGGCGGCCTGATGGGCTGGGTGGCGCCGCTGATCGCGCTGACCGCCAAGGGGCAGCAGTCGCCGACCGCGCGGGCGCACGCGGTCGCCGCGCTCAACTTCCAGCTCACCTGGGTGATCGCGCTCGCCGCCAGCATCGTGCTGGGCATCATCACCTGCGGCCTGCTGGCCTTCGTGCCGTTCGTCGTCGGCCTGGTCCCGTTGATCTTCGGCATCGTCGGTGGCGTCAAGGCCAACGAGGGCACGCTGTACCGCTACCCGATGACGTACCACTTCGTGAAGTGAGCCGGCCGCCGGGCGGGCTCAGGGCAGCAGGTCGCGGACCACGGCGTCGGCGAGCAGCCGGCCCCGGAGGGTGAGCACGGCGGAGCCGTCGGCGTACCGGGCCGGATCGAGCAGCCCGGCGGCCAGGGCCCGCTCGGCACCGGCCCGCCCCGGCTCGTCGAGCACCGCCAGCGGTAGCCCCTCGGCGAGCCGGAGTCGCAGCATCACGTCCTCCATGTGCGCCTCGGCGGCGGTGAGCACCTCCCGGGCCTGCCCCGGGGACCGCCCCTGCGCCAGCCTGCCCGCGTACGCCGTGGGGTGTTTGACGTTCCACCAGCGCACGCCGCCGACGTGGCTGTGCGCCCCCGGGCCGAGGCCCCACCAGTCCCCGCCGGTCCAGTAGAGCAGGTTGTGCCGGCACCGGGCGGCCGGCGTCCGCGCCCAGTTGGAGACCTCGTACCAGGAGAAACCGGCCGCGCCGAGGGCGGCCTCCGCGGCCAGGTAACGGTCCGCCGCGACGTCGTCGGAGGGGTACGGCAGCTCGCCCCGGCGCATCCGCGCGGCCAGCCGGGTGCCGTCCTCCACGATCAGGGCGTACGCGCTGACGTGGTCGACCCCGGCGGCGATCACCTCGTCGAGGCTGGCGGCGAAGTCCTCCGCGCGCTCCCCCGGGGTGCCGTAGATCAGGTCCAGGTTGACGTGGTCGAACCCGGCGTCGCGGGCCTCCCGGGCGGCGGCGGTGGCCCGGCCGGCGCTGTGCCGCCGGTCGAGGATCGCCAGCACCCCGGGCGCGGCGGACTGCATGCCCAGCGAGATGCGGGTGTAGCCGGCGGCGCGCAGGGCCTTCAGCGACCCCGGGGTCACCGACTCCGGGTTCGCCTCGGTGGTCACCTCCGCGTCGGCCGCCAACCCCCAGGTGCGGTCGATCGCGTCCAGGATCCGGGCCAGGTCGTCGGCGGGCAGCAGGGTCGGGGTGCCGCCGCCGACGAAGACTGTCGACACCCGGGGCGGCGGGGTGTCGCCGAGCACCCGCCCGGCGAGCGCCAGCTCGGCCAGGACGGTGTCGGCGTACTCCTCCCGGCTGGCCCCGCCGCCCAGCTCGGCGGCGGTGTACGTGTTGAAGTCGCAGTAGCCGCAGCGGCTGGCGCAGAACGGGACGTGGAGGTAGACGCCGAAGCCCCGCGCGCCGACGGCGGCGGTGGCGGATTCGGGCAGCGAACCGTCGACGGGGACGGTCTCACCTTCTGGGAGGAGGCCAGGCACAGCCACTAGTGTGCCCGCATGACCTCTCCCGACCCCCTGGTGCGGGTCACCACGTCCCGTGGGGTGACCACCCTCACCCTGGACAGCCCGCACAACCGCAACGCCCTCTCCACGCCGCTGATGACCCAGTTGCTGGCCGGGCTGGCGACCGCCGTCGCCGACGACGCCGTCCGGGTCGTCGTGCTCGACCACACCGGCCCGGTCTTCTGCTCCGGCGCCGACCTGAAGGAGACCGCCGCCGCGTACGCCAGCGGGACCGTGCCGGCCGGGATGCTCGGCGACGTGCTGGCCGCCGTCCGGGAGTGCCCCAAGCCGGTGTTGGCCCGGGTCGCCGGGCCGGCGCGGGCCGGCGGACTGGGCCTGATCGCGGCGGCCGACCTGGCGGTCTGTGCCGAGGCGGCCACCTTCGCCTTCACCGAGGTCCGGATCGGGGTGATCCCGGCGGTGATCTCGGCGACCGTGCTGCCCCGGCTGCTCCCCCGGGCCGCCGCCGAGCTGTACCTGACCGGGGACACCTTCGACGGCCGGCGGGCCGCCGAGATCGGCCTGGTCACCACCGCCGTGCCGGCGGCGGAGCTGGACGCGACGGTGGCCCGGTACTGCGCCTCCCTGGTCCGGGGCGCCCCCGGGGCGCTGGCCGGGGCCAAGGAGCTGCTGCGCCGGCCGGCCGCCACCGACCTGCGGGACGAGATCGCCGCGCTGGCCGCCCTGTCGACCGGCTACTTCCTCTCCGCCGAGGGGCGCGAGGGCGTGCGGGCGTTCCGGGAGAAGCGGGACGCGAGCTGGGTGCCCGCCCCGGCCGACCCCCCGGCATAGCCCGGACCGCCCGGCCCTCCGGCATAGCCCGGACCGCCCGGCCCTCCGGGGTAGCCGGGACGGGCCGGCTCCCCGGTCCAGCCGGGACGGGCTGGTCCCCCGGTGTGACCGGGACCGGCCGGCCCTGCGGTGCAGCCTGGACCGGCCACGGCCCGAGCCGACCGGGGCCGGGCCGCCGACCGGTGGTCCCCCACGGCGGCCCTCCGCGCCCGGCTCGTCGTCGGCGTCCGGGTGGTTCACGGCCGTTTCACCCGACGCGGCGGGGGAACGCCGGTCGCCGACCGCCGGCTGTCGCGGAAACGCGGCGGAACGTGACGATCCGGGCGGACGGGCTGATCAACGCCGGCCGAGACGTACTCTTGTCGGACCGTCGAACAGGGGGTGTGGGTGCGCACACGGGCAGCCGTCGCAAGCGGTGTCGTTCTCGCGGTCGTCGCCGTTCTCGGGATCTGGGTGGTCGCCCGGCAGGTCGGTCAGTTCCAGGTCACCTTCGCCAGCCGGGGCTGCACGGTCCAGGCGGACGGTCGGGTCGGCCTCGACTCCCACCAGATGGCCAACGCGGCCACCATCGCCGCGATCGGCATCCAGCGCGGCATGCCCGAGCAGGCCGTGGTGGTCGCCCTGGCCACCGCGTACCAGGAGTCGAGCCTGCGCAACCTGGCCGGCGGCGACCGGGACTCGGTGGGGCTGTTCCAGCAGCGCCCCAGCCAGGGCTGGGGCACGCCGGCCCAGATCCGCGACCCCCGGTACGCGGCCAAGCGCTTCTACGCCGCGCTGAAGAAGGTCAAGGGCTGGGAGGAGATGCGGGTCACCGACGCCGCCCAGGCGGTCCAGCGGTCGGCCTTCCCCGAGGCGTACGAGAAGTGGGCGGACGACTCGCAGGTGCTCACCCGCGCCCTGCTCGGCCAGGCGACCGGCGCGGTGGCCTGCACGATCGGCACCGAGCCGGCGATGCGCGGGGACGCCGCCACGGCGGAACTGACCCGGGCGCTGACCCTGGACTGGGGGCTGCCCGGCGCGGAGTCGCCGGCCGACCTGACCGGGCTGGTGGTGCCCGCCGCCAAGGAGCGCGACGGCTGGCGGTACGCGCACTGGCTCGTCGCGCACGCCCGGGACCACGGGGTGAAGCGGGTCAGCTTCGCCGGCCTGGAGTGGACCTCGAAGCAGGGCAGCTGGGGCAGGGCCGCCGACGGCGGCTCGGAGTCACGGGTGGTCGCCGAGGTGTTCGGCGACCTCTGACCCGCCGGCCCTGACCCGCCCGCCGCTGACGCGCCCACGGCTGACCCGCCGGCTCTGACGCGCCCGCTGCTGACCCGCCGGCCGGGGCGCTCACCTGTCGACCGGGGCGACCACTCTTCGACCGGGCGATCACCACCCGAACCGCACGAAACGCACAATCGCCCACATCCGGCAAGCAGCCGGATAGCGCGGCATACCACCGTGCGGCGAGCACTCGCCGGAGTCGCCCCATCGCCCCTGGTCAACGGCGATGCGGATCCGGGACCTGTGGCCCTTCCCCCGCCCCGGCGACCGCGCGTTACCATCGGCGACCTGTGCCAGAAATGGTTCCACCTCATGGGGAGGGGTACGACGCGGTGTTCGATTACGAGGGCCGGACCGGTTACGAACCGATCAGCGACACCGACCGCAAGGAGTTCCACGAGCAGGGCTTCATGCTCCTGCGGAACGTGCTGACGGAGGACCACCGGGCCGCCCTGGAGGAAGCCGTCGACCGCGTCTACGCGGAGGAGAAGGCCAAGGGCAACACCACCAAGGACGGCACCCTGCACCTGCTGGGCTTCCTGGAGCGTGACGAGCTCTTCGGTGAGCTGCTCACCCACCCGATCGCCTTCCCGTACATGTGGGGGCTGGCCGGCTGGAACATCTACACCCACCACAACCACCTGGACGTCACCCCGCCGGCGCTGGAGCCGGAGAAGCCGTACTGGGGCTGGCACCAGGACGGGTACCGGCAGAACTCCGACCCGGAGACGATGGACCCGAACCTGCCCCGGCCGATGTTCTCGCTGAAGGTCGCGTACGTCCTGTCCGACCTGTCGGAGACCGGGCGCGGCGCCACCAAGGTCATCCCGGGCAGCCACCTGTGGAACTCCCTGCCCCGGCCGGACGACCTGACGGTGCACAACCCGGACCCGGAGGGCACGGTGGAGATCACCGCCAACCCGGGTGACGCGTTCATCTTCGACCGTCGCCAGTGGCACTCCCGGTCGACGAACCTGTCCACCATCACCCGCAAGATGCTCTTCATCGGCTACACGTACCGGTGGATCCGCCCGCTGGACGAGCTGCACATCGACAAGGACGGCGAGTGGTGGGCCAACCGCTCGCCGGTGCAGCGCCAGCTCTGCGGCGAGGGTACGCACACCGCCAACTACTGGGGCATCAACTGGAACGGGTACATCGACGACGAGATCCCGCTGCGCAAGGAGCTCAAGGAGCGCGGCCTGCTCGACCGCAGCGTCCCCTGGCTCCGCTGAGCTGAAAGGAAGGGCCCCCTGTTAACGCTTCCGGTATAGCAGGGGGCCCTTCTTAACACCCGCCGCCGGCCGGTTCGCCCGGCGGGTAGCGCGGCCGGCGGGTAGCGCGGCAGTCGGCGGGTAGCGCGGCCGGCGGTCGGGGACCGGCGGCGGTCAGGGCCGGCCGGCGAGGCGGCGGCTGACCTTCTCCCGGATCGACTCGGGCAGCTCGGGCGCGTCCAGCAGCCGGGGCAGCAGCTCCGGCTCCAGGTTGGTGGCCCGGAACACCTCACCGATGGTGACGCCGTGCTCCGGCCGCGCCACGACCTGCACCGGGTCCCCCGCGCTCACCTCTCCCTCGCGCAGCACCCGCAGGTACGCCCCGGGCACGGCCCGGGCGGTGAACCGCTTGATCAGGTCGGGCATCCCCCAGAAGCCGGCGAACGTCCGGCACGGCGTACGCGGCTTGGTCACCTGGAGCAGCGCCGAGCCGACCAGCCACTGCTCGCCGACGACCGCGCCGGTGACGTCCACCCCGTGCGTGGTCAGGTTCTCGCCGAAGCCGCCGGGCCGGATCTCGCGGCCCACCTCGGCCGCCCACCAGGCCGCGTCCTCCTCGGCGTAGGCGTAGAGCGCCTGGTCGGGGCCTCCGTGGTGGGCCCGTTCGGCGATGAAGTCCCCGACCACCCCGTGCCACCGCACCGGCACCGGCCCCTCCGCGGGCCGCTTGTCGATCCCGCTGCGACCGCTCGCGTCGCCCGCCCACTGTGCCTCGGTCACCACGCCGAGGTTCACCGCCGTCACCCTGCCCATGGCGGCCAGCGTAACGTCTCGCCGAATCGGAAAGCACTTGCCGAGCAGGAAAGTCCGCGGTTAACTTTCCTGGCAGGAAAGCACTCTCCCCCTCGGCAAGGAGACCGTCGTGACCGAGCCCGCCATCTCCCCCACCGCCGCCGCCGACGCGCTCACCGAGATCCGAAACCGCCGCGACCAGGCGATCGACGCCACCCTCGTACCCGGCTGGTACTGGCCGGCGGTGGGCGGGCTGATGGTCGCCTTCACCGCTGCGGTCGAGACAGCCCGGCCGTGGGTGGTCGCGGTCGGGTCCGTCGGGTACGCCCTGGGCCTGGGCGCCCTGGTCACCCGGGTCGCGCTGCGCCACCGCGCCCAGGTCCGCAACGACCTGCTCGGCGTCCGGGGCGGCCTCGCCATCGTCGGGTACGTGCTCACCCTGGTCGCCCTCGGCCTCGGCAGCGGGTTCGCCGCCGACGCGGCCGGGTTGTCCTGGCCGGCCACCATCGGTGCCGGCGCCACCGGCTTGACCATGGCGCTCAGCGGGCACCGGCTGACGGGATACCTTCGCAGCGTGATGAGCGCCCGGCCGATCGGCGGCGGCCGGTGACCGCGCCCCGCTTCGACGAGCTGATCCACGCGCCGACCCGGCTGTCCCTGGTCAGCCTGCTCGCCGCCACCGACTGGGCCGAGTTCCGGTACCTGCGCGAGCAGCTCGACCTGTCCGACTCCGCCCTCTCCAAGCAGCTCTCCGCCCTGGAGCAGGCCGGGTACGCCGAGATCCGCAAGAGCTTCGTGGGCAAGCGGGCCCGGACCTCGGTGACGTTGACCCGGCGGGGCCGGGACGCCTTCGCGGGTCACGTCGCGGCGTTGCAGGAGATCGTGGCCCGGGCCGGCGCGACCGTCACCCCCGCCGCCGACCACTGACCGCCCACACCCCGGCCGCGCCCCGCCCAGCCGCGCGCCGCCCCCGATCCGGGTGTTAGGAAGGGGCCCCTTTACTACCGAATGCTTTAACAGGGGGCCCTTCCTTGCACCTCAGCCCTTGACGGCGCCAGCTACCAGGCCGGTGACCATCCGGCGCTGCACCAGCAGGAAGAAGACGATCACCGGCAGGGTGATCAGGGTGGAGGCGGCCATCACCGGGCCCCAGGCGGTGTCGTCCCGGCCGAAGAAGAAGGTCATCGCCACCGGCAGGGTGTACTTCTCCTGGTCGTTGAGGAAGGTCAGCGCGAAGATCAGCTCGTTCCACGCGGTGATGAAGGAGAAGATGCTGGTGGCGACGAGACCGGGGGCGACCAGCGGGAAGAGGATCCGCCGGAAGATCTGCGCCCGGCTGGCCCCGTCGATCGCCGCCGCCTCCTCCAGCTCCTTCGGCACCGCCGCGACGAACCCCCGCAGCATCCAGACCGCGAACGGCAGCGAGAAGCCGAGGTACGTCAGGATCAGGCTGGGCAGGGTGTTGTAGAGCCCGAGCCGCTGGATCATCAGGAACAGCGGGATGACCAGGGCCTCCAGCGGGATCATCTGCACCACCAGCAGCATGATCAGGAAGCTGGTCCGCAGGGAGAACCGGAACCGGGCCACGGCGGTCGCGGCGAGCAGCGCGACCAGCCCGCTGAGCAGGACCGTGGCCGCCGCGACCAGGAGACTGTTGCGGAAGAAGTCGACGAAGGACACCCCGGGGATGAGGTTGCCGGTGAGGATGTCCCGGTAGTGCGCCAGGGTCGGCTCGGTGGGCACCGGGCGCGGGGTGGCGGAGAAGATTTCCCGGCTCGGTTTGAGCGAGGTGGCGACCATCCAGTAGACGGGGAAGGCCGCGAAGAGCGCCACCAGCAGGCCGGCGCCGTTGAGGGCGAACCGTTTCACGACTCCTCCTGGCGCAGCACCATGCGGACGTAGAACCCGGTCACCACCAGCAGGATCACCGTCAGGATCACCGCGATCGCGGCGCCGAGACCGTACTTGGGCGGTGGCGAGAAGGCCTCGGCGTACGAGTAGATGGAGAGCATGAAGGTCGACCGGTCCTGGGTGCCACCGGCCAGGACGAACTGCTGGGTGAAGACCTTGAAGTCCCAGATGGTGGAGAGCACGACCAGGATCGCGAAGACCGGCCGCAGCAGCGGGAACGTCACCGACCAGAACACCCGCCACGGGCCGGCCCCGTCCACCCTGGCCGCCTCCTGCAGTTCGCTCGGCACGCTCTTGAGCCCGGCCAGCACGCTGACCGCGATGAACGGGAACGAGTGCCAGACCACCACCAGGGTGAGGATGGCGAAGAAGAGCAGCGGCGAGTTGAACCAGCCGTACCCGGTCCAGTCGCTGCGCCCGAAGAGCGCGGTGGAGAGCCCGTCAGGCAGCGCGTTGAACAGCCAGGTCACCAGTCCACTGGTGTCGTCGAAGATCCACTTCCAGACGATCGTGCCGGTGAGCGCCGGGGTGGCCCAGGCGAGCATCACGCAACTGCCGACGAAGGTGGCCATCCGCCGGCCGAGCCGGTTCAGCAGCAGCCCGACCAGCGTGCCGAGCACCATGGTCAGCGCCACGGTGGCGACGGCGAAGAGCACCGTGTTGCGCAGCACGGTGTGGAAGAACGGGTCGCCGAGGATCTGGAGGTAGTTGTCCAGCCCGACGAAGGGCCAGGGCCGGTCCCCGCGTACCTGCCGGACGTTGTCCAGCCGGTGGAACGACATCCACACCACCTGGCCGAGCGGCCAGAGCAGCAGCCCGCCGATCACCACCAGGCAGGGCAGGAGCAGCAGGTACGGCAGGCGGTCGGCCCGGCGACGCCGCCGGGCGGGGGTCTCCCGCGCGGCGGACGTGCCAGGGGCGTCGGTCAGCGTCGTCACTTGGCGTTGAGGATGCTTTCCATCTCGCCGGCCGCGTCGGCGGTGGCCTGATCGACGGTCTTCTGCCCCTTGATCACCGAGCTGTTCATCGCCTGGGTCACCGTCTTGGTCCGGCTCACCTCGACCCACTTCGGGGTCAGCGGGGTCAGCCGGGTGCGCTGGATGGTGGTGGCGAAGGCGGCCATGAGCTTGTCGTCGGCGTACCCGCCCCCGTTGACCAGGTCCTGGTAGACCGGGAAGAAGCCGAGGCTGTCCGCGAAGGTCTTCGCGTTCTGCTTGCTGAGCAGCACGGTCAGGTAGTCCCAGGCGAGATCCTTGCGCGGGCTGTCCTCCCAGACAGCGAGGTCGGAGCCACCGGCGAAGGCGGGGGCCGGGCGGCCGTCCGGGCCGGGGATCGGGAACGTACCCCAGACCTGCTCGATCTCCGGGTTGTCCTTCTTGATGGCGCCGGCCTGCCAGCTCCCGGCGAAGGCCATCGCCGCCTTGCCGGTGGCGAACTGAGTGCGGGCGTCGATCTCGTTCCAGCCGGCGGCGGCGGGCGGGGCCACCTTGTGCACGGTGACCAGGTCGGTCCAGAACTTCACCGCCTGCCGGGCCTGCGGCGAGGTGTACCCGGAGGTCCAGGTCCCGCCCTGCTCGGTGGCGATCTCACCGCCGGCGCCCCAGAGGAAGGAGTAGAAGGGCAGCTCCGAGTTGCCGGGCAGGGCGATGCCGTAGGTGCCGGGCTTCTTCGCCTGGACGGCCTTGGCGGCGGCGACCATCTCGTCCCAGGTGGTCGGCGGCTGCACCCCGGCCTCGGCGAACCAGTCGGCCCGGTAGTAGACGGCCCGCACCCCCGCGTACCACGGGACGCCGTACTGCCGGCCGTCGAGCTGGGCGTTGCGGACCAGGTCGGGCAGGACGTCCCGCCCCTCGGCCCACCCGCCGAAGCGGTCGGTGACGTCGGCGAGGGCCTGCTGGGCCGCCCAGCCCTGGGTCTCGGTGTTGCCCAGCTCGGTGACGTCGGGTCCCGCCCCACCGGCGAGCGCGGCCTGGAACTTCTTCGGCGCCTCCAGCCAGGGGACGTACTGGACCACGACGTCGGTGTCCGGGTGCTTCGTGCGGAACTCGGCCTCGACGCCGTCGAGGAAGGCGGTCTGCGCCTCGCTCCCCTCGCCCATCATCCAGACCGTCAGCCGGCTGTCGTCGGCGGCCGGGTCGTCGGCACCACCGCACCCGGCGATCAACATCGCGACCGAGGCCACCACGGCGGTGACCGGGGTCAGCCGTTTCCACCTGTTCACGCCACGTCTCCCTCGCACCGTCCGGCACTTACCTTCTCCGCCGCACCTTAGTAGGTAAAAATCCTTTACGACAGGGGCGAGCCCGACGGCGAGGCGACCGTACCGCAGGGGGCCTGACCCCGGCAGCGGTGACGACGGCGAGCGCGTACCCGTCGGGAGTGGACGGGCCGGACACACGCGAGGGGCGCCCGACCAGGTGGTCGGACGCCCCTCGGGTGTCGTTCGGCGCTTACCGGTGGGTGACCCCCCGGCGCCGGCCACCCACCCCGGCGACCAGGGCGACCGCGACGGCGGCCAGCAGGACCTGGATCAGCAGTTCACCCAGGTTCAGGGCGCTGCCGGTGGCGAGCCCGGTGGAGCGGGCGATCACGGTACCGAGTAGCGCGGCGCCCACACCGATGAGCATGTGCAGCCAGATCGGCATGTTCTGGCGGCCCGGCACGACCAGCCGGCCCAGCGCACCAACGATCAGGCCGACGATGAGCGCGGTGATGATTCCGGTGACGGTCACGGTCGTTCTCCTCAATATGTCTCGGGTCGTTCAGTGTCGTGACCCCACAGTTCCCGACCCGCCGAAAACTCAAACCGGTCCGGTGGACGAATCACCCGCCGGCGGGCGGGTCGGCATCCTCACCGCGAAGGGCGTACGCCGGGAGGTAAGCCCCATAACGCGACGGGCACCCGGCCATCTGGCCGGGTGCCCGTGGACGGACTGCGGGGTACGTGCCTACCGGTGGGTGACGTGGCGACGGCGTCCGACGCCAGCGACCAGCGCCACCGCGACGGCGGCCAGCAGGACCTGCAACATCAGCTCACGCCAGTCGATCCCGGCGGTCTCGGCGAACCCGCTGGCCCGGGCGATGAGCGTGCCCAGCAGGGCGGCGCCGACACCGATCAGCATGTGCATCCACATCGGCATGTTCTGGCGGCCCGGGACGACCAGGCGGCCCAGCGCGCCGACGATCAGACCAACGACGAGCGCAGTGATGATGCCCCAGACGGTGAGTTCCACGGTCGTCCTCCTCCAGCAAGGTCACACGGTGTTGTGCTTTCTCTGGTGACCTCTGGATGCCCGGGTCCGGGCGCAACCAAACCGACCGATCCCCACCGATCTCGACCGACCTCGATCGCCGACCTCGCGCCGCTGCACGAAAGACCAGTTCAACGATGTTGCCGAGGTGGTCGCGGTGGTGGCGCGACGGGACCGGAATCGGCGGCACGGCACCGTCGACAGTGGGCCGGGGCGACCTCGACCACGGATCACCCCGGCCCGCCGACAGCGGAGCGTGACCGGAAACCGGTCACTTCTTGCCGGTGGCCTTCCCGTCCCCGGAGTCGGAGGAGAGCGCGGCGATGAAGGCCTCCTGGGGGACCTCCACCCGGCCCACCATCTTCATCCGCTTCTTGCCTTCCTTCTGCTTCTCCAGCAGCTTCCGCTTCCGGCTGATGTCACCGCCGTAGCACTTGGCGAGCACGTCCTTGCGGATCGCCCGGATGGTCTCCCGGGCGATCACCCGGCTGCCGATGGCGGCCTGGATGGGCACCTCGAACTGCTGGCGCGGGATGAGGTTGCGCAGCTTCGCCGCGATGGTGGTGCCGTAGGTGTACGCCTTGTCCTTGTGCACGATCGCGCTGAACGCGTCCACCGGCTCGCCGTGCAGCAGGATGTCCACCTTCACCAGGTCGGAGGACTGCTCGCCGGAGGGCTCGTAGTCCAGCGAGGCGTACCCCTTGGTCCGGCTCTTGAGCTGGTCGAAGAAGTCGAAGATGATCTCGGCGAGGGGCAGGGTGTAGCGCAGCTCCACCCGGTCGGCGGAGAGGTAGTCCATGCCGAGCAGGCTGCCGCGCCGCCCCTGGCAGAGCTCCATCACCGCGCCGACGTAGTCGTTCGGGGTGAGCACGGTCGCCCGCACCACCGGCTCGTACACCTCGGCGATCTTGCCGGTCGGGTACTCGCTGGGGTTGGTGACGGTGAGCTCCTGGCCGTCCTCGGTGATCGCCCGGTACACGACGTTCGGCGCGGTGGAGATCAGGTCGAGATTGAACTCGCGCTCCAGCCGCTCCCGGATGATCTCCAGGTGCAGCAGGCCGAGGAAGCCGCAGCGGAACCCGAAGCCGAGCGCGCCGGAGGTCTCCGGCTCGTAGGTCAGCGCCGCGTCGTTGAGCTTGAGCTTGTCCAGCGCGTCGCGCAGGTTCGGGTAGTCGGAGCCGTCGATCGGGTACAGCCCCGAGTAGACCATCGGCTTCGGGTCCTTGTACCCGCCGAGCGCCGCCGTCGCCGGCTTGGAGTTGATGGTGACCGTGTCACCGACCCGGGACTGGCGGACGTCCTTCACCCCGGTGATCAGGTACCCCACCTCGCCGACGCCGAGCGCGTCGGCCTTCACCATCTCCGGCGAGATGACCCCGATCTCCAGCAGCTCGTGCGCCGCCCCGGTGGACATCATCTTGATCCGGTCCCGGGCGTTGATGTGCCCGTCGACCACCCGGACGTAGGTCACCACGCCCCGGTACACGTCGTACACCGAGTCGAAGATCATCGCGCGGGCCGGCGCCTCGGCCTCCCCGACCGGCGGGACGAACTGCCGGACGATCTCGTCCAGCAGGTGCGGGACGCCCTCACCGGTCTTGCCGGAGACCCGGATGCAGTCGGCCGGGTCGCCGCCGATCAGCCGGGCCAGCTCCTCGGCGTACTTCTCGGGCTGGGCGGCCGGCAGGTCGATCTTGTTGAGGACCGGGATGACGTGCAGGTCGTTCTCGAGCGCCAGGTAGAGGTTGGCCAGCGTCTGCGCCTCGATGCCCTGGGCGGCGTCGACCAGCAGGATCGCCCCCTCGCAGGCGGCCAGCGAGCGGGACACCTCGTAGGTGAAGTCGACGTGCCCCGGGGTGTCGATCATGTTGAGCACGGCGGGCTCGCCGGCCCGGTCGCCCTCCCGGATCGTCCACGGCATCCGGACGGCCTGGCTCTTGATGGTGATGCCGCGCTCGCGCTCGATGTCCATCCGGTCGAGGTACTGCGCACGCATCTGCCGTGGGTCGACCACCCCGGTGAGCTGCAACATCCGGTCGGCCAGGGTCGACTTTCCGTGGTCGATGTGGGCGATGATGCAGAAGTTCCGGATGCGCGCCGGGTCGGTGGCACCAGGAGCGTTCGCGCCGGAATCGAGCTTCGGTGGCACAGCGGTCCGTTCTGGTCGGCTGACGTGAGCAGGCCGGCGCGGCGCCGGCCCCCTCTATGCTCCCACGTCGCCGCCGCGCCTCCGCTGTGCGGGCGATCCCCGGCACCCGCCGGTCCACCGACGTAAGGAAGGGCCCCCTGTTAACGCCTACGGTAGAGAAGGGTTCCCCTCTCACCCTCCGGCGGCCACCTGACCGGCCACCCAGCGGTCCGTCACTCCATCGGCGGCTCGACGAAGAGGGCGGCCAGCTTCGGCAGCCGCTGCCGGGCGGCGTCCTCGTCGTCGAAGTCCCAGAAGTCGTCGAGGTTCGGCACCGGCACCGGGTCCCGGTTCGTCGGCAGGTCGGCGGCGGTGGCCTTGCGGTACGCGTCCCACGGCACCGCCAGCATGTCCTCGCACTCGAACTCCTCGCCGCTGAGCGCGGCGGCCCGGACCTGCGGCAGCTCCGCCAGCGAGTCCGGGGCCCCGACCGCCCGGGCGAAGACCGCCCGGCCCTGGGTCATCAGCCAGCCCCGGAAGTACTCGAAGCCGTCGTCGGACGCGCCCCCGTTGATCAGGTACGCCGCGCCCCAGAGATCGACCGTGTACGAGGCGGCGAGCACCCGCTGCTGGTGCTGGGCGTACCCGAGGATCTCCGCCGGGTCCCGGGCGGCGAGCAGGGCGACCGCCCGGGCGGCGACCGCGTCGGGCGCACCGCCGGCCCCGGCCCGCGCCTCGTCGATCAGCCGCCAGAAGTCGTCGGTCCTCATGGAGTGGCAGTCTGACAGAGCGACGTCCCGCCCGCCCCGCAGGATCGGCGCGCGGTCCGGCCCGGCCGGCCGGCACCATGGACGGATGCGCCCGACCTCGCCGCCCCCGGTGCCGTACCACGCGACCGCCGCCCGGCCCGCCTGGTCGGCGCTGCCGGCCGGGCTGCGCGCGGCGGTCACGGCCCGGCTCGGCGTCCCGGTGGTCGGGGCCCGGACCGCCGGGGGCGGCTTCACCCGGGGCTTCGCCGCGGTGCTGACCACCGCCGACGGCGGCCGGGTCTTCGTCAAGGCCGCGGAGCTGGCCCGGGACCGGCACCTCACCGACTGGTACGCCCGCGAGGTGGCCGTCCTCGCCGGGCTGCCCGCCGGGCTGCCGGTCCCCCGGCCCCGGTGGACCCTGGACGCGGCCGGCTGGTACGCGGTCGGCCTGGACGCCGTCGACGGGCGGATGCCCCGGCTGCCCTGGGACCCGGCCGAGCTGACCGCCACCCTCGCCGGGTACGCCGAGGTCGCCGCCGCCCTGGCCACGCCACCGGCCGCGCTGACCGGGCTGGGCCTGCCCCACCTGGCCGACCTGGCCCGGCAGGACATCCTCTGGTGGGTGGAGGTGGCCGCCGGCCGGGAGCCACTGCCGCCGGTACCCGCCGCAGTCCCCGACCGCCTCGACGACCTGGTGGCCCTGGAGTCGCGGCTGCCGGCGTACGCCGCGACCGCGACCGGGCTGCTCCACGGTGACCTGCGGGCGGACAACGTCCTGGTCGGGGCGGACGGCCGGGTCTGGTTCTGCGACTGGGCGTGGCTCTGTCACGGGCCGGCCTGGTTCGACCTGGTGACCCTCCTGCTCCCCGCGTACGCCGGTGGGTCGGACGCCGACGCGCTCTTCGCCGGGCACCCGGCGGCGGCCGACGCGCCCCCGGACGCCCTGGACGTCACCCTCGCCGCGCTCTCCGGTTACTTCCTCACCGGCGCGGCGGCGGCCCCACCGACCGCCCCGCCGTACCGGTCGGCGCACCAACGGTGGAGCGGGGAGCAGGCGCTCGGTTGGCTCGCCCACCGACAGGGCTGGTCCCTCGGCGCCGCACCTCGCCGGCCCCACGACGCCCCACCGCCCGACCGCTGACGGGGACCGGGCCGGCGACGGCACACCGCCCCGTGCCCGAGGCGGGTAAGGGCGCCCGGCGGGGAGCGTGCCCCCGAGCCGTTTTGGCTCGTCTGGGGCGACCTGGTAGCCTGGCTTTTCGCGCAGCGATGACGCATGCTCGTCGCGCGCAGCAAGCAGACCAACCCGAGCTATCAAGACGAGGCTGTCGCGTGGCGAACATCAAGTCCCAGATCAAGCGCAACCGGCAGAACGAGAAGCGCCGGCTGCGGAACAAGTCGGTCAAGTCGTCGCTGAAGACCGCCATCCGCAAGTTCCACGAGGCTGCGGAGACCGGTGACGTCGAGAAGGCCACCACCCTCATGCGGGACGCCGCGCGCAAGCTGGACAAGGCGGCCAGCAAGGGCGTGATCCACGCCAACCAGGCTGCGAACCGCAAGTCCGCGATCGCCAAGCGCGTGGACTCGCTCGCCGCCTGAGCCGGCGACCAGCAGACCGCTAACCTGATCGGAACCCCCGGGGCTGACCAGTCCCGGGGGTTCCGGCCGTCTCCGTCCGCACCCACCCGGGCCGGCTGGTTCCTGCCGAGGCCCCCGGGCCACGCCACCGGGCCTGGCCCCCGCTACCCGCCCTGGCCCTGCCCGCTGCCGGCGGGATCGGCCCTGCGGCCAGCCGGCTCGACCCGCGTCCCGGGTGCCGGTTCGACGGCGACCACGACACCGGGCACGACCGGGTGGGTGTGGGCGACCCGGACCCGCCCGACCACCGGCTCCATCTGCCGGCGGAAACGGTCCCGTTCCTGCTCGGGCACGAGCGTCGCCGACCGGACCACCGTCTCGGCCACCATGTCGTTGAGCTTGACCATGACCGCCACGGCGGCGGGCAGCAGCAGCACCGACCACCAGCTGACCAGCTCGGCCAGGGCGAGCAGCGCGGCGAGGGCCACCGAGCCCTCGAAGAAGAGGAAGCAGAGCACCCCACCCGGGTTGACGAAGCGCAGGCCGAGGAGCCGGGCGTAGAGCGGCCGGTACCGCTCCTCGTCGACCGGGACCGTGGCCCAGCCCGTCCGGGTGGACCCGCTCACCTGGCCCCGTCCTGCCGGGCGGCGGCGACCGCGAAGACCGCCCGTTCCAGGGCGTACGCCCGGTCGTCCGCGCCGCCCTTGACCGCCGCGTTGGCCTCGGCCGCCGCCTGCATCGCCTGGACCAGGCCCTCCGGCGTCCAGCCCCGCCCCTGCCGCTGCGCCCGTTCGATCTTCCACGGCGGCATGCCCAGGCTGCTCGCCAACTGGTACGCGCTGCCCCGCCCGGCGGAGGCCACCCGGGCGACGGTCCGCACCCCGTCGGCGAGGGCGTCGGCGATCGGGACCGGGTCCACGCCGACGTGCAGCGCCCAGCGCAGCGCCTCCAGCGCGGCGGGGACGTCCCCGACCATCGTCGCGTCGGCGACCGTGAAGCCGCTCACCTCCGCCCGCCCCCGGTAGTACCGGGCCACCGTGTCGGCACCGATGCGGCCGTCGGTGTCCGCGATGAGCTGCGCGCACGCGGCGGCCAACTCCCGCAGGTCGGTGCCGACCGCCGCGATCAGCGTCTCGGCGGCGTCCTCGGCGCACCGGCCGCCGGCCCGGCGGATCTCCTCGCGGACGAAGGCGACCCGCTCCCGGTGGCCCTTCAGCTTGGCGGCGGGGACCACGGTCGCGCCCGCCGCCTTCAGCCCGTCGGCGAACGCCTTGCCCTTGGCCGCGCCGAGGTGCAGCACCACCAACTGGACGTCGGGGTCGGGGTTCTTCGCGTACGCCAGGAGGGCGGCGGCCAGGTCCTTGCGGGCGTCCTGGCCGGAGCGGAGCACGAGCAGCCGCCGCCCGCCGAAGAGCGACGGACTGAGCATCTCGGCGATCTCGCCCACGGTGAGCACCCCGGCCTGGTACTCCCGGACGTCCACGTCCGGGTCGGCGGCGCGGGCTGTCGCCACGGCTTCGGAAACCGCGCGCGTGGCGAGCAGCTCCTCGTCGCCGAGAACGAGCAGAATAGGTGCGGGACTGGCGGTCACGCCGCCCATACTCGCACGCCCCCGGAACGGGTCCACCCTGCTCGCCGGCACGACCACGGCAGACCCCGCACACAGCGCAAATCCAGACATTCGATCTCATCCTTCGCCAAAGCCCGCAAGACACAGCTACCGGTCGAGGTGGGGCGGCGCTACCGCCCTTGTCGGGCAGGGCCCCGCGCCACCACCGCCAGCCCGGCCCCAGCCTGGACCGCCGCCACGTCGCCGTCGGTGTCGGTCCGCAGCACCCGGGCCCCGCCCCTGCTCAGCCGGGCCAGTACCCCCGGATCGGGGTGCCCGTAGTCGTTCTCCGCCCCCACCGGGACCAGCGCGACCACCGGGCGGACCGCGTCCAGGAAGGTCGGCTCCTGGTAGGCCGAGCCGTGGTGGGCGACCTTGAGCACCTCGGCCCGGAGCCCACCCGGTGGCGGCCGGTCCAGCAGCGCCCGCTGCTCCTCGGTCTCCGCGTCCCCGACCAGCAGGATCCGCACCCCGGCCACGGTGGCCCGCAGGATCAGCGAGTTGTTGTTCGGGTCCGACCGGGTGCCGCGCAGCGGGTACGGCGGCCCGACGACGGTCACCTCCACCGCACCGGCCCGCCACGTCCAGCCCACCGTCGCCGCCGCGACCGGCGTCCCGCCCACCGCCGCCCGGACCAGGTCCCGCCCGCCCGCCGGCTCCGGCCACGCCGGGGTGACCACGGCGTGTACCCGGCGGCCCCGGAACACCCCGGTCACCCCGCCGGTGTGGTCGACGTGGAAGTGGCTGAACACCAGCAACGACACCTCCCGGACCTTCAGCCGGCGCAGGCAGCCGTCCACCGCCGTCGGGTCCGGGCCGGCGTCGACCACCACCGCCCGCCCCTCGGCGACCGGCAGCACCAGGGCGTCCCCCTGCCCCACCGCGCAGGCCACCACCACCCAGCCCGGCGGCGGCCACCCGCCCGCCACCAGCCGCACCGGCAGGGTGCCCAGCACCACCGCGACGACGAGCACCGCCACCAGCCGGCGGATGACCGGACGGCGGACGGCGACCAGCAACGCCACGGTGAGCGCCCCGAGGAGCAGCGCCCCGAGCACCCCGCCCGGCCAGGGCAGGTTCCCGCCGGGCAGGCGGGCCCCGTACCGGGCCACCGTCACCAGCCACCAGGCCGGCCAACTGCCCAACCAGGCGGCGGCCTCGGCACCGGCCGGCCAGAACGGCGAGACCACGGCCGCCACCACCCCGAGCACCGTGGCGGGCGCGATGGCGGGCACCACCAGCAGGTTCGCCGGCACCGCGACCAGGCTGACGGTGCCGGAGATGCCGGCCACCACCGGGCCGCAGGCGAGCTGCGCCGCCGCCGGCACCGCCAGGGCCTCGGCCAGCCCGGCCGGCACGCCCCGCCGGCGCAGCCCGTCCCGCCAGCGCGGGGCGAGCAGCAGCAGGCCCCCGGTGGCCAGCACGGAGAGCGCGAACCCGGCGTCCCCGGCCAGCTCCGGATCGAGTACCACCAGCACGGCCACCGCGGCGGCCAGCGCGGGCAGCGCCGCCCGGGGCCGCCCGGCGGCGAGGGCGGCCAGCCCGATCGCGCCCATGGTGCCGGCGCGGACCACGCTCGGCGACGGGCGGACCAGCACCACGAAGCCGACCAGCGCCACCGCGCAGAGCCCTGCCGCCAGGTACGGCCCGGCCCGGCACCACCGGGCCAGCAGCAGGACCGCGCCCACGACGATCGCCACGTTCGAGCCGGAGACCGCGTTGAGGTGGGTCATGCCGGTGGCCCGGAAGTCCTCCTCCACCGTGGGCAGCAGCCGGCTGGTGTCGCCGACGACCAGGCCGGGCAGCAGGCCGCCCTGCTCGTCGGGTAACGGCTCACAGGCGCGTTGCAGCCCGGCGCGGAGGTCACCGGCGGCCCGTTGCAGCCAGGACGGTGGGCCGTGGCGCACCGGCGGCCCGTCGACCAGCACCACCGCCGCGGTCAGGTCGCCACCCCGGGGCTCGGCCAGCCGCCCCTCGGCGGTGACCCGCTGCCCGGGAAGCAGCCCCTTCCAGCCCGGATCAGCGGCGAGCAGCAGGAGCCGGGCCGGGGCGCGCACCCGCCGACCGTCCGGCCCGGTCAGCGTGGTCAGCTCGGCCGCCACCAGGAACGCCGCCGGCCGTCCGGGCACCCGGCGCACCGGGCGCGGGTCGTCGGTGACGGTCGCCGCGACGGTGACGGTGGCCCGCTCGTCGACCAACGCCCGAATCGCCTCGGCGTCCCGGACGCCGAGCCGGGCGGCGGTCGCCGTCGCGCCACAGACCACCCCGATCAGCACGGCGACCGCGATCCAGCCGTACCGGCGCACCGGGGCCGCCGGCCGGCCCAGGACTCCGGTCAGGTACACCGTGGCAGCGGTGGCGAGGCCGGCGGCGAGCCCGGCGACCAGCAGCATCGTCCACCCGGTCAGGTACAGCCCGGCCAGGGCGGTCAGCCAGGCGGCCACCGCCAGCCCGGCCAGCCGCAGGTCCGGCGGGGCCGGGTCGCCCCGGTCCACCGGAGCACCGGGGCGCGCACCGGCCGGCCGGGTGCCGACGGTGGGCAGCCGGCCCGTCACACCGTCACCAGTTCCTTGAGCTGTTCGTACCGGGCGTCGCCGATGCCGCTCACCTGGCGCAGGTCACCCACGGTCCGGAAGCCGCCGTGCCGCTCCCGGTGGTCGAGGATCCGCTGGGCGAGCACCGGGCCGACCCCGGGCAACCCGTCGAGTTGGGCGAGCGTGGCGGTGTTCAGGTTGACCAGGCCACCCGGGGCGGCCCCGCCCGGTTGCCCCGCCGCGCCCGGCGCCCCACCGGCCGCCGGTGCCGCCGGCTGGCCGGGCGGCGGGGTGACCCCGACCAGGACCAGTTCACCGTCGGCGACCTTGCGGGCCGGGTTGAGCAGGGCGAGGTCCACCCCGGGCAGGACTCCCCCGGCGGCGGCCACGGCGTCGGCGACCCGGGCACCGGCCGGCACCCGGACCAACCCGGGCCGGCGGACCTTGCCGGCCACCGCGACCACCAGGTCGTCCGTGGACGGTTCGGTCGGCTCGGCGGACGCCTCGGGCACCGCCAGGGTCGCCGTCGTCGACGGCGCGACCGGCTCCGCCTGCGGCCTGGCGCGCCACGCCCAGACCCCCGCGCCGAGGACCACCAGCACCCCGACGACGGCGAGCACCCGGACACCCCGCCGGCCGGGGTCGAACGCGTCCGGTCCGGGCCACCGGGCGGCCGGCGGATCGACCGGCCCGTCCGCGCCGTCGCCGTGGTGTCCGGGGTGGTCGTGGAGCTCGTCCGGGTCGACGTGACCGTGGCCGGCGGCACCGCCGGGACCAGCGGGGTGGTCGGGCCGGTCACCGTGGTCGTGGTGGTCGTGCCGGACCCGGGCGTGCCCGCCACGGGCGTACCGGCCACGGACGTGCCGGACGTCGTCGTGGTGAGCCTGGACGTGCCGGACGTCGTCCTGGTGGGCCTGGTCGTGGCCGGCGTGGGCGTCGTCGACGGGCGGGAGGTGCGGCGCCGGCCGGACGGGGGACCCGACCCGCTGGACCACGGGCAGCAGGCCCTGCGGATCGGTGGCGGTCGGATGGGCGGGGGTCGGCTCGAACAGCCGCCACAGCCGTTGGTGCGCCATCGTCGCCTCGTCGTCGGACACGCGGCGACGCTACGGCCGGCCATCCGTCCGGCGCGGCCGGTCGACCGCCCCCTGTGGACGACGACCGCCACTGTGGACAAACGCCTGATCATGCACCGGTCTGCTATGGCGCGGGCCCCACCGGCCAACCGTCAGCCGGCCCGAAACCCGGCCCAGCCCGGACCACGCCACGCGCGTGACGGCCAGGCCAGCACGAGGGCCAGCACAGCCAGCACAAGCGCCAGGCCAGCACGAGGGCCAGGCCAGCACGAGGGCCAGGCCAGAACGAGGGCCAGGCCAGAACGAGGGCCAGCACAGCCAGCACGAGGGCCAGGCCAGCGCGAAGGCCAGGCCGGCGGTTCTATCGGGGGTCGGCGTCGGTGCCCGGGGTGGCGGGGAGCAGCCGGTGGACGACCACGCAGGCCAGTCCCGGCCCGGCGTGCGCGGCGACCACCGCACCGGCCTCGGTGACGTACGCCCGGTGCAGCCGGTCACCGAACCGGGCGGTCAGCGCGTCGAGCAGCGCCCCGGCCCGCTGGGGCGCGGCGAGGTGGTGCACCGCGAGGTCCACGTCGGCGTCGCCGGCCGCCTCGGCCGCGAGGTCGACCAGTTTCGCCACGCCCCGACTGGCGGTACGCACCCGGTCCCGGACCTCGATCGTCCCGTCCGGCATGTGCATGATCGGCTTCACCGACAGGGCGGTGCCCAGCAGCGCCTCGGCGGCGTTGATCCGGCCACCCCGACGGAGGAACTCCAGCGTGTCGACGTAGAAGAAGATGGTGGTGCGGGCGACGGCGTCCACCGCAGCCCGGCGTACCCCGGGCAGGTCGGCGCCCGCCTCGGCGGCGGAGGCGGCGGCCAGCACCGGGAAGCCCAGCCCCATCCCGGTGGACCGGCTATCGACGACGGCGACCCGCTCCGCGCCCACCTCGGCGGCGGCGAGCCGGGCCGCCTCGACGGTGCCGGAGAGCCCCGTCGACAGGTGCACGGAGACGACGGCCTCCGCCCCCGCGTCGAGCAGCCGGCGGTACGTGCGCGCGAACTGCTCCGGGGCGGGGCGGGAGGTGCTCACCGAGACCCGCCGCGCGCCCAGCGCCCGGGTGGCGTCGGCGGGGAACGTCTCGACCCCTTCGAGGCCCTCCGCGCCGTTGAGCACCACGGTCAGGGGGACCACCGTGATCCGGTGCGAACGCACCAGCTCGGACGGCAGGTAGGCGGTGGAGTCGGTGACGACCGCGACGGACATGCCCGGCACGCTAGCCGATGCCGACCCCGGCCGCCGGGCGGGCCGCTCCCCGACCGGCCCGGCCTGGCCGGGCGGGTCGGTCGGCGCCCCGGTCCGTCGCCGGCTCAGACCGCCTCGACGGGGACCGTCGCGGTGACCGGACCGACGTTGTGGGCCCGCAGGTGCCAGCCCCGGACGGCGTTGTGCCGCAGCTCGGTCCAGTGGCAGTTCTCCAGCGAGCCGAGCGCGCGCAGCACCGTCGCGTCCCAGCCGAGCAGGTGACCGCAGCCCTGCCGGGCCGCGGCGCCGTGGGTGGCGACCACGACGGTGCCCCCGGGCACCAGGTCGGCGGCCTTCTGCAAGGCCGTGCCGAGCCGGGCGCCCAGGTCGGCGAGGCTCTCGACGTCCGCGCCCGGGTCGGGGTCACCGGCCCGCCAGCGGGCGTACTCGTCGGGGTACCGCTCGGCCACCTCGGTGAGCAGCAGGCCCTGCCAGCGCCCGAAGTGCCGCTCCCGCAGCCCGGCGTCGGACCGGACCGGCAGGCCGGTGTGCGCGGCGAGGGCGGCGGCGGTGTCGGCGGCGCGGCTCAGGTCGCTGGTCACGATCGCGTCCGGGCGCAGCGCCGCGAGCAGTGGTGCCGCCGCGCGGGCCTGCTCCCGGCCCAGGTCGTTGAGGGGGACGTCGGTCTGCCCCTGGACCCGGCTGGCGGCGTTCCAGTCGGTGTTGCCGTGCCGCCAGACGACCAGCCGGGTCATTCGACGGTGGAGGTCGAGCCGCCCGCCTCGGCGTCGACCAGGTCACGGTCGACGAACGGGATGGTCGGGCAGTCCTTCCAGAGCCGGTCGAGGGCGTAGAACTCGCGCTCCTCGGTGTGCTGCACGTGCACCACGATGTCGACGTAGTCGAGCAGCACCCAGCGCCCGCCGCGCTCGCCCTCGCGCCGGACCGGCTTGGCCTTCTCCGGCAGGTCGAGCAGCCGCTCCTCGATGGCGTCGACGATGGCCAGCACCTGGCGCTCGTTGGGCGCGGCGGCGAGCAGGAACGCGTCGGTGATGGCGAGCTGGTCGCCCACATCGATGATGACGATGTCCTGCGCCTTCTTGTCGGCCGCGGCCTGGGCGGCGGCGATCGCCAGCTCGTGGGCGCGTTCGGAAACTGTCACCGTTCTCCTTCGATCAACCGTGCGATGGTCCAAGCGTCTCACACGCCGCGCCGTCCCGGCGCGGCAGTTCTGGTCGGATACCAGGACGAACAGCCCATGGAGACCCCTACTTCTCCTGGTAGAGGCCGCGTTTGGCGATGTACTGCACCACACCGTCGGGGACCAGGTACCAGACCGGCTCGCCCCGGGCGACCCGGGCGCGGCAGTCGGTGGACGAGATGGCCATCGCCGGGACCTGGACCAGGCTGACCGCGTCGGCGGGCAGGTGGGCGGCGGTCAGCTCGAACCCGGGTCGGGTCACCCCGATGAAGTGGGCCAGCTCGAAGATCTCGGTCAGGTCCTTCCAGGAGAGGATCCGTTCCAACGCGTCCGCGCCGGTGATGAAGAAGAGCCGGGTCTGCGCGCCGTACAGGGCGTGCAGGTCGCGCAGGGTGTCGACGGTGTAGGTCGGCCCGTCCCGGTCGATGTCCACCCGACTGACCTGGAAGTCCGGATTCGAGGCGGTGGCGACCACGGTCATCAGGTAGCGGTCCTCGGCCGGGCTGACCGGGGTGTCCGCCTTCTGCCACGGCTGCCCGGTGGGCACGAAGACCACCTCGTCCAGCCCGAACCGGTTCGCCACCTCGCTGGCCGCCACCAGGTGCCCGTGGTGGATCGGGTCGAAGGTGCCGCCCATGATCCCGACCCGCCGGATACGTTCCTCCACCTGGTGATCGTATGCCGCGCCCCCGCCGCCCCGACCCCGACCACCGCGCCCCCACCGGCCGGGTAACGGGGTCGGTGCCGGGACCGGCGGGGCCGGAAGGGGTCAGGTCGCCACGATCGCCGCCACCGCCGTCCGGGCCGCGAGCGCCCGACGCAGGTCGTCGTCGGCGTCGGTGACCACCCGGCGCAGCCCGGGGGTCAGGTCGTCGCGGGCCAGCAGCGCCGCGGCCGACTCCCGGGTGCTCTGCGCCACGGCGAACTCGGGATAGGCCAGCTTCGCGACCTCGTCGGCCACCCACGGGGTACGCAGGTGGGCCGCCGCCGGCATCTCGGCGAAGTACCGCTGCACGTACCCCGCGGTCAACTCGGCCTGTTCGGGGTGCCAGAACCCTTCGGCCGTGGCCTCCACCAGCCGGTTGGACAGCGCGGTGTCGCGGACGACGATCTCCCACGCGGCCTCCTTGGCGGCCACGTCGGGCAGCGCCGCGCGGCACCGGGCGGCCCGCTCCGCGCCGGTCGCGCTGGGGTCGGCCGCGGCCTCGGCGTCGATCTCCGCCGCGCCGGCCGCCCCGAGCACCACCAGCCGGCGCAGCACCCGCCAGCGCAGTTCCGCGTCGACGGCCAGCCCCGCCGGCACGTCCCGCCCGGCCAGCCAGCCGACGAGCAGGTCGACGTCGGTGTCGGCGGCGACCGCCCCGCGCACGGTGGCCAGTTGCATCGACCCGCCGGGCGGCGCGGCCGACGCCATCCGGGTGCAGGTGCGCGCCACCACCTCCAGCGCCGTGGCGCGGGCCGCCGGCTCCAGGTACCGGTCGATCAGCGACCGGCTCAGCGACAGGACGTCCTCGACGAGGACCACCTCGGTCTCCGCCGGCAGGGCCGTCTCGATCAGCGCGACCAGCGCGGTCACCGGGAACTCCCCGTCGGTCGCCGCGTCCAGCGCCGCGCCCCACAGCACGGCCCGGGCCAGGGGGTCGGCCAGGTCGGGCAGGAGCAGCGGCAGGGCGTCCACCGAGGCCGGGTCGAGGCGGACCTTGGCGAAGGTCAGGTCACCGTCGTTGGGCAGCAGCAGCCGGGCCGCCGGCTGTCCCGCCAGTCCGGTGAGGACGGTCCGGCCGCCGTCGACGTCCGGGTCGAGGTCCACCTCGTCGCGGGCCACCGTGCCGTCGGCGTGGTACCGGCCGACGCCGACCCGGTGCGGGCGCAGCACCGGGTGCGAGGCGGGGGCGCTCTGCACGATCGCGACCTCGGTGTACCGGCCGTCGGCGGCCACCGCGACCTCCGCCCGCAGCGTGTTGACCTGCGCCTGGCGCAGCCAGCGCGCCGCCCAGCCCCGCAGGTCCCGGCCGGTGGCCGCGGCGGCGAGGCTGTCCAGCAGGTCGGCCAGGGTGGCGTTGCCGAACCGGTGCGCGGCGAAGTGGGCGTTCAGCCCGGCGAGGAACGCCTCGTCCCCGAGCCAGGCGACCAGTTGCCGCAGCACGGACGCGCCCTTGGCGTACGAGATGCCGTCGAAGTTCAGCAGCCCCTCGGCGGCGTCGACGACCTCCTCGGGGGCCACCGGGTGGGTGGACGGCCGCTGGTCGGCCGCGTACCCCCAGGCCTTGCGGCGCAGCGCGAAGGTCGTCCAGGCGCGGTCGAAACGGGTCGCCTCGGCGGTGACCCGGGTGCCGAGGTACTCGGCGAACGACTCGTTCAGCCACAGGTCGTCCCACCAGCGCATGGTGACCAGGTCACCGAACCACATGTGGGCCATCTCGTGCGCGATGGTGGTGGCCCGCCGCTCCCGTTCGGCGTCGGTGACCGCCGAGCGGAAGACGTAGTCGTCCCGGAGGCCGACCAGGCCCGGGTTCTCCATCGCGCCGAGGTTGAACTCGGGCAGGAACGCCTGGCCGTACGTGCCGAACGGGTACCGCTCGGCGAAGAGCTGGTGGAACCGGTCCAGGCACTGCCGGGTGACGGTGAGGATCTCGGCCAGCTCGGCGTCCAGGTACGGGGCGAGCGAACGCCGGCAGTAGACCGCGAGCGGGATGCCGTCGTGGCTGTCCCGGCGGACGTGCCAGGGCCCGGCGACCAGGGTGAACAGGTACGTGGGCAGCGGCACCGTGGGGGCGAACTCCCACCGGCCGGGCGCCGGGGTGGCGGCGACGTCGGCGTTGGCCGCGACCGTCCACCCCGGCGGCGCGGTCACCGTCAGCGTCACCGGCGCCTTCAGGTCGGGCTGGTCGAAGGCGGCGAAGATCCGTTGCACCTCGTCCAGGAAGGACATCGCGTACAGGTAGGTCTCGCCGTCGGCCGGGTCGACGAAGCGGTGCATCCCCTCGCCGGTGTTCGAGTACGCCATCTCGGCCTCGACGACCAGCGTGTTCTCCGCGCGCAGGCCGGTCAGCGGGTACCGGTTGTCGACCAGCGCGGCCGGGTCGAGGTCGTCGTCGTCGAGGCGTACCGCCAGCAGGGTCGCGGGCTTGACCTCGACGAAGGTCTCGGCCCCGGGGGTCGCCCGGAACCGGATGGTGACGCGGGAGCGGAACCGCTCCGCGCCGCCGGTGAGGTCGAGGTCCACCTGATAGGACGTGACGGTAATCAACTCGCCACGCGCGGTCGCCTCTACACGGGTCAAGCTCGGCATCCGCTTATCCTGCCCGATGGGGAGCCGGAGACGTTCCCCTTAACGCTTCGCGATGGAGGACGAACCATGAGTCAGCACCCCAAGGGCGACTTCGACCTGTCCAGAGCGGTCTGGCAGCGCGCCGAAGGGGATACCTCCGAGGGCGCGGTCGAGGTGGCCTTCGTCGACGACCTGATCGGCATGCGCAACTCGGCCGAGCCGGACGGCCCGGTCCTGGTCTTCACCCAGGCCGAGTGGGACGCCTTCGTGGCCGGCGCCCAGGACGGCGAGTTCGACCTGGACTGACCGCCGGGCGGCCGGTCAGTCACCGTCGCCCCAGCCGAGCCCGGCCAGGCCGGGCGCGTGGTGGAAGCCCGGGTGCCCCGCCACGTCGGCGCAGCGCTCGCCGTCCGGGCCGGCCGCCCCGCAGAACAACCGCTCCGCCCGGTGCCAGGCGTGCGCCGGGGAGAACGCCGACGCGCCGACGGCCAGCTCCGGGCGGAGCAGACCGAGCGCCTCGGCGTACCCGACGGCAATCTCCCGGGCCTCGTCCGGGCCGGTCGCCTCGAACCCCAGATGCACCGTGAACCGTTGCGGCCGACGGCCCCCGAGGGCCGGACCGGTGCCGGCCGGCGTCCCGGGACACCCGCCGGCCGGTGCCGGGACGGGTGGCGTCGTCTCCGCCACCGACGCCCCCGCCCGGCCGGCGCCGTCCGCTCCGGCCGTCACCCGCCGCCAGTACGGCGAACCGTTCTCCCGCATGCCGCCTCCCCACCGTCGTCCGTCCGGTCCCGCGTCGGCGTGGCCCGGGTCCACCCGGCCGGCCGCCGACAGCGGCGTCCCGCCCGACCGGTCCGCCGGGCGGTACCCGGACAGCAGACCAGGTTTTCGCCGTCCGGGGAGGGGCCAGCCGATCTGTCGCCGGCTGGCCCCTCCCCGGCCCGGCTGACCCTCCCCGGCCCGGCCGGGCCCGGGTCGGCCCGCAGGATTCGGCGCGGCCCGGATTCAGCCGCCGTCACCCGGGTAGAAGTCGCCCAGCGGTCCGACCGACGGGCGGCCGACACCGGGTCAGGAGGGCGCCGGATGGGCACGATCCCGGGGGACGGCAGCCCGGACAGCAGCGTCGCGTTCCTGCGGGACGGGTACCGGTTCATCGGCAACCGCTGCGCCCGGCTCGGCAGCGACATCTTCCAGACCCGGCTGCTGCTGGAACGGACCATCTGCCTGCGCGGGCGGCCCGGGGCGATGCTGTTCTCCGACACCGACCGGTTCGTCCGGCACGGCGCGATGCCGAAACGGGGCCAGCACACCCTGGTCGGCGTCGGCGGGGTGCAGGGGCTGGACGGCCCGGCACACCGGGCCCGCAAGGCGATGTTCATGTCGATCATGACGCCGTCCGCCCTCCGGCACCTGGGCCACCTGTTCGACGACGAGTGGCGGGCCCGGGTCCCGGCCTGGGAGCAGGCCGGTCGGGTGGTGCTCCACGAGGAGGTCGGCCGGATCCTCACCCGGGCGGTCTGCGCCTGGGCCGGCGTACCGCTGGCCGCCTCGGCCGTGGCGCGCCACTGCGCCGACCTGCACGCGATGATCGCCGCCCCGGCCGCGTTCGGCCCCCGGCACTGGCGGGGCCGCCTGGCCCGGCAGCGGGCCGAGCGCTGGCTCGCCGACGTCGTGGACCGGGCCCGCGACGGCACCCTGCCCGCCCCGCCGGGCAGTGCCCTGGCCGCGGTCGCCGGGCACCACGACGCCGACGGGCGGCTGCTGTGCCGCCGGATCGCCGCGGTGGAACTGCTCAACGTGCTCCGCCCCACGGTGGCGGTGGACCGGTACGTCGTCTTCGCCGCGCTCGCCCTGCACGAGCACCCCGAGTGGCGGGACCGGGTCCGGGCCGGCGAGGAGGACACCGAGCGCTTCGTCCAGGAGGTCCGCCGCTTCTACCCGTTCTTCCCGGTCGTCGCCGCCCGAGTGCGGGACTCCTTCGACTGGCAGGGCTACCACTTCCCCCGGGGCCGGCGGGTGCTGCTCGACCTGTACGGCACCAACCACCATCCCGACCTCTGGCCGGAGCCGGACCGGTTCCGGCCGGACCGCTTCGCCGCCTGGCACGGCGACCGGTACGACCTGGTGCCGCAGGGCGCTGGCGACCACCTCGGCGGGCACCGGTGCGCCGGGGAGTGGCTCACCATCGAGCTGATGAAGCGGGCGGTGACCACCCTGACCGCCGCCATGCGGTACGTGGTCCCGCCGCAGGACCTCGCGCTGAACCTGCGCCGGATGCCGGTCCTGCCGCCGAGCGGCTTCGTGCTCACCGACGTCCGGCGCGTCGGCTGAGCCCTGATCACGGGCCGGGCCGGGCACCTCGCCCGGCCGGCGCGGCCTGTTCACGGTTTCGCTGCGGTCCCCGCCGTCGGGACGACAGGATGGAGGATCGGAGCGGGCGCCGCCGCCCTCCGGAGCCGGCCGGAGGCGTTCCGGCGTCGACGGCGGTCGGTCGGGAGCCCGCAGCACGGAGGTGACAGCGATGGCGCGTGGCACGCGCGACGACCGGACCACCGGTCACCGGCCCCGGGTACGCACCGCCGCCCTCGTGGTGGCCGGGGTCTTCGTGCTCGTCGGGCTGCTCGGCTTCGTCCCGGGCGTCACCACCGGGTACGACGAGATGACCGTCGCCGGGCACGGCTCCGGGGCGAAGCTGCTGGGGCTGTTCCAGGTGTCCGTGCTGCACAACGCGGTGCACCTGCTCTTCGGCCTGGTCGGGCTGGTGCTCGCCCGCAGCGTGGCCGGCGCCCGGGTGTTCCTGGCCGTCGGCGGCGCGGTGTACCTGGCGCTCTGGCTCTACGGGCTGGTGCTGTCGCACGGCGAGACCCCCGCGTCGGCGAACGTCCTGCCGGTCAACGCCGCCGACAACTGGCTGCACCTCGGCCTCGGCTTCGGCATGCTCCTGCTGGGGCTGCTGCTCTCCCCCGGTGCCGGCGCCACCGCACAGCGGCTGGACCGCCCGTTCGACCGCCCCTGACCCGCCGGGGCCGTCCCGCCGTCCGGCCGGCCCCGCCGTCAGCCGGTTCCGGCGTCGGCCGTCAGGCGGCCACCGGCAGGCGCTTGGCGAAACACACGCTGTACGGGTTGTCGACGTACTCGCCGTACACCGGGATCGACTCGTACCCGCTGGAGGTGTACAGCCCGATCGCCGCCGGCAGGTACGTCCCGGTCTCCAGGCACACCGTCTGGTACCCCCGCTGGAACGCGAGTTCCTCCAGGGCCACCAGGAGTTGCCGGCCGACCCCCCGGCCCCGGAACGCCGGTCGGACGTACATCCGCTTCAGCTCACCCGTGGTGCGGTCCAGCTCCTGGATCCCGCCGCAGGCGACCGCCCGACCGGCGACCACGAACACCAGGTAGTCGATGTCGTCGCGGGTCACCGTCGCCTGCCCGTCCAGCCCCCCGTCGGCCTCCCGCAGTTCCCGCTGCTGCGCGGTGACCAGCGCGAGGATCTCCGGGTCGGTGGCGGGACGGGCCTCGATCAGCATTCCGTCACGGTAGGTGTCACGGATTTCGCGCAGGTTTCCGACATCCGTCCCGATGGCAGCGACCAACGGTACGTTCGGCGGCGCGATCCGCCGAACCGTACCATCACTCTGCGTCGTCGGTCGCCTCGTCGGAGTCGGCGGGCTGGTCGGCCCCGTCCTGCTCGTCGGCGGGGCGCTGGCGGCGGGCCTTGCGGGCGGCCAGCCGCTCGGCGGCCGACGCCCGGGTCGACTTGTCCTCCAGGCGGTGGTCGGTGCCCCGGTTGCCGGGGACGAACTCCGCCCCCGCGTAGAGCGTCGGCTGCCAGTCGAACTCGCGCTCGCCGATGCGGACCAGGTCACCGGGTTGGGCACCGGCCTTGGCGAGTTGCTCCTCCACGCCGAGCCGGGCCAGCCGGTCGGCGAGGTACCCGATCGCCTCGTCGTTGTCGAAGTTGGTCTGGCGCACCCAGCGCTCCGGCCGGTCCCCCCGGACGGTGTACGAGCCGTCCGGCTGTGCCTCGATGGTGAAGCCGGCGTCGTCGACCGCCCTCGGCCGGATCACGATCCGGGTCGGCTCCACGTCCGGGACCACCCGGGACTGCGCGACCAGTTCCGCCATCGCGTACGTGAGCTCCTTGAGCCCCTCGCGGGTCGCCGCGGAGACCTCGAACACCCGCAGCCCCCGGGCCTCCAGGTCGGGTCGGACGATCTCGGCCAGGTCCCGCCCGTCCGGCACGTCGACCTTGTTCAGCGCGACCAGCCGGGGCCGGTCGGCCAGCCCGCCGTACTCGGCCAGTTCCGCCTCGATCGCGTCGATGTCGGCGACCGGGTCCCGGCCGGGCTCCAGGGTGGCGGTGTCGATCACGTGCACCAGCACGGCGCAGCGCTCGACGTGCCGCAGGAACTCCAGCCCGAGGCCCTTGCCGGTGGCCGCCCCGGGGATCAGCCCCGGCACGTCGGCGACGGTGAAGGTGTGGTTGTCCAGCCGGACCACGCCGAGGTTGGGCACCAGCGTGGTGAACGGGTAGTCGGCGATCTTCGGCTTGGCGGCGGAGAGCACCGAGATCAGCGACGACTTGCCGGCGGACGGGAAGCCCACCAGTCCGACGTCGGCGACGCTCTTCAGCTCCAGCACCACGTCGAGGCGGTCACCGGGCTCGCCCAGTTCGGCGAAGCCGGGCGCCTTGCGCCGGGCGTTGGCCAGCGAGGCGTTGCCGCGCCCGCCCCGGCCGCCCCGGGCCACCTCGATGGTGGTGCCGGCGCCGACCAGGTCGGCCAGCACGGTCCCGTCGGGGGCGTGCACGACCGTCCCGTCCGGGACCTTGAGCACCAGGTCACGGCCGTTGGCCCCGTCCCGGTTCGAGCCGGCGCCACCGGTGCCGTTCTCCGCCTTGACGTGCGGGCGGAAGTGGAAGTCGAGCAGCGTGTGCACCTGTGGGTCGACCACCAGCGAGACGCTGCCGCCGTGCCCGCCGTTGCCGCCGTCGGGGCCGCCGAAGGGCTTGAACTTCTCCCGGTGGATCGAGACACAACCGTGCCCGCCGTCGCCGGCCTGCAGGTGCAGGACGACCCGGTCAACGAACGTCGCCACGTCGCAGTCCTTCCCGCGGGGTCCGTCCCCGCGCGTGAGATCCACCGGTCGGAGCGACCCCGTCCGGTCGGAGAAAAGGCGAAGCGGGCCGGGACCCACCGGTCCGCGGCCCGCTTCGCCGTGAGACTACTGCTCCGCCGGTACGATGCTGACGGTCTTGCGACCGCGCTTGGTACCGAACTGGACCGAGCCGGCGGCCAGCGCGAAGAGCGTGTCGTCTCCGCCACGGCCGACCAGGTCACCGGGGTGGAACTTGGTGCCGCGCTGCCGGATGAGGATCTCACCCGCGCTGACCACCTGACCACCGAAGCGCTTCACGCCGAGCCGCTGGGCCGCGGAGTCACGGCCGTTGCGCGAGCTGGACGCACCCTTTTTGTGAGCCATTGGAGGACGACCTACTTCCCGCTGGAGATGCCGGTCACCTTGACCTGGGTCAGCGGCTGGCGGTGACCCTGGCGCTTGTGGTAACCGGTCTTGTTCTTGAACTTGTGGATCCGGATCTTCGGGCCCTTGGTGTGGGCGGCGATCTCCCCGGACACCGCGACCTGGGCGAGCTTGGCCGCGTCGGTCACCAGGTCGTCACCGTCGACGAGGAGCACCGCGGTGAGCTGCACCGCGTCGCCGGGGGCACCGACGAGCTTCTCGACCTCGATCACGTCGCCCTCGGCGACCTTGTACTGCTTGCCGCCGGTCTTGACGATCGCGTACATCGGAGGCGCACTCCCTGTCGTTGAGGCTGCTGGCGGTCGTTCCCGCTCCGACGCGCCGGTCGGTGTGGCACGCCGTGGTCTGCACGTCGTGGGCCGGCACGCCGTGGTGTGCACACCGGTCGCCGTGGGCACGGCGGCCCGGGCAGCGAGAACTCAGCGCACCAAAAGTGCGCCGCAAGATAGCGTACGCCATCCCCACCCCGACGCCCAAACCGCCCACCCCCTTTTCGCCGGCCAGCGGGGCGGGGCCGGGCCGGGCTCAGCGGGCGCAGAGCGGGTCGAGGCGCTGCCGGAGGCGTTCCAGGTCGACCTCGTCGATCTCGTCGACGTCGGCGCCCTTCGCCTCCACCTCGTCGGCCATGTCGGTGAGCAGCGTCTTCAACGGCGGGTCGGTCGCCCGGGTCGACAGCTCACGCAGCGCGCTCCGCCAGCCGGTGAGGGCCGCCCCGGCCCGGTCCCGGGCGGCCTGGGCGCCCGGAGCGTCGTCGGCCCCGGTCGCGGCCACCATCCGGCCCAGTTCGTCGACGTAGGTCTGCACCGCCAGCGTGCCGGCCTGCTGGGCGGCGGCGCACACCTGGGACGCGCTGGCCCCGGCCGAGGGCAGGGCGACGGCGGGGCCGACCGGGGCCACCGGGTCCGCGCCCGGCGGGGCGGGGTCCGGGTCGGTGGAACAGCCCACCCCGGCCAGCAGGACCAGGGGGACGACGGCGGTGGCGAGCAGGCGGCGCATGTGGTTCTCCTAGCCGGGGTGACCGGTCAGGCCGGTGGGGCGGGGTCGGACGGGTACGACAAGGGCCCCTCCCCCGGTGTCACCGAGAGAAGGGGCCCTGTCACCATGCCAGACCCGTCAACCTGTCAGGGACGGGTACGCCGACGGGCGCCCGTGCGCCGGGCCCGGCGACGGCCCGTACCGTCCGCCTCGCCCTCCCCGTCACCGAGCGCGTCCGGGTCGTCCGGGGCGGCCAGCCGGGCGGACTCGCCGGACTGCGCGTCGGCGATCTCCGGCGCGGCGGCGGTGTCCGTCTCGTACCGGGACAGGTCGTAGCCCATCGTGTCGTGGTATTCGGCGTCGCCGCTGGTCTCCGTGGTCTCGGCGATCTCGGCCACGGTCCGCTCCGGCGGGGCGCTCTTGCGGCCCCGCCGCCGGGACGAACCGGCAGCGGCCGGCTCCGCCGGGGCGGCGACCGCGGAGGCCACCGCCTTGACCTTCTCCCCCGCGCCACCGGCCCGGGGCTTCTCCGGCACCGGCTCGGTGTGGATGATCAGCCCCCGGCCCTTGCAGCACTCGCAGTTCTCGCTGAACGCCTCCAGCAGCCCCGCGCCGATCCGCTTGCGGGTCATCTGCACCAGGCCCAGCGAGGTGATCTCGGTGACCTGGTGCTTGGTCCGGTCCCGGCCGAGGCACTCGGTGAGCCGCCGCAGCACCAGCTCCCGGTTCGACTCCAGCACCATGTCGATGAAGTCGATCACCACGATGCCACCGATGTCGCGCAGCCGGAGCTGGCGGACGATCTCCTCGGCGGCCTCCAGGTTGTTCCGGGTGACCGTCTCCTCCAGGTTGCCCCCGGCACCGGTGTACTTGCCGGTGTTCACGTCGACCACGGTCATCGCCTCGGTCCGGTCGATCACCAGGTGACCGCCGGAGGGGAGGAAGACCTTGCGGTCCAGGCCCTTGAGGATCTGCTCGTCGATCCGGTACTCGGCGAAGACGTCGGTGGTGCCGGCGTGCCGGCGCAGCCGCTCCACCAGGTCCGGGGAGACGTGCGACAGGTACGACTCGACCATGCCGAACGCCTCGTCGCCCTCGATGACCAGCTCGCGGAAGTCCTCGTTGAACAGGTCACGGACCACCCGGATGACCAGGTCGGGCTCCTCGTAGAGCAGCACCGGGGCGCCACCGGAGGCGGACTTGGCCTGGATGTCCTCCCACTGGGCCTGGAGCCGCTTGACGTCCCGGGCCAACTCGTCCTCGCTGGCCCCCTCGGCGGCCGTCCGGACGATTACGCCGGCGCCGTCCGGGACCAGCTTCTTCAGCGCGTCCCGCAGCCGCTTGCGCTCGGTGTCGGGCAGCTTGCGGCTGATCCCCGAGGCGTTGCCGTTGGGCACGTAGACCAGGTGCCGGCCGGAGAGCGCGATGTGGCTGGTCAGCCGGGCGCCCTTGTGCCCGATCGGGTCCTTGGTGACCTGCACCAGCACCGAGTCGCCGGACCGGAGCGCCTGCTCGATCGAGCGGGCCCGCCCCTCCAGGCCGGTGGTGTCCCAGTTCACCTCGCCGGCGTACAGCACGGCGTTGCGGCCCCGGCCGATGTCGACGAAGGCCGCCTCCATGCTGGGCAGGACGTTCTGCACCTTGCCGAGGTAGACGTTGCCGGCCATGGTGCCGGCGGAGTTGCGGGTCACGTAGTGCTCGACCAGCACCCCGTCCTCCAGGACGGCGATCTGGGTCCGGTCTCCGCGCTGGCGGACCGCCATCACCCGGTCGACCGCCTCGCGGCGGGCCAGGAACTCCGACTCGCTCAGGATCGGCGGGCGGGTGCGACGCTGCTCACGGCCGTCCCGGCGGCGCTGGCGCTTTGCCTCCAGCCGGGTCGACCCGGAGACGCCCTGGACCTCGTCGACGGCCTTGCGCGGTTCGCGGATCTTGACCACGGTCGGCACGCCGTCGTCGGCGGCCCCCTCGGCCTCGCCGGCGCCCCGACGACGGCGACGGCGCCGGCGGCGGGTCAGCCCGTCGCCACCGTCCTCCTCCTCGTCGCCCTCGTCCGTCTCGGCCTCGGCCTCGGTGCCCTCGGCCTGGACCGGCTCCTCGGACTCCTCGTCCTCGGCCTCGTCCGCGCCGCCCTTGCCCCGGCCCCGGCCCCGGCGGCCCCGCCGCCGGCGGCGCCGGCCGGCACCCAACTCGTCCTCGTCCTCGTCGGCCTCGGCGGTCTCGTCGGCCTCGTCGGTCGGCTCCTCCTCCACCTCGACGACCTCGACCGGCTCGGCCTCGCGGCGGCCCCGGCGACGGCGGCGGCCCGGCTCGGCCGGTTCCTCGGCGGCGGCGGGCTCCGGCTCGACGGCGGGGGTCACCGGCTCGACCGCCCGGGGCGGCGGCAGTTCCTCCGGCTGCGGGGCCATGAACAGCACGGTCGG
>NZ_LRQV01000006.1 GCF_001567585.1 Micromonospora rosaria
ACCCCGCCGCCGGCCCCGACCGCCGCCGCGCCGACCCTGCCCCGGTCCGGCGCACCGCAGGCCCCGCCCGGCGTGCCGCCGACCCCGACCGCCGGGCCGGTGGTGGCCCCGCCGCCGGGGCCGGTCGAGCCGCAGCCGGCGCCGACCGCCGCCGGGCGGGTGGCCGGGGCCCGTTCGCGGCCCGGCCAGCCGGTCACCACCGTCGCGGCGGAGCCCCGATGAGCGGCGTACCGGGCGGACCTGACAACCGGAGCGCGGGCCTGGAGCGTCCACTCGACATGGCCGAGGACGAACTGGCGCGGGCGGTACGGGAGTCGTTCCACCGCCAGGTCACCGCGCCCCGGCCGCTGCCCGTGGACCCGGCCGACCGGGCCATCCGCCGGGCCAACCGGACCCTGCGCCGCCGTACCGTGACCGGGGTGGCGCTGGCCGCGGTCGCCACGGCGGTGGTCAGCGCCGGCACCGCCCAGCTCGGCGGCCAGGCGGGCCGGCCGAACACCCCGACGGTGGTGCTCGGCGAGCAGTCCCACCCGTCGGCGTCGCCCGGCCCGGCCCGCCCCGCGCCGCCCGCCGTCGGCGCGGTCCGCGCCGAGACGGACCTGATCGTCGGCACCTCCCTGGGCACCACCGACGGCCGGCAACTCGAACTGGACGGGGTCGGCCCGATCGACCGCGCCCAGCGGATGGCGGACGACGCCGGCTGGCTGGTCGTGGGCGGCCCGACCGCCGCCGGGCGTACCCTCTGGGCGGTCCAGCCCACCGGCGCGGTCCAGGTGCTCCTGGCCGGCGCGGCGACGATCGTGGTCGGTGCCGACGGGACGCGGGTCGCCTGGCGCGACGGCGGGCACCTGCTCACCGCCGGCGTGGTCGGGGGCCAACTGGTCGCCACCGCCCGGACCCCGGCGACCGGTCCGGCCACCGTGGCCGGCGTCGTCGGCGACACCGTGCTGGTCCGCCCGGACCCGGCCCGGCCCGGCCACACGCTGTGGCGGCCGGCCGACGGACCGCCCGCCGCCCCCGCCGACCCGGCCACCGTGCAGGTCTACGGCAGCCGCCCGGACGGCCGCCTCGTCGGCCAGCTCGTCGACGCCGCCGGCCGGTCCTGCCTGGCCCTGCTCGACCCGACCCGCCGGCTGGCCCCGGACCGGTCGAGCTGCGTACCGCTCGCCGCCGACGGCCCCGGCGCGGTGTCGCCCGACGGCCGGTGGCTGCTGGTCAACGGCGACGCGGAGGGCGGTACCCGGGCGCTCCTGGTCGACCTCGACACGCTCGGGTCGACCCCGGCGGTCCGGGTGGCCGGCCCGGTGGCGACCGGCGCGGTGGCCTGGGCGACGCCGCAGAGCGCGCTGTACGTCGACACCGGCGGCAACCTGGTACGGCTGCGCGTCGACCGGGTGCTCGCCGGGGACCGGGGCACCTCGACCACGCTGGCCGGGGCGGGACCGCAGAGCCGTACCGTGGTGGTCGTGCCCAGCCGGCCCTGACCGGCCGGTCGCCCGGCCCCGGTACCGTCGGGCGGTGCGTACGCCCCCCGCCCGGCCCGGCCCCCGGATCGACCTGCACGCCCACTCGACCGCCAGCGACGGCACGCTGACCCCGGCGGAGCTGGTCCGGGCCGCCGCCGGGGCCGGTCTCGACGTGCTGGCCATCACCGACCACGACACCACCGCCGGCTGGGCGCCGGCCCTGGCGGCCCTGCCGCGCGGGCTCAGCCTGGTCCGGGGCGCGGAGATCTCCTGCATCTGGGCGGGCGTGACCCCGGCGGTGTCGCTGCACCTGCTGGCGTACCTCTTCGATCCGGACGACCCGGCGCTGGCGGCCGAGCTGACCCGGATGCGGGCCGGCCGGGAGGTGCGCGCCGAACGGATCGTCGACCTGCTCCGGGCCGACGGGATCGAGGTGAGCTGGGCGGAGGTGCTGGCCGGGGCGGGCGGTGGCGCGGTGGGCCGACCGCATATCGCGGCGGCGCTGATCCGGGCCGGCCTGGTCGCCACCACCAGCGAGGCGTTCGGGCCGCGCTGGCTCGGCGAGCGGTACCGGATCATGAAGGAGGACCTCGACGTGTTCCGCGCCGTCGAGCTGGTCCGGGCCGCCGGGGGCGTGCCGGTCTTCGCCCACCCCCGGGCCAGCCGCCGGGGCCCGACCGTCCCGGACGAGCTGATCGCGGCGCTGGCCGAGGCCGGGCTGGCCGGCCTGGAGGCCGACCACGAGGACCACTCGCCGGCCGAGCGGGCGCACGTGCGGGGGCTCGCCGCCGACCTCGGCCTGCTGGTCACCGGGTCGTCGGACTTCCACGGCACGCACAAGACCGTCCGGCTCGGCGCGTTCACCACCGACCCGGCGGCGTACGAGCGGATCGTCGCCGAGTCCAGCGGGGTGACCGGGGTCGCAACCGGTTGACCCGGGGTCGCGCCGGTGCCGGCGCGACTACCGTGATCGCGTGGACGCCAAGCTCTTCGGTGAGGTCTTCGTGACCCTGCTGGTCATCGTCGACCCGCCGGGGATGATGCCCATCTTCCTCGCGCTGACCGGGCCGCTGTCGGCCCGGGAGCGCCACCGCGCCGCCTGGCAGGCGGTGGCGCTGGCGCTCGGCGTCATCGTGGTCTTCGCGGTGGCCGGGCAGACCCTGCTGGCGTACCTGCACGTCGACCTGCCGGCGTTGCAGGCCGCCGGTGGCCTGCTGCTGATCCTGGTGGCCCTGGAACTGCTCACCGGCAAGACCGACGACCCCACCAAGCAGGCGACCTCCAACATCGCGCTGGTGCCGCTGGGCACCCCGCTGCTGGCCGGCCCCGGCGCGATCGTGGCGACCATGCTCTTCGTGCAGCAGAGCGGGGGCCCGGCGGACTACGTCTCGATCGCCGCCGCGATCGTCGCGGTGATGCTGACGGTCTGGGTGGTGCTCCGGTTCTCCGGCGGGATCGTCAAGGTGCTGCGGCCGGGCGGGATCGAGGTGCTGACCCGGATCGCCGGCCTGCTGCTGGCCGCCATCGCGGTGCAGCTCATCGCGGACGCGGTGGCCGCCTTCGTCACCCAGTACAGCAGCCTGGCCTGACCCGGCCGGGGCGGGCGCGGTGCGGCGGGGAGGCCCGTGTCGTACCGGGATGGCAGGATCGCAGGGGTGCGACGATCCTCTCCGACGCCCCGCCCGGCCGCCGGTGGCCGGGCCCCCCGCCCCCGCGCCGGGCAGCCCGAGCAGCTCGGCTTCGACGGCATGCCGGAGCGCCTCTTCGTCTGCACACCGAGCAAGCTCGGCGCGTACGCGGACTGCCCCCGGCGGTACCGCTACGCCTACGTCGACCGGCCGGCCCCGCCGAAGGGCCCGCCCTGGGCGCACAACTCGCTCGGCACCAGCGTGCACACCGCCCTGAAGAACTGGTACGCCCTGCCCGCCGACCGGCGGCGGCCCGAGGCGCTGGCCGGGCTGCTCAAGGGCACCTGGGTCGGCGACGGGTACCGCGACGACGAGCAGGAGCGGGCCGCCTTCCGGCAGGCGCTGGGCTGGCTGGAGTCCTACGTCGACACGCTGGAACCCGGGGTGGAGCCGCTGGGCGTGGAGCGGGTGGTGGCGGTGAAGACCTCGGTGCTGGCCTTCAACGGCCGCGCCGACCGGATCGACGCCCGCACCGGCGAGGCCGGCCCGGAGCTGGCCATCGTCGACTACAAGACCGGCCGGTCCGGCCTGGACGCCGACGACGCCCGGGGCTCCCAGGCCCTCGCCCTCTACGCGTACGCGGCGCAGCGGGTATTCCGCCGCCCGTGCCACCGGGTGGAGCTGCACCACCTGCCCACCGGCACGGTCGCCGGCCACGACCACACCCCCGAGTCGCTGGCCCGGCAGGTCGCCCGCGCCGAGGACACCGCCCGGGACATCATGGCCGCCGAACGCGCGGTGGCCGACGGCAGCGACCCCGACGAGGCCTTCCCCACCACGCCCAGCCAGCGCTGCGGCTGGTGCGACTACCGACGGTCCTGCCCGGCCGGGTCCCAGGTCGCCGGCCGGGAGCCGTGGGCGGCGATGGAGAACACCCTCACCGCACCGCCGGCCCGACCGGCCCCGGAGTAGCCCGCACCGGCCGGGTGCCCGCCGCGCGGGAGTCGGCCGTCGCCGGACGGGGTGACGGCTCAGGCGGCGGCGGTGAGGCGGGCCGCCCGCTCCCGGCCGGCGATCTGGATCGGCCCGATCAGCAGGTGCTGCGGCAGGGCGCGCAGGGCCAGCCGCAGGGCCCGGACGCTCACGTCGGCCGAGAGGGCGGTGGTGGGCAGCCCCAGCCCGCCGTACAGCCGGCGGGCCCAGGCGGGCAGCAGGCTGACCGCGGTGCCGGCGAGGCCCAGGTACGCCCAGCGGGGCGGGCCCAGGGTCAGCCCGATCCGCAGCGGCAGGCTGACCTTCCACGGGATCGGCGGCACGGTGAGGAACAGCGCCGTCTCGGCCGCCTCCCGGGTCATCCGCAGCTCCGGGCGGACGTCGCGGTAGTACCGCTCGACCTCCTCGGCGGTGCCGGGCACGGTGGCCGGGTCCAACCCGATCAGGGCGGCGACCCGCCGCTGCTCGGTGTAGTACCGGTCCACCTCGGCGTCGGTCAGCGCCAGCCCGGCCCGGCGGGCGGTGGTGACGAACGACTCGACCTCGGTGACGTGCACCCAGCGCAGCAGGTCGGGCTCGTCCACCCGGAACTCCGCGCCGGTGACCGGGTCACGGGCCCGCATCCGGGCGTGCCGGGCCCGGATCCGGCGGCCGGCCGCCTCCGCCTCGGCGGTGGTGCCGAAGAGGGTGGTCGCCACGTAGGTGGAGGTCCGCATCAGCCGACCCCAGGCGTCCGTCCGGTAGTTGCTGTTCTGCGCCACCCCGGCCATCGCCCGGGGGTGCAACGCCTGCAGGTAGAGCGAGCGCAGGCCGGCGACCATCAGGACCGGTTCCTTGTGCACCTTCCACGTGACCGATCCCGGACCGAACAGGCCGACGTCCTCGGAGTCATCCACCCGACCAAGAGTGCCACGGTGCCCGGCGCGCGCACCCCGGCCGGGTCAGTGGTCGGCGCGGCGGCGGGCCTGGCAGCCGGGGCAGAGACCCCAGAAGGTCACCTCCGCCTCGTCGACCTCGAAGCCGTGCGAGCTGCTCGGGTCGAGGCAGGGCGCGCTGCCGGTGGCGCAGTCGACGTCGGCGATCTCGCCGCAGCCCCGGCACACCACGTGGTGGTGGTTGTCACCAACCCGCGCCTCGTACCGGGCGGGACTGCCGGCCGGCTCGATCCGCCGGGACAGCCCGGCCCGGGAGAACGCGCCGAGGATGTCGTACACGGCCTGGGTGGAGACGGAGTCGAGCCGTTCGCGGACCCGGCGGGTGATCTCGTCGACCTCCAGGTGGCCGCCGGAGGCGAGGACGTCGAGCACGGCGAGGCGCGGCCGGGTGACCCGCAGGCCCCTCGACCGGAGCAGATCCTCACCGCCGGACATGAATCCATCACAGCACGCGGTGACCAGGGCGACAAGCGGCCGGTCAGGAGGGGTGGCCCCGGACACAGGCATGGACCGGGGTGAACGTGGTTGAACCGGACCGGCGTCGGCTGCGTGTACGGCGGTGACAGGGCAGTCGGCCCGAAAGGGCGTACGCTGGCTGCCCACGACCGCATCCCACCGCCGGAGGTGTCGGTGTTCAGGGAATTCCTGGGCCTGCCGTTGCACGCGCTCGTCGTCCACGCGGCCGTGACACTCATACCGCTGCTCGCGGTGCTCGCCGCCGTGTACGTCCTCCGCCCGACATGGCGGCCCAAGCTGGACTGGGCGGTGGCGCTCAGCGCGCTCGGCGCTCCGGTGGTGGCGTTCGTCTCCACCCAGTCCGGTGAGGCGCTCCAGAACGCGCTGATCGACAAGGGCTACCAGCAGGAGGCCCTGGACGAGATCTACCACCACTCGTTGCAGGGCGACATGCTGTTCCGGTTCACCGTGGCGCTGTCCCTGGCGACCCTGGCCCTGCTGGTGGTCAACAGCCGCAGCCGGAAGGTGGCGAAGCTGCCGTCGTGGGTCGGCCGGGTGCTGTCGGTGCTGGTGGTGGTGCTGTCGATCCCGGTGCTGATCTACACCGTCCGGGCCGGGCACACCGGCGCGGAGACGCTCTGGCAGGACACCTTCTAGACGGGGCGCTGCGGTCCCGTCGGGCGCTCCGGTCGGACCGGGGGCGTCGGTGCCACGGCCTGTCGAGCTGCCCCGCCGGTGGGACCGGCGGATGGTCGGTGAGGCGTGCCCCGTTCATGCGGGCAGGTCGACAGGCTGAGCGGGGCGTGTCCCCGCCCCGGACACCACACCCCGTCGGGCTCAGAAGACCAGCCGGGAGCAGAGCAGGCAGAGCAGGACCAGCAGCACCACCCCGGCCACCGCGCCGACGCCGTAGGTGATCCGCTGGGCCCGCTGCTCGGCGCTGTCCAGCCCGGCCATGTCCTGCGGCGGCAGGTGGCGCGGCGGCGCGGGTTGCAGGTGCAGCGGAGGACGCCAGCCGGGCGGCGGCGCGACCGTGGGCGGCGGACCGGCGTACCCGCCGGGGCCGGTGCCGGGCCGGGACGGCCCGGCAGCCGTCGATGCGGCCGGCGGACCCAAGCCGGGCGGCCCGTCCGGCGATGCCGGCGGGCGTCGCCAGTAGTCGTCCTCGGGGCTGGCACCACTGGGCGTCGTCACGCCGGTCGACGCTACCAACGTCCCCGCCCGTGAGGGTGGTGGCCGGCTATCCTTGCCCCTCGTGAGCGCTGTGCATCCCGGGGTACGCGGGGACGACGACCGGACCGTCGACTTCGGCGAGGACTTCGTCGTGCTGCCCGAGCAGACGGCCGACGACACCGACCGGGGGTGGGGCGAGCACAGCGGCGGCAACGACGACCGGCTGCTCGCCGAGCGTCCGCCGCACTGGGACTGACCCGCCCCGCCGCGCGGTCAGGACGAGCTGGAGCCGGCGCTGGAGCTGCTGGCGGCCGGGGTCTTCGTCGCGCCGCCGCCGGTCGAGCCGCCCGACGAGCCGGTGCCCGACCCGGACGAGGAACCCGACGACGAGCTGGCCGACCCCGACGAGGAGCCGGTGGAGCTGGTCGACGAGGAGTCGGCGCCGGACTTGCCGGAGCCGCCGCCGCTCTTGCCCTCCGACCCCGAGGTGCGGGAGTCGGTGCGGTAGAAACCGGACCCCTTGAACACCACCCCGACGGAGTTGAACACCTTGCGCAGCCGGCCCTCGCACGCCGGGCACTCGGTCAACGGCGCGTCGGCGAAGGACTGCACCGCCTCGAGTTGGTTGCCGCACGCGGTGCAGGCGTACTGGTACGTGGGCACGGTCTCCTCCGGATCTCCGACGGCCGATTGGCACTCGACGTATTCGAGTGCCAATGGTGCGTCATCGGACCCGGGTTCGTCCAGCGGAAGTGCCGGGGCCGACATCCGGCCCGGGGGACAGCTCGATCACGCCTGAGGCCGGGGTGACCACCGCCCGGACCGGCCGGTCGTGCGGTAGCGCCGGCAGCGACCCGACCAGTTCCCCGTCGTGCAGCAGCGCCACGGTCGGCACGGTCGCCGGCACCCGGGCCAGCGCCCGGTCGTACGAGCCGCCGCCCCGGCCCAGCCGCAGGCCCCGGCGGTCCACCGCGAGCGCCGGCACCACCACCAGGTCCGCCGAGGCGATGGCGGTCACCCCGAGCCGGGGCCCGCCGGGCTCCCGCATCCCCCGCCCCGCCGCGACGAGCGCGCCGTCGTACACCGCCCAGTCCAGGTCCAGGTCCGGCCGGAGCACCGGCAGCAGCAGGTCCGCCGAGGGCGGCAGGGCGGCCCGGAGCACCGCCGGCAGGTCCGGGCCGCCGGGTTCGGAGCCCACCGGGACGTACCCGGCCAGCCGCCGGGGGCGCAGCCGGCGTACCAGGTCGGTCAGCGCGGCCACCACGCGCCCGGCGGCGTCGGCCCGCTGCTCGGCGGTGAGTGCCCGGCGGTGCGCGAGCAGCTCGACCCGGGTGTGCCGTTTCGTCTCAGCGGTCACTTCCGCTTCATCAGAAAAATCAGGCACGCAACACTCCTGACGCAACGTTTGTCTAGCGGTGGCTCTGTGTCAGCATCGCAGCATCGGGCGCGGAACTGCCGGGGGGAAGCGTGACGTTACGCGGGCGGCTCACCGCAGCCTTCCTGGCGGTGGTGCTCGGCCCGGTCCTGCTGGGCGCGTTCCTGGTCGGCTCGGCCGTGGTCGCGGTCGACCGGAGCCGCTCGACCGAACGGCTCGGGGTGGCCGCCGCCGCCGTGCGTACCTCGGTGGACGCGCTCTGCCAGCAACTGCGCGCGGCGGCCGACGCGGTCGCCCTCACCGCCGAGGCGGCCCGCCCCGGCACCGCCGACCAGGTGGTCAGCCGAGGGCTGGCCGCCGCCGTACAGGTCACCGACGCCACCGGCCGGGTCACCTACACCACCCCCGGCGCGCCGACGACGCCCTGGTGGGACTGCACCGCCGCGCCGGCCGGCGGCGGCCCGGTCCGGGCCCTGTCCGCCCGGGTCGACCTGCGCGACCCGGCCGGCGTCGCGCGGGGTACGGTCGCCGCCGCCTGGCAGGTCGACACGGCGTTGGTGGCCCGGCTGGCCGCGGTGACCGGGGTCGCCGTGGACCTGCTCGACGGGCCGGCCGGCCCCGCCGACGCCACGGCCGTCACCGACCGGCCGCGACCGGCCGCCGCGCCGGACCGGGTCACCGAGGTCGACGGCCGGTACCTGCGGCGGGTCGGCCCCGCCCCGGGGCAGCCGTTGCCGCTGCTGCTCTCGGTGCCCAGCGACCGACCGACCGGCCTGTACCCGGCGCTGGTCGCCGCCGTCCTGCTCGCCGGGCTGCTGGCGGTGCTGGCCGCCGCGCGGCTGGCCCGGGTGACCACCCGGCCGCTGGTGGAGCTGGCCGGCGCGGCGGACCGGGTGGCCCGGGGCGACCTGACCGCCCGGGTGCCGGTGCGCAGCCAGGACGAGATCGGCCGGCTGGCCACCGCCTTCAACCGGATGACCCGGGAGACCGACTGCTACGTGCAGGCCCTGACCACCAGCCGGGACCAGCTCCGCAGTCACCTGGCGGTGCTCGGGGACACCCTGGCCAGCACCCACGACCTGCAACGCATCCTGCGGGTGATCCTGCACAGCGCGATCGTGGCGACCGGCGCGCGGGCCGGCGCGGTGCTGCTGCTGGACACCTCCGGCACCCTGGTCGGCCGGTGCGCCGAGGGGCTGGCCGGGCGGTGGCCGGACGACGACCCGGCCGGCCCGGCGATGCTGCGGGTACCCGTCGGCCACGGGGTGGTCGGCGCGGTCGCGGCCACCGGCGAGCCCCGGCGGGGCCGGGCCGACCCGGCCGCCCCGGTGGGCTCCGGCGAGCCACGCTGCGCCACGTACGTCGCGGTGCCGTTCACCGTCCCCGACGCCGCCCCGACCGACCCGGACCCGACGGAGGCCAGCGGGCCCGGCCCGACGGCACCGGCGGACCGGGCTGGCGGGCCCGAGCCGGACGGGCCGGACGGGCCTGACGGGCCGGACGGGCAGGGCGCGGCGGCCGGCGGCGGGGCGGCCATCGGCGTGCTGGTCCTCTACGACCGGCACGGCGGCGACGAGTTCGACGACGACGACCTGGCCACCCTGGGCGCCTTCGCCGGCCACGCCGCCGTGGCGGTGGACAACGTCCGGATCCACGAGGAGGCGCAACGGCTCTCGCTGACCGACCCGCTCACCGGGCTGTGGAACTACCGGTACCTGCGCGAGTCGCTGCGCCGGGAGGTGGAACGGGCCAACCGGTTTGGTCGGATGCTCAGCGTCCTCGCCCTCGACCTGGACCGGTTCAAGGTGGTCAACGACACGTACGGGCACGCGGCCGGGGACGCGGTGCTGGCCGAGTTCGCCCACCGGCTGCGCGGCGAGATCCGCGAGGTCGACCTGGCCTTCCGGCAGGGCGGGGAGGAGTTCGTCCTGCTGCTGCCGGAGACCGACGCGCGGGGCGCGGCGATCGTCGCCGAGCGGCTCGGCGCGGTGGTCCGGGACAGCCCGATCATCGTCGGCACGAACACCGGTGTCACGGTTCCGGTGCCGGTCACCGTCTCCGTCGGCATCGCCGTCTACCCGGACCACGCCACCGTCGGGCAGCAGGTGCTCGACGCCGCCGACAGCGCCCTCTACGCGGCCAAGGCGGCTGGTCGGGACACGTACCGGGTGGCCGAGCCACCGGCCCGGCCCACCCGCAAGGAGATCCCCGTCGCGGTCCGGGCGGTCACCCCCGCCGACGGGCTCCCGCGCGCCGGTGCGCCGGGCGGCGCGTCTTCCGGGCCACACCCGCCGCGGCAGGGCCGTGGCCGATAGTCTCGCGACATGTCGGAGCACTCAGCGAACCCCTCAACGGCGACCCCTCCCACCGGCCGCCCACGCGCGGTCAAGGCCGTCATCCCGGCCGCCGGCCTCGCGACCCGGTTCCTGCCCGCCACCAAGGCGGTGCCCAAGGAGCTGCTGCCGGTGATCGACCGACCGGTGTTGCAGTACATCGTCGAGGAGGCGGCTCAGGCCGGCCTCGCCGACGTGCTGCTGATCACCGGCCGGGGCAAGACATCGATGGTGGACCACTTCGACCGCCGCCCCGACCTGGAGGCCCGGCTGGAGGCCAAGGGCGACGCCGAGCGGCTGGCCGCCGTGAAGCGCCCGAGCGAGCTGGCCGAGATCTACACCTGCCGGCAGCCGGAGCAGCTCGGCCTCGGGCACGCCGTCGGGTACGCCGAGTCGCACGTCGGCGACCAGCCCTTCGCGGTGCTGCTCGGCGACGAGTTCGTCAAGCCGGACGAGCCGCTGCTGCCGGCGATGCTGGAGCTGCAGGCCCGTACCGGTGGGGTGGTGCTCGCCTTCTTCGAGGTCGACCCGGCCGAGACCAAGCGGTACGGGATCGCCTCGGTGGAGCCCGCCGAGGCGGAGCTGACCGACGTCGGCGAGGTCGTCAAGGTCACCGGCATGGTGGAGAAGCCGAAGCCGGAGGAGGCGCCGAGCAACCTCGCCGTCCTCGGCCGGTACGTGCTGCCGGGGAAGATCTTCGACGCGATCAGGCGCACCGAGCCGGGCAGCGGCGGGGAGATCCAGCTCACCGACGCGATGGAGCTGCTGCGCAACGAGGGCACCCCGGTGCACGCGATCGTCTACCGGGGCACCCGCTACGACACCGGGATGCCGCTGGGGTACCTCCAGACAGTGGTGCAGATCGCCGCCGAGCGCGAGGATCTCGGCGGCGAGTTCCGCAAGTGGCTGGCCGAGTTCGTCAACTCCGACGCGTCGGGTGGGCCTAGTACATGACCGCGACGGCCGACGCCGAGGCGGCCGAAAACGAGTTGACGCCGCTCGCCGAATACCTGGGCAGTGTGCTGCGCAGGTTACGTGCGCTGCCTCCGCTCGACCTCGACCTCACCCAGGCGTACGGCAACGTCCTCGCCGAGGACGTCGTCGCCCCGCACGCGTACCCGGCGTTCGACCAGGCGGCGGTGGACGGGTACGCGGCGCGCTGGGAGGACCTCGTCGGATCCGGCCGGGGCGGCGGCTACGCCCCGGCCGGCTCCCGCAACCCGCAGAACCGCACCGTGCGGCTCAACGTGGTCGGTGACCTCGGTGCGGCGAGCTGGCGACCGGTCCGGCTGACCCCCGGGGCCTGCTTCTCGGTGGCGGCCGGCGCGCCGCTGCCCATCGCCGCCGACGTGGTGGTGCCCGTCGAGTGGACCGACCAGGGCATGGCCGCCGTGGAGATCTACCGGGTGCCCAAGCGCGGCTACGGGCTGCGCCGGGCCGGGGAGGAGTTGCCGGCCGGCACGCTGCTCGCCCGCGCCGGCACGTACGTCTCGCCGGCCCTGGTCGCGGTGCTGGCCGCCACCGGCATCGGGCACGTGGTGGTGCGGCCCAGCCCCCGGGTGGTCGTGGTGGCCACCGGCGACGAACTCGTCGACGTGGGCCGGGGCAGCCAGCCGGGCCAGGTGGTCGACGCCAACTCGCACGCGCTCACCGCCGCCGCGGCCGAGGCCGGCGCGCTGGCGTACCGGGTGGGCATCTGCGACGACGACCCGGAGGGGCTGCGCGGCCTGCTGGAGGACCAGACCCTGCGGGCCGACCTGATCATCACCACCGGGGGAACCGGGACCGGCCCCGGGGACATGGTGCGGCGCATCCTGTCCCGGCGGGAGGGCGGGCGGGCCGGGCCGGTCACCTTCACCGACGTGGCGCTCTACCCCGGCGCGGCCCTGGGCTTCGGTACCGTCGGCGCGGAGGAGGTGCCGGTGGTCTGCCTGCCCGGCGAGCCCGGCGCCGCGCTGATCGGCTTCGAGGTGCTGGCCCGCCCGGCGATCAACCTGCTGGCCGGGGCGGAACCGGTCTTCCGGCCCAGCGTCCGGGCCCACCTGCTGGAGACCATCACCTCGCCGGGCGGGCTGCGCGAGTTCCGGCCGGCCCACGTCGCCGAGCGTCGAGGCGGTGGGTACACTGTGCAACCGCTCAGCGGCGGCCCGTACACACTGTCCGGGTTGGCCGAGGCGAACGGCCTGCTGGTACTCGGCGAGCGGGTGACCACGGCCGCCGCCGGCTCCACCGTGGACGTCCTCCTGCTGGACCGCCGCCGTTGAGTTCTGCTGGTACGAGCGGAGGGTTAGCTCTGTGAGCTGGTTCAGGCGGCCTCCGGGCTGGCCGGTGGTGCTGATGGACGGTCCGGTGGTGCTCCGGCCGTACCGGCGCTCGGACGCGACGGCCTGGTCCCAGGTGCGCCGGGCGAACCGGTCCTGGCTCGCCCCCTGGGAGTCGGCCCTGCCGGGCAGTTGGGACGAGCTGAACTCGCCGTCGGCGTACCGCTGGGTGTACCGCGACCAGCGCCGCTCGGCCAACAGCGGCGAGGGCATGCCGTTCGCCGTCTGCCTGCGGGAAAACGGCGAGGAACGGCTCGTCGGCCACCTCAACGTGGGCAGCATCGTGCGGCGGGCCTTCTGCTCCGGGTACGTCGGGTACTGGGTGGACTCCCGGGTGGCCGGTCGCGGTGTGATCCCGACCGCCCTGGCACTCGCTGTGGATCATGCTTTCGGTCCAGGTGGACTCCACCGGGTCGAGGTCAACATCCGCCCGGAGAACAAGCCTTCCCGCCGGGTGGTCGAGAAACTGGGCTTCCGCGAAGAGTCGTACCACGTGCGGTACATGCACATCGACGGCGCCTGGCGCGACCACATCGGATACGCGATGACCAGCGAGGAGGTCGCCCTCGAAGGCGGCCTGCTGGCCCGCTGGCACCGGGTCCAGGCCGGCGAAGCCTGAACTGTGAGTCCCGTCGCCGGGCCTGCCTGCTCGGCGCGTTGCGCAAACTTCCTGGTCGACGGCCCGTAACCTCAGGTAACTGCAAGCTGCGGCAGGCGCGGAAAGCCCGCAGGATCTTCAGTACCGGAGGTGCCCGGTGGAAGATCCTGCGGCCGGTAGGCGGTTGTCCCGACACTGGTGACGGGAGGGGTGAGGGTGCCGACCTCGGTGCTCCTCGCCGTCCTCGCCGCCGCCGGTCTGCTCGCCCTCGCCCCGGCGCTGGTTCGTCGGTACGACGCCACCGAGCGGCTGGTGGCGGAGCGGGCGCAGTCGACGGCGCGGGTGCTCCAGCGCCGCCGACGGCGTCGTACTGTCCCCGGCCGGCTGCCCGTCAACACGTCCCGCACCCTCGTCGTCACCCTGAGCCCCGATCCGGCCACGGGTGGCCTCACCGCCCCCTCGGCTGGCGCTGGCGGCGCTGCTGGCGCTCATGGTGCTGGTGGGGCCGCTGGGGCAGGGGCCGCCGCACCGGTCTCCCCGGCACCACCGGGCGCGGCCGGCCGCCGGGGCGCGGCCCGCCGGGCGAAGCGACTGCGCGCCGTACCGCCCGCGCCGAAGCGCGCCCGCCGCCGCCCGCCGATCCGCCGGCACACCCCGGCCATCTACCGGCGACGCCGGGTCCTGGCCGCCCTGCTGCTGCTCAACGTCGTCGAGCTGATCGGCGTGGTGGTGGTCGGCCCCGGCTTCTGGATCAGCTTCTCGGTCACCGGCACCCTCCTCGTGGCGTACGTCTTCCACCTGCGCAGCCGGGCGGTGGCCGACCGCCGACGGCGGCGGGAGCAGGCCCGCGAGGCCGCCTGGCTGGCCGCCCGGCAGGCCGAGGTGCGCCGGGAGCAGGCCCGCCGGGCAGCGGCCCGCCGGGAGGCCCAGCGCCGCCTGGCCGCCCAACGCGAAGGGGTACGCCGCGCCGCGATGGGCCTGGACCGCCCCGCCGACCTGCCCGCCGTGGCCAGCGGCGGCGCCTCGGTCTCGTACCGCCGCTCCGGTGGCCTGCGGGGCCGCCCGTACCAGTCCGGCCGCAACACCCCCCACTCCGCCTGACCGGGCGCCCGCCGCGGCGCGCACGCTGCCCCTCTCGGCCGGCGGCGGTATCCACCTGAACGTCCTGTCGAGCTGCCCCGCCGATGGGACCACCAGGGCCGCCCGGCCACCTCCAGCGACGAGTCCCCGCTCCCCGCTCCCCGCACCTCCCGCTGGTGACCTTGGAAGATTTCGGCCCCTCGAAGGGCCGTTTTCTTCCAAGGTCCACTGGTCGGGGCGGTGCGGCGGGGTGGATTCGCGCCGGGGGCGGCCGGGCTGATAGCCTTGTCGCCGGCCCGCCCGGTGTGTTCCGGACGGGGCCGACGCCGGCACGCCGGCGGAGGGGCTGTGGCGCAGACCGGTAGCGCACCTCGTTCGCATCGAGGGGGTCAGGGGTTCAAATCCCCTCAGCTCCACCCAGTGGTACACCGCTCGACCGCAGGTCAGGCCCCCTCCGAAGAGGGGGCCTGAGTTGTTGTAGGGGACAGGTAGGGGAATCCGCTACCTCACCCCTCGTCCTCGATCTGCCGGGCCCGCGCCAGCCCTTCGGCGAACCCCCGCGCCCGCCCCTGCCTGATCCCCTCGCCCCACGCCTCCGCGATGGCCGGGACCGCCTTCTCCGTCACGAGCTGGTCGACCCACGCGCGGATGCGCTCGTCATCGACCGCGGTGTCGGCCAGCGTCTGCCGACCCGCGCCGGCCGTCAGGCGGGGGACGTCCTCCGCCAGGAGATCCAGGTCCAGGACGCACATCGCCCTCACGTTCTCCACCCGTTCGCGGTGGCGCTCATCCAGCCGCCGCAGATCCCGGCGCACCCGGGCCTGACCGACCCCCGCCGCGGTCACACCCAAGACCACCAGACCCGCCACGCCGATCGTTCGCGCCGTACTGCCTGTGACGCGACCTAGCTTCCCCACGGTCTTCCTCCCCTTCACCCATCAGTAGCTGCGCTGCTGCGATGGAGTCCTGATCAGACTCCAACGCCATGATCATGTCTAGTCACTGGCCGTGAAATAGCCAGGCGGTCAGGGGGCACACATGTACGAACGGGCTACTAGATCAACGGGCTCGCACAGCACAAGCGGGCGATCACCCGACGTCCGACACTCCATGCCGCCACCGGTCCTGCCCGAACGGACGACGCCGCCCGCTACTCGTACCAGCTGACCGCCCGGGGCTGGAGCAGCCCCGGCGGGTCCACCCCCACCACCTCCACGCGCGGCACCCGGTGTGGAGGGAGGTGCCCCCAGCTCTCCATCACCACCAGGTCGATGCTCCGGTCGGCCATCAGCCGGACGACGCCCGGCCAGCGGCTCGCGTCGGGTGTCTCGGCCACCACGTCCCGAACGTGGTAGCCGGCCTCCTGACACCACCTCACGCCTCTGCGTGCCCACTGCGCACCAGCCGAGGTGGGCCCGTAGACCACCGCACGGAGACCCGGCCGTCGTGCTGGCCGCCCCCGGCCGATGATCTCGACGCGGGCGAGTCGGTCCTGTGGCAGATCGGCCAGTGTGGCCACCACGACGACGTCGACCTCTCGGTCGGCCATCATCCGGAGGACGTCACCCCACCGGCTCGCGGTGGCGACCTCGTCCACGACGGACAGCAACTGGTAGCCCCGCTTCGTGCACCAAGCGGCGCAGACCGGATGCCAGCGGCCGATGTCCCGGGCGGGCCCGTAGACTGCGGCGCGCATCATGCCGGAGGTGTGCCGGCCCCGAGGGGCACGTAGCGCGCTGCGGAGGGCTCCCACCTGGACGTTCGCGTGATGAATCGCATTCACGGAGTTTCATCGATCATGGACGCATCGACATGCACCGTCGCCCAGTTTTGCAGATGGCGCTACTCCCGAAACATCGCCGTAACTGATCCAGGCAGGGTTTCGTTCTTTAGTCGGATCACTGTGCCCTGAGAAGCCCGCCGCAGGTCGCCCTGCTGAGAGCTGACGACCTACTCGGTCGGGCGGTCCGCAGGCACCCGCACCACGGTCCGGTCGGCGGGGTACAGGTCCTGGAGGCCGTCCGGGGAGGTCACGATCAGCAGCGGCCAGCCCTCCGCGGGGGCGTACGTCTCCCGCTCCTGCGGCGTTGGCGGCCTGGACGTCACTGTGGAACCCGGCTCGGCCACGATCACCTCAGGTTCGACGGGCTCTCGCACGACCACACCGTAGCCCCGCACGACGGTGGCGATGCCCTCCTGCCGGAGCTGGATCAGGGCGGCGCGGGCCGTCTTGCCGGCGACCCCGTAGGTCTGCGCGAGCGTCAGCTCGGACGGCAGGCGCTGACCGGGCCTGATCTGCCCAGACGTGATCTGCTCGCGGAGGATGTCGGCGAGCTCGTGGTAGCCCACCGGCGGCTGCCCCGGGAAGATCACCACCGCAGGCTATGGCTGCCCTCGGATTGGGCTAGCTCGGTAGATAGCTAGCGCAATTTCGACGTGGACCACGCCTTACAGGGGTCGCCGTCCGTTCACAGTGTGGAACGGGGGAGTACCGTCCGAAGTGGCGGCCCGCCGGAGTAGAGGCCGGCGGCTCGCCGCCCAGTCCTCTACCTGGGAGACACCATGGAGTCGAGCAGTATCGGAGACAACCTCGCCCAGATCCGCCGGGAGTCCCGGCTCACGCAGGAGCAGCTCGCCGAGCGCTCTGGCGTCAGCATTGAGGTCATCAGCAAGCTGGAGCAGGGCCGCCGCCAGGGCGCCCGGATCCCGACCCTGAACAAGCTGGCCCGCGCCCTCAGGGTGCCGACCAGCGCCCTGTTCGGCGACGGCGCCCGGGCAGCCGCCGACCGTGACCCCGACGCCAACCCCATCAGCCTGGTCGGCGTGCGACAGGTCCTCGCCCCCGCCGTCGGTCTCGGCGGGCCAACCGCCAACCAGGCCGACCCGCCGCCGACCCTCGCCACCGCCCGCCAAGCCGTCGCCGACGCCAGCCGCAGCTACTACGCCGACGACTACGCCACTACCCTCGGCGCGCTTCCCCGGCTGCTGTTCACCGCCCGCGACCTGGTCGCCGCAACCGACGGGGACGACCAGCTCACCGCCCACGGCATCGCCGCCGAAGCTCACCAGGTGGCTGCCCAACTCCTGCTCCAGCTTCGCCAGGTCGACCTGGCGCACACCGCCGCCACCACGGCGGTCGACCACGCCCGCCGCTCCGGCGTCCAGACCATCGGCGCGTCGGTGATCTGCACCCTCGTGTGGGTGCTCATGCGCGAAGGTCGCTTCGACGAGGCCGAACGCCTCGCCGTCGACACTGCCGACCAGGTCGAGCCGCGGCTGTCCACGGCCACCGTGGCGGAGCTGTCCGCGTGGGGGTGGCTGCTGCTGCGCGGCGCGGCAGCGGCAGCCCGCGACGCACGCGACGACACCGCCCAGGAGCTGTTGTCTCTGGCGACCGCCGGTGCCAGCCGCCTCGACGGCCGGCCGGTTCCCCCGGGCGAGTTCGGGGCCGGCGAGGTGCGGGTCATGCAGGTCGAGACGGCCGTGATCGCTGGGCAGCCTGACCGGGCGCTGGAGCTCAGCGAGGGGATGCCCACCCCGGCCGGCGGGGTGGCCTCCTGGTCGTGGCAGCGTCACCGCCTGGACGTCGCTCACGTCCGCGCTCAGCTCGGTCAGTACGCCGACGCCACGGCGGTGCTGCGGGACCTGGCCGACCGGTCGCCGGCGTGGCTGCGGCAGCAGCGGTACGCGCGGGACATCGTGGACGGCATCGCCGCTGGCCGGCGACGGGCGATGACGGATGAGCTGGCCGAGCTGGCTGAGCTGGTGGGCTGCACCTCCCGGTAGTGCATTCTGCACGGGTTGTGGACGCCGGTCGGGTCGGTCGTGCGTTCTGGCCCTGTGCCGTTCACCCTGGTCACGCCACCCTGTGATGGTGCGGTGACTCGCTGCCGGTTACCCGGCAACCCGGGCGAGTCGCCGCACCCCAGGGCGGCGGTGACGGTCCTTCCACGAGCTCCCGCCGCCCTCCCATCACTCCGGCGGGGCTGCGACGAGAGTGCGCCGCCCCCGGCATCAGGGGGCAGGCATGATCAGACGACGCACCCGGCGCGACTCCGAGCCGCCGGTGTCCGGGGCCGCGATCCAGGCCGCCGAGCACGAGGCCGCGAAGCAGCGGATCCTCGACCAGGCCGAGGCCGAGCGGACCCCGGTCGACGACATCACGCAGGCCGTCAGGGTCGGGCGGAGGTCGGCCCGGTGAGCGTCGACGAGGCGGTCGACCCGTTCTCCGTGGCCATCGTCGCCCGGCGGGTGCTGTCCGCACACGAGGCGGGCCGGCCCTGCTGGCGTTGCACGGGAGACACCATCGCCGGCTGCCCGGAGGCGCGGTGGTTCCAGGACCAGGTGGCAGCACGGTGAACGAAGTCCCGATAGGCCGCCGGGTCGCGTACTGGCGCAACCAGCGCGGGATGTCGCAGCAGGTGTTCGCCGACCGGCTCGGCAAGTCGAAGAGCTGGGTGGACAAGGTCGAACGCGGCGTCCGGTCCCTCGACAAGGTGTCGGTGCTCCGCGACGTCGCCGAGCTGCTCAACGTCGACCCCGACGTGCTGCTCGCCGACACCGGCCAGCCCGATCCGGAGCAGCGCGCCGCGGACCGCGTCGACGCCGTCCGCAGCGCGCTGACCCGGCACCCCGGCCTGGCACCCCCGGCCGGACCGGCACCCGACCCGGACCGGCACCGGGCCCGGATCGCGCACGCCGACGCGGTGTACGGGCACGGCCGGTACCCGGCGCTGCTCGGGCTCCTGCCCAGCCTGCTCGACGACAGCCACCGGGTACCGGCCGATCAGCGGGTCCAGGTGTACCGGCTCACCGCGCTGACCCTGGTGAAGCTCGACGTCGTCGACCTCGCGTGGCTGGCCGCCGACCGGGGCCTCGCCGTGGCCACCGGCGCGGACGATCCGGTCGTGGCGGCCGGTGCCGCAGCGCCGCTCGGGCAGGTGCTGCGCGCCGCCGGCCGGCACCGCCACGCCTTCGAGACGGCGATCGTCAGCGCGCACCAGGTCGTGCCGCTGGACGACGAGGGGACGGCCGCCGAGCGGGCCGCGTGCGCGGCGCTGCTGCTCCAGGCCGCGCTGGCCGCCGCCGAGCAGCACGACCCGCCGACGGTGGCCGAGCTGCTGGACGACGCGCACGGGATGACCGAGCCGGCCGGGCCGGAGCGGGCGGCCGTCGACGCGGCGCGGGTCGCCGCAGCGGCAGCCCTGGGCGACGGGCGGCACGCCGTCGCCCAGCACGAGGCGCTGACGGCCGGCCCGGGGTGGGGGCTGCTGCCGCTGGAGCACCGGGCCGCGCACCTGGTCGACGTTGCGCCGGCGTACGTGCTGGCGGGTGACCTGATCGGCGCCGGGCGGGTGCTGCTGGCGGCGGACCGGCTCGCGCCGGCGGAAGTCCGGGTGCGGCCTGCCGGGCGTGCGGCGCTGGCCGGGGTGCTCGGCGGCACGCGGCACCCGGACCCGGCGCTGCTGGCGGTGGCGGAGGCCGCCGGCGTGGACGCGGCCCGGTGAGCGCCCTGGTCGTGCCGGCCGGCACGCGCCTGTCCCTCGCCGCCGGCGAGTGGGCGAGCCACCTGGGTCTGCCCGGCGCGGCGCCGCTGGAGGTGCGGACCGTCGCTGCGCCGGCCGGCGGGGTCGACGCCGCGCCGGTCGGCATGGTGTGGGTGCGTGGCCACCTGCCGGAGTGTCAGCGGGACGGGTGCGCCCGGTCGTGGTGCGTGCGGGTCGCCGTGCTCCTGGACGTGCTCTACGACGCGGTCGCCGGTAGCACGCCGGGCCCGTGATCAGGCGGTTATCCACAGACCGAGCGCTGTCCACAGGCCGGGCCTGGTGCGGGTTGCCGGGCCCGGCCGCCCTGGTGGAGGGTGAGCGGGTCGGCGTGGCCACTCTCCAGCCGCCGGCCGCGCCCGGGTGGTGGTGGGGCGGCTCTGGTCAGGAGGCCACCGACGGTCCGGGCCCGGACGCCACCCACGCCGAACCGGCCGCTTCCCGCAGCCGGTCGACCGCGACCTGCTGATAGTGCTCCGACAGCTCGACGCCCACGAACCGGCGGCCCGTCGACAGCGCCGCGACCCCGGTCGAGCCAGAACCGGCGAACGGGTCGAGCACCATGCCGCCCGGCACACACACCTGCGCCAGCTCGGCCAGCAGGCTGACTGGCTTCTCCGTGATGTGCCGGCGGGCGGCACCTCGGGGCTGGCTAGCGCTGTACAGGCCGGGCAGGTACACCGGGTTCCGGGTCGCGTCGATCGGCCCGTTCGATCCCCACAGCAGGTACTCGCACTCCGCCTTGAAACCACCGGCCCGGGGCCGGCTGATCGGCTTGTGCCAGGGGACAATGCCCCGCCACAGCCACCCACCGGCCTGGAGCGCGTCGGACGTGGCGGGAAGTTGCCGCCAGTCGCTGAACACCAGCAGGCTCGCGCCCGGCCGGGACGCCCGGAGGCAGTGCGCGAGGACCAGGGCGAGCCAGGCCGTGTAGGCGCGCTGGTCGCGGTTGTCGCCCACGAAGTCGGCGAGCTGGTGCTGAGCGTCGCCGGACACGTACTTGTCCCGGGCGGAGACCTTCGTCCGGTCGGACTGGGTCCGGCCGCCGGAGTTGTACGGGGGGTCGGTGAGGACCAGGTCGACGCTGCCGGCCGGAAGCGTGGGCAGGACAACCAGGGCGTCGCCGCCGTGCAGGGTGGCCCGGTCGTCGTCGAGCAGGATGGCCACGGTTCGCTCCCCGTTGATCGTCGGCAGGCTGATGCGAGGGTATGAGCTGGGAATCCTCGGTTCCGTGCGCTAGCCGGCTATCTCGCGCCGCGCACCAGCGAGGAATCGCCACCCCCCGTGTTGATTCCATCCGCCATGTCATGTAGCGTTTCGGTGTCGGCAGGAAGGACCGAGATGACCACCCCCGATCGCATGAGCCTGACGGACCTGGGTGCACGGCTCACCGCCGTCACCCGCCTCCCCGACACCACCACCCCTGCCAACCGGGCCCGCATCATGCTCCAACTCCAGGCCGAGATCACCGAAGCGCTCAGCGCCGCGATCGACGAGGCGGTCGTCGCCTCCGTCACCGAGATCGGCCGCGAGCAGACCGCCGAGCTGATCGGCCGGAGCCCCGGCGAGGTGGGGCGCCGGACCACTGCCCACAACCGGCGGATCGGCCGCCCGGGTCGGCCGGGCCGCCGCCCTCGTCAACCCAGCTAACTACCAGTTGCTCCTAACTTAGGAGCAACGCCCGACAACTAAGTCGGGCCCGGACGCGGTGATCGCAACACCGGCCGGGCCCTTGATCAGGAAGCGAGTCCTGACCCATGGCCATTCTGGCTGACGCGCGCCCCTGCGCGCACACCGCCCCGCCCCGCCGCCTGGTGGCCGGCTACGTCGGCCCCGCCGCCGGCCTCCGTACCGCCCTCCTGACCGGCGCCGCCCTGGCCCGCCCGGTCGCCACCGGGGGCGCCCGATGAGCCGACACGTCAAGGCCGCGCTCAAGGCCACCAAGGGCCTCGGCAAGAACGAGCGCCTGGTCGCCGTCGCCATCGCCGCGCACATGAACACCGCCGGCGACGCCTGGCCCTCGGTGGCCACCATCGCCGACCACGCGGACTGCTCCGAGCGGACCGTCCAGCGGGCGATCGCCAAGCTGATCAGCCTCGGCCGGATCGCCTGGCGCAAGGTGGCCGACATCCCCACCCGCGTCTACCGCTTCGTCGCCGCCGCCGTCCAGGGGGTGCCATCCACCGGGCCGGCGGGGGTGTCAAACAGCGGCGCGGAGGTGCCAGATCCGGCCGGCGGGGGTGCCACCCTGGCTGTCACCCGAAGTAGTGAAGGGGTGAAGGAGAAGAAGCCGCGCGGCGCGCGGGACTGGCGTCAGTGGATCCCGAAAACCAAGGCAACCCCCACTCCGGAGCGGCGGGGCGTCCCCTCGCCCCCGCAGCAGGGCACCGTGCGGTGGTGTCCTCAGCACCAGGGGTCCTTGGCGCACAACTGCGGACCGTGCCGCAGCGAGGCCCTGGCGGGTGCGCGGTGAAGCTGCTCAGCCGCACACCGAAGCTCAGCCCCGCCGACCTCGCCGAGCTGCGCAAGATCGAGCTGGCCACCCAGATTGAGCACGCCCGCCAGGTCGACCAGCTCAACCGCGAGCAGGCCGCCGCCGACCGCGAAGAGCAGCGCCGGACCGCCCGGCAGCAGGAACGCGAGGAGCGGCGCCGCCGCAAGCAGCGCGCCAAGGCGAGGGCCCGCCGCCTCCGCCAGCTCCGCCGGTACGCCGTGGCTGCCCGCACCGTCGGCCCGCTCCTGGTCGTCAACGCCGCGACGATCGGTGGCCAGGTCGCGTACGCCTACGACCAGACCCCCGCCGGCTGGAACCCGGCCGTCAAGGCCCTGGTCGCCGCCGGGGTGGCCGTCGCCGCCGAGAGCGTCGCGTTGTACGTCGGCTGGCACGCGCACGATGCCCTGCTCCAGGGGGCACGCACCACGGCGGCCCGGCTGCGCCGGGCCTCGTACGGCATCGCCCTGGTCATGGCCCTGGTGAACTACAGCCACTTCGCCGGCGACGGCGGCCTGCTCGACCCCACCGCGCTGGCCGTCATCCTCGGCGTGCTGAGCAGCCTCAGCCCCTGGCTGTGGGGCCTGCACACCCGGCGGATGCAGCAGGTGCGGCTCCTGGCCGAGGACCTCGTCGACCAGACCGGCGCGACCTTCGACCCGGCCCGTCGACGCGCGTTCCCGATTCGCACGCTCATGGCGCGGCGCTGGTCGATCGACCACAACGTCCGCGACCCGCGCGCCGCGTGGGACGGGTACCGGGCCGACCGGGACGCACGCCGCGCCGCTGCGCCGGCCGGCCGGATCCGCGCCGCGTGGCGGGTGCTCACCGGCAAGCCGGCCCCGGCTCAGCCCACCCCGGCTGAGCCGACCGAGCCTGAGCCGGCACAGCCCGCGCCCGCCAGTCTCGACGACCCGGAGATCCGGTTCGCAGCGCTGGCTCGGGCTCAGATGGCCGCCGCCACCGAGCGGCTCCGGCCCGGCGCGGCCCGGGTCATGGCCGCCGACCGTGACCCGGGCCGGCTCGCCGACCTCATGGCCGGCGGGATCTGGGCCGTGGTCGACGCGACCCACGAGCCGGCCCACGTGCGCAGGCCAGCACCGCCCATGGCCGCGCCCCCTGCGCCGGCAACGCCGACCCAGCCCCCGGCCCCTGCGCCGGAGCACCAGCCGGACCAGCCGGCCCTGTTCGAGCCGACCCAGACCAGCGCCGCCGGACGCCCCGGGCGCGGAGGGCTGCGCCGCCCGCTCGACGACGCTCGGCTCAGCGCCGAGTACGACCGGCTCAGCGCGGCGCTGCGCCGGGAGCCGACCGGCAAGGAGTTGGCGGCTGCGGCCGGGTGCAGCAAGTCGGGGGCGAACCGGTGGATGCAGCTACGCCGGGCGAAGGCTGCGGCGTAGCCCTTGTGCGCCGGCTCGGCCCATCCAACGGGACGGGCCGGCGCAGCCAGATCGATTCCCGGTGGGCACCCGTGCCGAACACCTCTACCCTCTGTGGAGTGCGAGCCCCCATTCCCACTGGCGAGTCGATGGATCTCGGCGACCTGCCCAAGTACTGGCAGTTGATCGATGAAGCGTTCCGATCGGTCGAAGCTCTGCCCTCCCTGGATGGGCACAACCTCCTCACTGCACGGCGGTTCGACGAAGCGCAGGTAGCCGGGCCGCGCACCTACATGGGCGCGCAGAGATACCTCGGCGTCGCCAGGGACAACCACGAAGCGCTACTCGCGCTGCTACAGCACCGGGGTGCCACGGCCTGGGCGCCGTGGAGTCTGCTTCGACCCATCTTCGAGACGGCCTTCCTCGCTGCATGGATCCTCGACCCCGAAGACGGACTTGAGCGCCGGGTGCGTGGACTACGGTGCGAGGTCAATGACTACATCCAGCGAGGCAGACACCGCGCTGTCTTCAAGGTGTTCCCGGAAGCCGCGAGGGCAATCGAGGAAGCCGAACAGCGAGACGCCACGCACGGCGCGTTGAAGATCTATCGCGACGAGGCCGCCGCACTCGGGCGAGACTTCGAACGGATCAGCCAGCCGGTCAACGTCGTGGATGAAGTACGCAAGCTGACCTTCGCCAAGACGCAGCCCGAGTTCCCTCCTCTCCTCGAAGCGACCTGGCGGCAGCTCTCCGGCTTCGAGCACGGCTTCGCATGGGCGTTGATGAGTGGTAGCGAGCGCCGGATCGAGGCCGAGATCCCTGGAGGGGCCCAGGTGCTCTTCACCCTCAGCGATGAGCAGTTCGTCACCACCGCGAAGGTGACCGGCTCCCTCCTCATTACGGCCTTGCAGCTTCTCAAGCGCCGCCACCTGGAGCCAGCTCGCTAGCGACTGCGGCGGCCTGGACAGCACGATGCGGCCCCGCCGCTTCCTGGGGAGCGGGGGGCCGCGTCTGCCCGTGCGGCCTGGCCTACTCGTCGTCGGCAGGGCCCGGTTCCACCCTCAGGATTCCGCCGGTGTCGCCGATCGCGTACCGGCCGGGGCTGAGGACCTGGCCGCCGACGGAGATCGAGTGGCCGTCGAACACGAGGTCGCCCGGCGGCAGGGGGATCGGCTCGGTGGCGGGCTCGGCGGGGCTGGCCACATGGTCGTCGGCGTCGGCCTTGCGCCACCCGTGGCCGGGCCGGCCGGCCTGCCATGCGTCGATCGTGGACGGCCGCCAGGCGGGTGACCGGCCGATCATCCGGTCAGGCTCGGGCAGGTCACCGCGACTGCGCATCCGGTGGATGCTGGTGGTCTTGATGCCGAGGCGGGCTGCGAGGGCGGCGCTGTCGAGGTAGTCGGTCACGCCACTCAACTTACGTTGTCCATGTGAGCTTGACAAGCTCAGTGGATGCTCGTAACGTTGTCCATGTCAGCAGGACAACGCAAAGGGGATAGACGTGATCGAGGCCATCGCCACCGCCGTCCGCAAGATCGCCACCCTGGACGCCGACCTCGCCCAGCGGATCGCCGCCGGCCGCCCCACCCACCTGGCCGAGGCCCGCCTCGACGCCGAGCAGGGCACCCTTCACTACCTTCTCGACCTGGCCGCCGACGTCCTCACCCCGCACGAAATCGCCGCCGCCCTGGCGGGCTGAGCCCCACGGGGCCGGGGCGACCCGGCCCCCACCGGAGGCAGGCGGCCAGAGTCAGTCGACTACCCGACGAACCGGCCCCGCCGGCCGCCACGGCCACTACCCTCCCGGCGGTGCAGACCCTCACCCTCAAGGCCGGCGAACTCGGCCGCTCCTGGCACGCCGCGCACATCCTCCTGTCGATCCTCACCCTCGGCTGGTGGCTGCCCATCTACGGCATCCACGCCGCCATCTCCGCCATCACCCGACCGACGGTCGCCGTCGAGATACCCGAGGGGCACCGCGTCGAGTACCGCACCGGGTGGCCGAACGTGCTCGGGCCGGACGAGTACCTGGAGCCGCGCACGGCCTGGGAGAAGGTGCTGCGCGTCGCCGGGTACGTGTCGCCGGTCCTGATCGTGGCCGCTGTGGTGGCGGGGAACTCGCGAGTCGGTTCCTGGTAGGCCGGAAAGAAAGCGGCCCCCGCCCGGCTCGGGGACTGAGCGGGGGCGCTCCTGCCCGGGTCACGGGCCACCCGCAACAGGGCCGCACCCGAGCGCGGACCACGTCAGGGCGGCCCGATCGGAGGAGGGCCGGGATCGAACGCGGTCACATCCTTGGTACTCCTCACCTGGGCTCGACACATCCGCCGTAGAGCCGATGCCGCCTCGGACAGCACGATGCCCCCCACCAGCCAAGCCGGTGGGGGGCATCGTGCTGGCGAAGCCCCGCAGAACGCCAGTACCTGCGGGGCTTCACACCAAATCTACGCCTCAGGCTGGGCCTTCGCCGGCCGCCCCGGGGTCCGCGGCCGGTGCTCGGCGTACTCCTCGATCTGGTCTCGCCGGTAGATCCGGCCGCCGGCGATCGTCGCGACCGGCTGCGGGAAGTCCGGCCGTTGCTCCAGTTGCCGGACCCTGGCCGTGGAGACCCCGAGCGTGTCGGCGACCTCGGCCGAGCCGAGCAGCTCCCAGGCCCGTGCCCGCGCGGCCAACGTCTCGATGACCATCCGGTCCGGGCCGAACAGCACTCCGTCGCCGACAAGCTTCGCCACGCCAGGCAGCTTGGACGCCCAGTCCTTGGCCTCCTGGAGCGCGTCGTCGTACTCCACCGCGTCCAGCCGGTGGCTGAGGCTCAGCACCTTGCTCTTGTCGTTGTAGTGCGCGATGAACGCGCCCTCGGCTGCCTCGTTGAGGTGCTCCATGTCGTTCAGATTGCCGACGAACTCAAGTCCGACGTACCAACCACTCACGGTGTTTCCCCTTCTGTTGGGGGAGGTGAGGTGAGGTTTCGGAGGTGGCCGGGGCCGGCTGGGTGCCGGCCCCGGCGCCTCGGCTAGTCCCGGAAGGACCAGTCGAGGCCGGCGCTGATCAACACCCGCAGGACCTCCAGCACGTCACCGGCGTCCTTAGGGGCCACGAGCCAGTTGTCGTTGCCCTTGCGGAAGTGCCACATGCTGCTGCGGGTCTGCTTGACGAGGAAGCCCTGGCGTTCGGCTTCCTCGGCGATCAGCTGCATCGCCTCTCCGATTTCCATCTCTCACCTCCCTTCGGTGTGCCTCAAGCATAGCACAAACCCTTACGGGTGCGAAAGTATTGTTGTGGTCTTGGGAGGTGCCTCCTCAGGGCACCCAGACACGAAGAAGCGCCCCGCCGGCACGAGGCCAGCGGGGCGCTGAAGTTGGTCGGTCCCGTCCGGCCCGGAACCGGCGGCACCGCGCGGGAGAGCCTACCGGGCCGGTCTCACACCCACCCGCCGGTGATGAAGTGGGCGCTCAGCCAGGCCATGAACGCGATCAGCAGGAACCGGCGGAGCTGGGTCCAGCCCGACCGGGGCCGCTCCGGCTCACCCGGCCGCCGCCGCTGGGTACCGAACCACGCCCAGACGTGCTCCGACAACGTGTCGCCCGGCCGGGAGTTGAACAGCGCCATCCCCTCGACGACGGCGAACCAGGCGAACCAGGCCAGCCACGCCCACGTCCAGGCGCTCACCGCAGGGGGGTAACCGGCGCCGGCGTGGTCTGCTCGGCGGGCCGGTCGTTGACCAGCGACGGCGAGCCGGACGGGCCGGACGCCTTGCCGGCGACCACGGACGCGGCGACCGACGTGAGGGCCACGCCGGCGGCGACCGTCAGGGCGTCGCGCCACCCCAGGGGGCGGACGTCGACGCCGATCGCGTCCCCGACCCCCGGCACGCCGAGGGCGGCGACGAACGTCCAGGTCGCGGCGCGGCCGGCGCGCTCGACGGCGCCGGCCCAGAACTGGCGGGTGGCGAGGTACGTCTTCACACGATGCTCCTAAGGTCAGGCTGTGACGAGGATGAAGCGGGGCCGGGGCGGGTGGGAGGAGGTCCCTGAGGTGTGCCCGGCTGGTCACCGTGATGAGCGCGGCCGGCCGGAGGCGACCCCGGGGTGGGGTGCCTGCCCGGTACCGGGCTGCCGGGCCATGGGCCGGCAGTGGCGGTGCCAGCGCTACGGCTGCGGGCAGGTCACCCAGGCCCGCCACCCGTGCGGACCGGGCAGCGCGTAGCGGCTACCGACGGCCGGCCGGCTCCTGGTCGTGAGGGTGCTGGGCTCGGTGCAGCAGCACGGACCGCCAGATGACCTGGCCGACCAGCCAGCCGAACGTCATCAGCGTCACCTGGTCCCGGCCCGGGTAGTCCGGCCACAGCCGGGCCGCCACGATGAGGCCCATCAGGATTCCCAGGCAGGCGGTGAACTGCATCAGGTGCCGGCCGGCGGCCGACCGCCGCCAGTCCCCGCCGGTGGTCACCTGGTAGGTGAGTACGAAGTAGGCGCAGGCCAGCGCGCCGATGGCGGCCAGGACCGTGCCAGCGTCTCTGATCATCGATTCGACCCCCGTAGTGCCTTGCTGATGGTTGGGCCGAAGTGGTTCCGCCGGCGCAGCGCGTCGACGCGCTCGGCGACCTGGTCGACGCGCTCGTCGTCCGCCTCGGCGGCGGCGAGGTCGGCGCGGGCCTGCTCCAGGCGGCGGCGCGCGGCGATGGTCTCTGGCGACGGTCCCCGGCGTCGGCTACTCCACCACCGCATCATCGGCGCCCGCCTCCCTCGCCAGGGATTCGAGCACCTGCACCGACATGTCGCCCTGGCCGAGCAGCCGGCTCACCTGCTCTCCCCGTACCCGCAGCTCGGCATCCCGAGTCGCCAGGGTGGCCTCCAGGCTGCTGATCCGCTCCTTGAGATCTCCGACGCGGTCCTCGTGCGCGCTGCGCGGGAGGAGCCGGCCGAGCAGGATCAGCACGACGACCAGACAGAGCAGGCCGGCAGGGCCGGCTTTGGCTGCCAGGTCAGCGATGGCCGCATCGAGCACCGGCCTACGCCTGGATGCGGCGGGACAGCTCGTCGACGACCCGCCCGGCCAGGTCGACCGGGATCGCTGCGGCGATAGCCTCCGGGGACAGGCCGGCGAGCACGCCGGCAACGATCTGCTCGGCGCTGCGGCCCGACTCCTGCGCCAGCTCGACCCGCAGCGCGGCCAGCGCCGCCAGCACCGCGCGGGTGCCCTCCACCCCGGTCTGGATGCCGTACCCGAGCCGCCACAGCGGGTTCTTCTCGTAGTCGGCGTTGGCGTGCGGCGGCCGGGCCGCCGGTACGAAGTCGCCCTCGATGACCGCCTTCGGCATGCCTCGCAGCAACGCCAGGGCCTCGTCGAGCTTCTTTTCCTGCGCGCTGTTCATGACGTTCTCCCCGCTGTTCGGGGCCTTGAGCAGGCCAATCGTGGTCAGGTAGCGGCGGAACAGGGGTGTCTGGTCCCGGCCCGCCTTCGTGGCGTCGCGAAAGAAACTGAAATGGGTGTGCCAGCGGTGGGAGCTGTCTCCGGTGCTGCGTCGGCCGAGCCGGTCCCAGCGCCTGACCGTCTTCCCGTCAGGGGAGTAGATGATCTCCCGGATGTCCCGGGTGTCGGCCGTGCCGGCGGCGCACTGGGAGATGCACCAGACGGAGAAGCTCCGCAGGTCGTGGGTACGGCCGCCGGAGCGCACCGAGAACCAGCCGACGTCGAGGGCGGACGCGGCGGTGGTGAGGCCATTCCGGTCGCGGGTCGACTCGACCACCGAGTAGTCCCGGATCTCGGAGCCCACCCGGCGGACCCGGTCCGCCCCGCAGTGGTAGCCGCCGTCGTGGGCGCTGTCACCGACGATGCCCACCTCGGCCGGCTCCAGGTCGTCGTCGCGGACCCGGGTGGGCTCGGTGTTGAGGTGCTCCAAGAGCAGGCTGCGGACGGCCAGCAGGTTGGCCGGTGCCCGGGTCACCGGGTCACCGCCGGCAGGAAGATCAGTCGATCCACGTCGTACCTCCGGTCAGGAATCGGATAGAGGCAGGTCGGGGGCCACCCCGGCGGGTATTGACGCCCTACAGTCGGTGGCGAATCCATTCAGGAGGCTGAGATGAACCGCCGCACCATCGGGATCAGCGCGGCCGGCATCGCCCTGGCCGCCGTCGTCGGCGGCGTCGCCGGCGCGCAGCTCGCCGGCCGGGACGAGCCGGAGCAGCGGATCGTGCGTACCGTGTCGGACGAGAGCAGCGCGACGCCCAGCGTCGAGCCGACCCCAACCGAGCCGGCCGCTACCGACACGACGACCGCGCCGGCGACGAAGCCCCGGAGGCAGACCGTGACCGATCCCGAGCCCACCGACCCGGCGGAGACGCCGGCGAACCCGCCGGAGACCGAGGACCCGGGCCCGCCGCCGGCCGAGACCCCGGGCACGGTCGACGGCCCGAAGCCGTCGCGGGTGCCGCCGCCCACGCCGGGCCGGCCGTTGCCGGAGCCGCCGACGATCAACCCGTCCTGGGACCAGGACCGGGAGCAGTAGCTACGCCTGGGCCCAGCTCGACTCCAGGCCGAGGACGGACAACACCCGCACCCCGAGGGTGCCGGTCCCGGCGGTCCGGCGGGCCTGGATCTGGATGTTGCGCAGCGTCCCGTACTCGCCGCTGCTCGGCAACGCGAACGGGCCGATGGTGAAGAACGTGTACGCCGCCGTCGGGATCGTGGTGACCGGGCCGACCGGGCCGGGGTGGTCCAGCCACACACGGACCTCCCCGGCCGTCCCCGCCCCCGCCAACGCCAGCCCGTAGACCACCAGGCACGGGTGCTGCAAGCTCGCCATCCCCTCCGCGAGGGACTCGAACGTCGACGAGGTCGTCGTCGCCGTCGGCGGCGTGACCTCCCCGACCTGGATCGGGATGTACGGCCGGGCCAACCCTCTGCCGGAGGAGGCGTCGTCGGTGACGACGTACTGGCCGCTGCGGTCGTAGAGGCCGGCGAAACCGACGTCGTCCCCGACCCCGGTGCCGTACGCGCCGATCGCGGGCTCGCCGTTGGCCCGGCCGATCCACGTGCCCCGGATGCCGTCTCCGAGGTCACCGATCCGGCCCAGCACCGACCCGTCGCGGTCGATGATCCGCATCGACCCGCCGTCGCGCAGCGCCAGGCCGCCTCGGCCGATGGAGCTGGCCTCCAGCCGCCGGCCGGCCGCCTGCGCCCGGATGTCCCGCTCCAGGTCCCGGAGCCGGCGCATGATGTCGCCATGGCTGAACGCCGCGTCGCCGATCACAGCCACGATTCGCCTCCCGCCCACAAGATCGGTTTGAACCGGCTGGCCCTGGTGTCGAGCTCGTATCCGATGAGTCGCCCCGAGCGTCGGATCCCGCCCGGGTGCCGGTGGCCGACCAGGTCCGCGCCGGCGTCGTCGCCGAGCTGCACGTCCACCCCGATCCGGGGGAAGGCGTTGACGCGGGCGTCCAGCTCCACGGTCGTCGCGCCGTTGGCGAGCTGCCGCAGCTCGGCGCGGGCGTGCGCGTCCAGGGTCGACCGCTCGCTGATCGACGACCCGGGCGACCAGCGTCGCTCCCAGCGCGGCCAGCCCGGGTTGATCAGCCGGTGCACCGCCGACTGCGGCCGGTCCTGCCCCTCACCCGACGACGTGGCCAGCAGGTGGTTGGCGCCCTTCCCGTCCGAGTAGTCCTCCGTCAGGGTGTACTGGGTGTCCGGCTCGCCGATGCTCGTCCACACCGCCCGGGGCGTGGTGGACGCCACCCCGATGCGCGGCGCGATCCGCAGCACCTTGGCGAACCAGGTCCGGGTCTCGTCACCCCAGACGACGTCGACGGTGAACTCGGGGCCGCTCTGCACGGCCATCAGCTCGCGCAGCCGGGAGTAGACCGTGGCGTCGTCCTGGTCGACGTACGTCCGGTCGCGGAGCACCCCGGACGGGGTCGCGTCGATGTACAGCCCGATGCCCTCGGTGGTGGCGTCGCGGGCCAGGCCGGCGGCGATCACGGACACCTCGTCGCGTTGGATCCACGAGTGGTCGGTGACGTACCGCCTGTCGAGGTAGCCCTCCAGGCTGACGCATCCCAGGCTGAGGGTGCCGTCCGTGCCGCCCCGCCGGACCAGCACGGCCCCGGCCCACACCGGCACGTCGTTGGCGACGCACACGATCATGCTGGTGCCCGGCTGCGTCGCCCCGAATGCGGCCGGGCCGACCGCGCCGGGCCCGGCGATGGGGATGGGCATGGTGAGCGACGACGACGTGTACGCGCCGAGGACCCGGGACACCGTGCCGGTCATGTGCGGTAGCTCCATGATGATCCGGCCGCTGATCAGGTCGCAGCCGTACCACTCGACCAGGTCGGTGATGACGGGCGGGGTGCGGGGCGGGGCGGGCGGATCCGGGTCGGGGTCCGGTCCGGGTCCGGGGCCGGGCGTCGACGTGAGGATGCTGAACGAGTGCGACCGCCAGGGGCTGATGCCGATCATGGCCTGCCCGTTGACGAGGATCTGGTCGCCCTGGTCCTGGACGTTGAACCGGGTGTACCGGTTCCGGCCGCCGGACACGCCGCGGTCGTAGTTGCCGTTGTTGTCGCCGCCGCCGGCGTCGAGCGAGGCGCTGAGGAAGACGGGGAAGCCGCCCCAGAGGTTGTTGGTGCCGGTGTCGATCCCCAGGCTGTGCTTGTCGGCGTTGATCATCCAGATCTTGTCGAGCCAGCCGGTGTCGCCGAGGAGCTGCTTGAGCTGCCCCTGCTCGTGGCGGAATCCGCCCCAGGAGTCGACGAATCCGCTGATCCACTGGACTTGCATCAGCCAGCACAGCGCCGAGGCGTCGGAGCCGCGCAGGAGCTGCTCCAGCCAGGCCATCTGGGCGCTACCGAGCATGCTCTTGCTCGGCCCGTCCGGGTCGGCGTTGGGGTCGCGGTCGGAGCGGGAGTCGGCGACCACGAAGAGCACCCGACCGACCTGGAAGGCGTGGAAGATGCCGTCCTCGGCGGGCAGCGGGTAGTGCGGCACCCGCTCCCGGTAGACCCGCTGGACGTTCTCTCGGCCGGCCGCCGTCCGGTCCGAGTCGTTGGGCCCGTAGTCGTGGTCGTCGTAGGTGTAGACGAGCGGCACGTTGCGGTAGAGGGCGTGCTGCCGCTCCTGGAGCAGCACGTCGTCGATCGCCCTCCGGTAGTTCGCCAACGATGCGCCGCCGGCGATCCCGTGGTTGCCCGACCCGAGGTCGTAGTAGTGCAGGTCCCCGAGGTGGGCGAAGAACATCGGGTTGGCGGCGCGGATCGTGTCGAACACCGGGTGGTTGCTGAGCCGGTTGTTGTTGAGGGTCGCCCCGGTGCCCGGGTACTGCGGGGTCAGACCCGCGTCCCCGGACGCGATGAAGGTGAACGAGGCCGGCTCTCCGGTGACGGGCAGGGTCTGGCACTGCCCGGACACCAGCATGGCCAGGGGCCCGCCGTCCTCCGAGATCGCCCACCAGTACCGGCGGGCCGGCGTCAGCCCCGTCGCGGTGATGGAGACGATGCCCTGGCCGGTGGCCGTGACCGGCCCGTAGTACGCGGGCCCGGTCAGCCCGGCGTTGTCGCTCACCGCCAGCCGTGCCGAGCTACCGGTGATCTTGGCGACCACCCGGAAGCTGTTCGGTTGGGCGGCGCCGACCCAGGCGTTGACGACGGTCAACTACGCCTCCTCGTACGTGCCGGTGATGTTGAGCAGCACCCCCGACGCCAGGTCCGCGCCGGTCAGGTTGGACAAACCGTTCGTGCCGGACCCGGAGTCCATCCGGATCCGGTCGAACACCGCCCCGCTGCCGCCGGTGAACGCGATGGCCGCGCAGTGCCGCAGGCCCGGCGTGGACAGGCCCTCCAGGTGGCCGGTCACGCTCTGCCGGACCGTCCGGGCGATGGCGGTCGGCGCGGTGATCGTCACCGTGCCCGACCCGGACCCACCCGTCGACACCACCAGGTAGGCGGTGAACTGCACCGTCTTGTGCGCGATGCGCTTCCACGACCCGACCCGGGTGGAGAACGTGGCCGATCCGCCGCCGGTGACATCCGGCGTGTACGACTGGTACGGCGTCGGCGCCTCGGCCATCGTCTGCCACGCCGACCCCGACCAGCGGACCAGCGCGTCAACGTCCCACACGTCGGCGTACATGCCCTCGTACACCCCGGTGGTCGGCAGCTCGGCCGCCGTCCGCACGGGCAGGATCCCGCCGGTCGTCACCGTGTACGGGGTGGTGATCGTGAGGGTGGGGTTGCCGCCACCGGACGCCGGGACGTCGATGACGCCCATCTCGAACGACCTCGTCGGCAGGCCCGGCTTGCTGGGGCTGGCCGCCGGCACCCCGGACACGTACTCCGTGTCGAACGACTTCGCCCCGCTGCCGTCCTCGTCGTCGTTCCAGATCCGGGCGACGATGATGTCCCGGCGGGGCTGGGCGCCCGCCGCCGGGACCGTCCGGTTGTGCTGCCGCAACTCGAACAGGTACGGGCCGCCCAGGTTCGGGCCGGGGTAGATCACGCCCTGGATGTTCTGCACGGTCAGGGTGAAGCCGGAGATGGACAGGGGGGCGACGCCGGCCGGGTGGACGCCCTGCCGGGCCCCGAACCGGTCCGCCGTGCCCCCCTTGACCAGCAGCGTCCCGAACAGGCGACGCGTCTCCGCCGCGTCGTACGACACCGGCAACGCCACGGAGTTGTTGAGGAATCCCGGATCAGAGGGCATTGATCACCACCACGTGTCTCTCCACCGGACGGTCACCGTCCCGGCTGTCTGGGTCGGAGCGAGATGCCGCAGCACGCTGGTGCCGCGCAGCAGCAACGGCCAGTCCCCGACCACGTCGGACCGGCGCGACGACTGCTGGTCGCCGTTGAGCCACACCGTGCGGGCCCGCGTGTCCACCTCCAGCCACTCGCCGGCGGCCAGGGGCGGCACCACCCGCTGCACCCGGGTCACCCCGTCCGGGCCCCGGACCGCGATCCGGTTGTCGCCCGGCAGGGGGCCGTCGTAGCGGATGGTCAGGCTCGCTGGCGCGCGGCCCTCGTTGACGAGGTCGGCGGCACCCCCGGTCTGGGTCGCGCCGATCGTGAACGGCACGGTCATCGGGAAGGTCAGGCCGCCCGACCAGGTGGGGCCACCCAGCGGCCCGGCCGTCCGCTCGACCGCCGAGTAGATGAACGGGTCCAGGGCGACGGCCGCGCACCGCACCCACACCCGGCCGGTGCCGAGCAGATCCATGCGCGGCTCGGTCATGCGCGTCCGCACATACGCCAGGTACTCCCGGCCGCCCTGCCGCCACCGCATCGGCACGTCCCCGGCCACCCCCGTCGGCGCGAACGCCGCCGCCAGGTCGTGCAGGTCCTCCAGGGCGCCGGCGACGTCGTCGCGGCCGGGGCCGATCAGCCCACCGAACGAGATCACCCGCTCGGCGGACCACTCGGCCCCGGACCAGCCGCCGTGCCCCCACGCCAGGCCGCCGCTCTGGTCGGCGCGGGTCTGCCGCACCCACGGATTCGTGTCGTCGGTGATCCGGAACCGGGTGCCCGGGCCCATGGCCAAGCCCCGGATCTCGAACTGTCCCTCGGCCAGTGCCATCAGGCTGCTCCGCTCACCCGCAGGTCGTCGTTCATCTGGCGCAGCGAGAACCGGTCGCTCCACGCCTGGATGTTGACGTTCTCGATGTACGTGTCCCCGCCCCCGCCGGCGCCGGCCGTGCCGCCGGGCTTGCCGACGACGGCCAGCCGGGCCCCGTTGTTGGCCGCCTCCAGGGCGGCCCGGTTGCGGCTGGTGCTGGCCACGGTGGAGACGTACTCGCCGCGGGTGAGCATCGTGGTACCGGACGGGCTGAGGAACGGCACGTTGTCGAAACCGCTCGGCCCGTCAACGAGACCACCGGTGGACATGCCGGACGCCGGGTTGGGCTGCGAGGCCATCACCGCCCGCAACCTGACCTGCCGGTCCTTGATCGAGTTCCAGAGCTCCTTGAAGCGGGACACGTCGGCGTGGGCCTTGGCCAACCCGGGGGTCTTGATCGTGGTCGAAACAAGCCCCGGCACCTGGTCGTAGCTTTTGGCGTACCGCTGGATCTCCGACTCGGTCATCCCCGCCGCGCGGGCCTGCTGGATGAACTTCTGCCGCAACTGCTCGGTCTTCGCGGTCAGCTCGCCCGAGGTGGCCCCGGACTCCGCCATGGCGCGGATCTGGTCGTAGTGCGCCTCGATGAGCCGGCGCACGTTCTCCCGGTTCGTGATCGCCGACTCGCTGTTGCCCTTGAGCGCGCCGCCGTTCTCCCGCGCGGCCTCGGTCATCCGCCGCATCGCCGACACCGCCGCGTCCTCGGCCTCCTCCACGGAGAACAGCCGGTCGAACAGCGCGGACAGCTCCTGGTCGAGTTGGTCGATTCCCGCAGCCAGGTTGTCCGCCTCGTTGGCGGTCACCCCCAGCGAGGCGGCCAACTGTCGGGTCGCCGGGTCCAGGTCGCTGGTCGCTTTCTGGGTCTCGGCGGTCGCCGCGTTGAGCTCCTTGTGCATCTCCTGGGCTTTGCCGAGGGTGCCGGACAGGCCCTCGTAGTCCTCGCGGAGGTTCGCCACGTCGTCGCCGGAGACCAGGCCCCGCCACGCCGACTTCATCGTGCCCTGCTTCTGCGCGGCCTCGTCGAGCTTGCGGTTGACCTCCTCCATCGCGGCGGCCTCACCCGCGATGGCCTTGGTCAGGGTCGCCGCCGAGATGCCGTACTGCTCGGCCGTCTTGATGACGCCCTTCTTCGTCAGCTCGTTGGCGATCCACAGCTCCGTGTCGCGGGTGACCGCCCCGGACTGCTGGTCGAGGGTCGACGCTAGGTCCCGGGCCTGGGCCCGCGCGTTGGCCTGCGCCGTCGTGAACGCCATGAGCGCCACCACGGCGGCGCCGATCGCCGCGCCCCACGGACCGGCGAGCACCGAGCCGACCGCGCCGAGCCGCCCGGAGGTGGCCACCGCCGCCGCGGCGAGCCGGCCCTGGCTGTTGGCCAGCCACTCGATCGCCTGCCGGTAGGCGACGATCTGCGGCACCGCGATCAGGGCCGCCCCGCCGGTCAGCAGCAGAGCGGCGGTCGTGGCGGCGAGCACCCCCAGGATCACCTTGACCGGGCCGGGCAGGTTCCCGAGCACCTCACCCAGGGCGGAGATCAAATCTGCGGCCTTGCCCACCGCCGGCAGGAACACGTTGCCCATGTCGATGGCGAAGTCGTTGAGGTTGTTCCGGGCGATCTGGATGCGGGACTCGACGGTGGCGTACCGCCGCTCGGCCTCCTCCAACAGGGCGGTGTTCTCGTCCCAGCCCCGGTTGGCGATGTCCAGGCTGCGGCTGACCAGGTCCCCGGCGCCGGCGAGACGCAGCAGCGCGTCGCGGAGGATGATCTCCGACAGGCCGAGCTGCTTGAGGGTGGCGAACACGTCCTGGCCGGAGGCCTGCATCCGGCCGAGGCCCTGGATGAACGCGGCCGTGGCCTTCGCCGAGTCCTGACCCCAGGCCCTGGCGAAGTCGGCGGCGGACATGCCCGACACCGCCGCGAACGTCTCCAGGTCCTCGCCGCCGGCTCGGACCGCGCTCTCGATGGCGATGAACGCCCGGGAGATCGCGCTACCGCCGGCCTCGGCCATGATGCCGACGGACGACAACGCTCCCGCGAAGCCGAGGACGTCGGCCTCCGACATCCTCACGGTCTTGCCGGCGCCGGCGATCCGCAGCGCCATGTCGACGATCTCCTGCTCGGTCGTCGCCGAGTTGTTGCCCAGCTCCACGATGGACGCGCCGAGCCGACCGACGTTGTCCGGGCTGGTCTGCATGATGTTCATCAGCCGGCTCAGCGCGAACGCAGCCTCTTCCGAGGAGAGGTTGGTGGCGATGCCCAGGTCGACCATCGTGCGGGTGAACGCGACCAGGTTGTGCCGCTGCACACCGAGCTGCGCCGCCGCCGCGGCGACCCCGGCGATCTCCTCGTGCGTCTGGGGCAGGGTCCGCGCCAGGCCGCGCAGCGACTCCTCCAGGTCGTCCATCTGGGCCGGCGTGCCGTCGACGACCTTCGCTACGCCCGTCCACGCGGACTCCCAGGAGATGGCCGCCCGGGTGGCCATCACCAGCCCGGCCATGATCGCCGCCCCGCCGGCGAGGAACGCGGCACCGACCTCCTGCATCGCCGCGTCGACGCGGGCCTGTTCGGCCTCCAACCGCGCCAGCTCCCGCTCGAACGCCCGCGCGGACGCCTCGGCGCTCTTCATACCCCGCTCGAACTGGCGGGGGTCGGCGGAGAGCCGATACGACAGATCCTTGTCCACCGGCCACCGCCCTTTCGCTCAGTCGCGCCGCTCCAGGCGCACGAACACCCCGGCGCCGTTCTGCTTGCCGGCGAGCTGCTCCTGCTCGGTCTCCAGCAGCTCGCAACCCCGGCACCGGTCAGCGACCGCCCGGTAGGCGTGCTGGTGGCCGCCGTGGTCCGTCTGCCACTCGTCCGGGCGGGTGCCGCACCGCCCACACCGCGACCTGTCCCGCACGAACTGCCAGATCGCCTTGTCCCGGTCGTCCTTCGACCAGCCGAGGAAGGCGCTGTGCGGGATCTGGTAGGCGCGGGACACGTCCAGCTCCAGCGCTAGCTGGGCATCCTGGTCGAGCCTTTTGGGAGCACCACCGGCTCGGCGGCCCGGCCAGTCAGGTTGATCGCCACGCACGCCGCCCACAGGCCGCGCACCTCACCAGCAGACATGCGGGTCGACAGCATCTCCGCCCAGTCGGCGGCGGACATCCCCGCGCCCTCCGCGCTGGCCGCGAGCAGCGCCGGCCGGAACGTCGCGTCGTCCCAGGCCGGCCACGGCGGCAGCTCGTCACCGGCCCGCCGGGCTTCCTCCCGCTTCGCCTTGACCGCCGCCATCTGCTCCTCGGACGGCGGATGGTCGGCGATCAGCGACTCGGCCGTCACCTCGCCGACCAGCGGCAGGGCCCGCAGCACGACCGTCTCGTAGCAGCCGTCCAGCTCCCGCGACGCCGCGTCGACCCGGGCGTGGGCCTCGGCCACCTCCTCCGGCGACCGGTCGGCGAGGGTGACCTGCCGCAGGTGCCGCTGCGCCACCGCCAGGGCCTCCTGGGCGCGTGCGGCGCCGGCCTCGTCGACGAGCATCCGGTACGGCACCGACGGGCGGGAGCGACCCAGCAGCCGCTCCCTCTGGCCGGTGTCGCTCACGATGCCGGGCCGGGGATGACGACGTCCTCCGCCCAGTCCGTGATCGAGAAGTCGAGGATCACGCGGGAGGCCTCGCTGCCGGCGACGTCGACGGTCGGCGTCACCGCGCTGACCTCGACGGCGAACACCCGGGCGTGCTGCCCGGCGACGTCGCCGCCGTAGCCGATGAACACGTTGCCCCGGTCACCGCGCTTGATCACCGCCCGCACGTCGTCGGTGTCCTGGCTGGCGTAGCAGGTGAGCTGGGCGTCGCCGGGGTTGATCCGGCCGGAGATCCGGCCGGTCTTGCGGGTGCCGAGGTCCGGCACCGCGACCCGGTCGGCGGCGACCTCCCAGCCGGTCGCGGAGGCCACCTCGGCCGACAGGTCCCACGCATCCGCGTGGTCCAGCTCGTCGCGGTCCGGCTGGTTGATGTCGGCGATCTCGGGCACCCAGTAGTAGACGGTGACCTCGGGGCTGATGTACCGGTCGGTGGCCGGCAACGCGGTCGGTGCCATGCTCTTCTCCTTGCTCACTTGAAGCCGCGCCGGCGGGCGGCGTCGGCGACGACCTTGACGATGTCGGCCCGCACCTGCGCGCGGCGGGCCTGCGCCGCCGGCAACAGGAACGGGCGGGTCCGCTGCGTGTACCAGCGCTCCCGGTTCCCGAACAGCGGGTGACGGAAGTTGGCGGCGTTGCCCCGGCGCGCGGCGATGCCCTCGTACGGGCGGGCGTGCGGTGCCCGCTTCCTGCTGACCGTGATGATCACCCCGGCGCGTCCCCGGCCGTACAGCACCTTGACGCGGATCGCACCGGGGATGCGGGACGACCAGGACGCGCGGCCCTTGGCATCAGCGGCGACCTGGTCCCCGGTCTTCTTCAGCGCCGGCCGGAGATCCTTCCGCACGTCCTTGGGGATCTGGGACAGGTCGGCGTACATCTCGCCGAACTGGTTGGTGCCGACCACCGCCACGACGGATCACCTCCTGTACGGGTTGCTGCTACGGTCCGCAGGCATGGCAGGCATCCCGACCGGCGTGTGGACGCACCCGACCGGCCCCCGATTCGAGGTCACCCAGCAGCCCGACGGCTGGCACATCGCCGTCTACCCGCGCCGGGGCGCCCGGCAGCCGGGCGCGACCTTCGTCTTCGACACCGACGACCAGGCAGCCGAGAAGGTCGGCGGCCTGGAAGCGCAGGGCTACGTCCACCAGCCCGATCAGACGACGACACCGGCGGACAGCGGCGTGGACTCACAGTGGACGCCGGGCAACATGGTCGGCGCGGTGCTGCTGTTCCTGGCGATCCTCGGCCTCGGGATGTGGATCCTCGGCGACTAGCCGCGGTGGGTCCACCCCAGGGTGAACTCGATCTGGCAGACCCGGCCCTCGCCGGCCTGCTTGGCCTCGGCGGTCTGCGACATCGTCCAGCCGACCATCCGTGCCGGGTCGCCCGGCTTGACCGCCCCGCCGAGCCGCCGGTCGGCCCGGATCATCTCCCGGATCGCGTCGAGCAGCGCGAAGGCGTCGCGGCGGGCCCGCTGGGTCGCGCCGGCGGCGGCCCGGCGGACGATGACGACCGCTGGCACCTGGACGGCCTCGTAGTCCTCGCGGGACAGCTCGGCGACCGGGGTCGCCGCGTCGGAGTCGCCGTCGCCGGGCACCACTCCGTAGACGATGAGGACGTCGCCGCGCACAGCCGGCCAGCCGTCGACCACCGCCGCCCGGAGCTGCTGCACCGGGGCGAGGGTGGCGGTGGTCGCGGCGAGGTACTCCAGGGCTGCGGGGACGCTGCTACCCACGCCAGACCACCCCCCTCGCACCGGCCGGGGCGTCGTACGTGCCGCAGCGTGTGCACCCGGTCCGTGTCCCGGTGACCCGGAAGAAGTCGACGTCCCAGTCCAGCCCGGTGATCAGCGTGTAGGGCCGGTGGCCGGCGATGCGGCAGACCAGCCGCCGGAGCCGATTCACAGGACCACCGGCCCGCGCTGGTCCGGCTGCAACCTCTGGATCACGGTGTTCGGCACAAAGAAGCCGAGCCTGAGGTTCCCTTGCAACGACGCCTCCAAGCCAGCGTTACCGAAGTCGTCCCCGCCGCCGCCGTCGAACGGGGCATAGTTCCCGCCCTCCTGCGGCCTCCAGTTGATCCGCAGCAACTCCAACGTCGCGTTCACGATGTTCGGCGGCACGACCAACTTCCCGGCCAGGTAGGTGATCTCGACGGACCGCAGCCCACCCGGCCAGCCGCCCTGGTGGGTGAGCAGCCCCGACGGCGACCACCGGTAGACGGCCGGATCCACCAGGACGCCGTCGACGCGGACGTCCACGACCTCGAGGACCGGCGGCTTCTCCAGGACGATGTTCCGACCGCCGCCGCTGGCGGTCTCGGTGACCGTGCGGCGGGCGACCACCCCGACGACGTCCTCCACCACCATCGACGCCGACAAGATGAAGCCGCGCAGCTCGTCATCGTCGGAGTGGTCGTCGAGGGGGATGTCGAGGTGCTTCTTCGCCTCGGCCAGGCCAACGATCGCCGGCCAGTCCGGCGGGGCGGCGTTGAACACGTCGACGTCGGCCCACGCCGGTCCGGTGGCCACCGCCGACACGAGGTGCCGGCCGTGCTGAGCCACCACGTACTCGGCCGTATACCGGCCGGGCGGCTCCTCGGTGGTCGTCAGGGTGGTCTGGGTGCCGTCGGGCAGCCGCACCCGGGCGTCGAACGTGGCCGGGCTCGATCCGACGTCCCAGGTGAGGCGGGCGGTGTCACCGACGTCGAGCACGGGTGTTCCTTCCTCCCGGGGGTGGCGGCACCGGCACGGCCCGCGCGTACCGGACCGGCGGGTCGGCGGTGAGGGCCAGGTGGTCGTTGAGCCACCGCACGTCCTCGTCGGTCAGCCGAGGGTCGACGGCCAGGCGCGGCGGGATCACCGTGCCGCCGGGGGCCAGCTTCTGCACCTCACACCTCCCTCAGCTTGCGGATCGTCGCCGCGTCGACGCGCAGCCCGGACCGCCGCCACCGCCGGTAGGCCCGGCCGTCCCGGCCGAACTGGTCACGGCCGTTGACCCGCCGGTACTGGTCGTCGGACTCCGCCTTCCCGGCGACCGGGTGCATGTGCTCGACCACGACGTCAGGCAGGTACCGGATGCAGCCGGCCGACCGGCCGAGGTCCAGCACGCTGTTGTCGCAGTACAGGTGCTCGACCGGCGCCGGCACCATCCGGCCCAGCGCCTGGACGATGTCGGCGGTCATCGCCCACTGGGTGGGCAGCCGCTCGCCCTGGTGGCCGTCGTCGCCGTACACGATCCCGGTGCCGAGCTGGCGCAGCTCGTCAACGTACCGGCCGGCCCAGCCCGGCGTGCGCGGCACATGGTCGTCGCCGGCAAACCCCACCGCGAAGTAGTCCCGGGCCAGCCCGGCAGCGATCCGGTCGAGCTTGTGGACCATCGGCAGCCAGCGGGTGATCGTCAGCATCAGAGACTGGTCACTGGCCTGGCCCTCGTACGCCCCGTGGCACGGGTCGTCGCCGTCGACCGCGAACGCCAGCCGGGCCCGCTCGTACGCGCCGGTACTCTCCCAGGCGTCGACGAGCCGAGCCACGGACTGCGGGCGGCCACGAGACGGAACGATCACCAGCAGGTCAGCCACCGTGATCCTCCCGTCACATCAGCTCGCAGACGAACAGGTCAGGGTGCTCGTCGATGAACGCCTGCCCAGCCCGGCGCATCGCCTCGTGGAGCTGGCCGAACACTCAGTCGTGGTAGCCCTCCTCAGCGCTGGCCTCGGCAGCGGCCCGCTCTTCCGGCGGCCAGTGATCGGTGTCGTACGTCGTGGCCGTGAACTCCAGCCGTCGCATCTCCCGGCCATCAGTGCCCCGACTCCGGATGCCACGCGAAGTACGGATGCTTTACGACCGGCCGAGGTCGGGTCGCTTGGAGCTGGCCCGCCCGCTGCCACGCCGACCCGGCCGGCGAGTACAGGTAGTGGTAGAGCACCCGTCCCACGTACACCTCGCTGCGCAGGTGCGGGCGGACCTGCCCGACCCACATCCGGTCCTCGGGGTGGCCACGCCGGGCCCGCCGGAAGTCGCCCCGCAGCGCCAGGTCAGTGCGGATCGGGTCGAGGTGGGTGAAGTCCCGGACCAGGCCGGCCACGCGGTCGCGGCGCCACCGGCGGTGCCGCAGGCTGTGGTCGACCTCCTCCTGGAGGAACCCGTCGACGTGGTACGCGACCCGGAACCCGACGTGATCCGGCCGGGTCGCTAAGGCCTCGACGACGGCGGCCACGAAGTCGTCCACGACCAGGTCGTCGTCGTCCACGAAGCTGACGTAGTCCGTGGCCGCGTCCCGCATCAGCGTCTGCCGGACCACGGGCAGCGGCGGCACCCCGTTGTTCCACCAGCCGACCACCCGCACCCGGCCGTCGTGCGCGTCGAGCTGCGGCAGGAGCACGTCCAGGAGCCGGCGGAACAGCCGGTCCCGCTCGCTGATGGTGGGGATCAGGATCGACCAGGTCGGCCCGTCACCCACCGGACGCCCCAGGCTCCTCGGCCGGCCGAGACGGCCGGTACACGCCCAGTTGGTCGCAGGCGATGACCACCACCCGCACGTCGGGCAGGTGCTCGACCACCCAGGCGTCGAGGTCCGCCTTCATCGCGCGGACCGTTTCCAGCGGGGTGTCCGGGTCGACCCGTATGAGCAGGGTGTCCCCGGGTTCCACCACCAGCAGCTCCGCGTCGACGGTGCCGGGGAGTTCCTCGCCGGCGAGCCAGGCCGCGACAGCCGGCGACGGCCACACCTCCAGCGGACCGGTCACCGAGGTCAGCGTCGGCCGGCCCGTCGCCGGGTCGACGTGCATGTCGCCGGACTCGGTGACCGCGTACGTGGTGACCGTCAGGAGACCACCGGCGATGGTCGGCGGCGGGGCGTCCTCGGGGACGCTCTCCGGGTCGACGCCGTTCGCCTGTAGCCACCCGGCCACCTCGGCGGCCAGGCCCTCGGTCATTCGCCGCCCTCGCCGTACAGCTCGCGGCGGATGTCGTCACGGTTCTTCGACGCCCACTGCTTCAGCGGGGTGCGGGTCTTGTCGGCCGCGTGCCGCCGCCAGGCGTCGTTGCCCGACCCGGGGCCCGACGTCGGCGGCCGCCGCGGCGACTCACCCTCCGGGGCCGGCTCGGGCTCGGGTTCGGCGGCCGGACCTTCCTGGCCCTCGGCGGCCCCGCCCGGCTCCTCGGGGGCCGGGGTGGGCTGCACGTCGCGCAGCTCCCCGGGGGCCGCCGTCGCCTGCTCTACCCCGCCGACGCCGAAGGTCTCGATGACCGCAGCCACGCCAGAGGCCGGCCCCGCCGTCAGCCGCCCTCCACCCGGCAGGTCGTAGTGGACCCGCAGCGGCTGCCACAGCTTCGGGCTCTTCTCCACCAGCGGGTGGCCCGCCCGGGCGATGGTCACGCCCCGACGGATTGGGTGCCGGCGGCCCTCGTGCATGATCACGCCCGACGTGCGGGCCACCACCAGGTCGCTGCTGTCCACAGCGGCTCCTTTCGGGACTGGGCCCCGGCCGGCGCCCACGAGCGCGGGACGCCGGCCGGGAGCAGGTCAGGACGTGGCGGCCGCGACGCGGAAGGCGCTCGGCACGAGGATCTTCGTCGTGTTCCGCCAGCGGGCGTAGATGCCCCGCTGACCGGTCGGCATCCGGCGGCTCGCGCCGAACACGTGCGGTACCAGCTCGACCGTCATGCCGACCCGGTCGACGATCAGGTACTGCTGGAAGTCGCCGAACACCAGGTACCTGCCGGCAGGGGTCGCCGACATCTGCGACGCCTCGTGCGCCGGGTAGCCGATCAGCTCCGGCGGCAGGCCGGCGCCGAGCCGCACCCACAGGTCCGGGCCGTCCGAGTCGGCGAACTGCCGGACCAGGTTGTAGATGGCCCGGTTGGCCAGCCACCGGGCCCGGGCCCGCCACCGCGCCCCGAGGCCGTCGTCGCCGGTCTCCATGTCGTACAGCGTCTGGCTGGTGAACCCGGCCCCGTCGTCGACCACGGACCCGGCCGGCAGGCCGGCGACGATGCCCTCCGGGTTGTGGCCGCCGCCGGAGATCAGCGAACCGTTGCCGGAGATGAACGACACCGCCTCCTCGTTGTCCTTCGCCTCGCCGAACATGCGGGCCAGCTCCGACCGCAGCCGCGGCCAGTCCTGGTCCAGGTCCATCGAGAACGGCACGAACACGTGCACCGCGCTGGGGCGGACGGTGGGCTGCTCGAACTCCGGCGAGTCGTCGGTCGCCTCGGCGACCTCCGGCGTACGGGTGGCCACCACACCCTCGGAGGTGAGGCCCTGCCACTCCTTGCCGACGATCCGCTCCACCCGGCTGATCTGCCGCAGCGGGTTGATGCTGCCGTCGTCGGTCAGGATCACCGTCGGGTCGAGCTGGTACGGCACCGCGTACCCGCCGTCCGGGTCCGACCCGAGCGACAGCGCCCGCTGCTCCTCGTGGGACAGGCCGTTGGTGCTCCGGGAGATCACCGCCTTCCCGAACGCCCGCTCGTACACCGGGTTGCCCGTGGTGATGATCCGCCGGGCCAGGGTGCCCCGCATATCGTCGACGGTGTCGAGCAGCTCGGCCGCCCGCGCCTGGCACCGCTCCCGGGACTGCCCCGGGAACGTGGACCGCTCCACGATGCGCATCGCGTTGCCGTGCAGCCGCTCCCGGTACTCCTCGTCCGAGCGGGACTGGAAGCGGGCGGCGGCCAGGTCGTACACCTCGTCGTCGCTGCGCTGCCGGACGAACGCCGGCGTGTCCACCGGCGCCCGCTCCATGCCGCGGCCGGTCGCGGCGATGCCCGCGAGCCGCTCCTTACGGGCCCGCAGCTCCGCCACGGTGGAGGCGTGCTCGTCACGCTCGGCGTTGATCGAGTTCCACTCGTCGCGCACGTGGTCGGGCATCTGCTCGTTCTCGTACTGCTCGTCGAGTTCGGCCAGGCGCTGGTCGATCTCCTTGATGCGCGCCTCGCGGTCCTCGATGCTGCGGATCTCCTCCGCCATCTGCTCCTACCTTCGGGATGGGAGGTACCAGGTGGCACCTCGGGACGGACGGACCGAGTGGCGCGTCACCGGCTCGGTGGTCTGGTGCGTGCGAGTGGCCACCGGGGCCGGCTCGTTGGTGCTGGGCTGCCGAGTGGCGGAGGCCGGCTCGTCAGTGGTCTCGGGGCCGCCCTCGACGGGCAGCGGAACGGCCGGGGGCGCGGCGGCACGTGCCGCGAGCACCTCCAGGAGCTCAGGGAACGTCCCGGCGATCTCCTCGGCCAGGGCCCGGCGGGCGTCAGCGTCGAAGACGCCGAGGTGCCGCTTGATGCAGCGGGCGTCCAGCCCGAACTGGGCGATCACCCCTCGCAGGGCGACCTGGTTGCGGTCGAAGGGCGACCGGGCCGGCAGGCCCGACCGGACGCCGACGCTGGTCTGCTCGTAGGCCGGGAACACCACCGGCCCCAGCTCGAAGAGCTGCACCTCGAGGATCTCCCGCCGGACCGGGCCGCGGTCGCCCGGGTCACGCAGCAGGTCGGACAGCTCGTCGTCCTTGATCTTCTTCCCGTCGCGGTCGACCCACTGGTCCTTGACGACGCGGAACTTGAACGACATGCCGCGGATGGCCTTGCCCTCGACGGCCTGGCGGATCGGCTCGACCACGTCGTTGGCGAAGAGCCGCGCCCGGGTGAACAGACCCTCGTCGTCCTCGTACAGCTCCTCGATCGAGGCGATGGGCACGGATCCGACGCGCTTGTCGTTTCCGTGGTCGAACTGCATGACCGGCTGCCGCTCCCGCAGGGTCTTGCGGAACGCGCCGCGCTTCACGACCTCCTCGAAGCTGCCGGCCCACGACTCGATGACGGTCGGCTGGTCGAACACCGCACCGTATCCGCGCAGCGTGCGCCCGTCGTTCGGCTCGTCGTCGCCCGGCTCGGTCGCCCTGAACTCGAAGAAGTGCGCCCGCACCTCCTGGCGCAGGACCTGGCGCGGGTCCACCTCGGTCACCGTCATGTCTCGGTACCTCCCTGCGGCGCCTCTCCGGCGCTGTCGTCGCTGCCGGATGACCCGCCGTCGCCGCCTTCGCCGGGGGTTTGGAGCTGGACGCTGACCCGGCCGGTGTGCACGAGCCGCGACCAGTCCGAGGTCTGCACCGCCTCGATCGCGCTCTGCGCGGTGAAGCCGTCACGCACCAGGGCGGTGATCGTCAGCGCCTCGGTGGACTGCACCTTCGCCGCATCCGCTGCATCCATGTGCAGGAATGGAATGCCCTTCGTGGCGAACCACAGGCTGGCCCCGTTGTCGGGCCGGTCGAGCAGCACCTCCAGGGCGGAAGCCACCTTGCCCCACAGGTCCTGGAGCGTCCCGTCGGACAACCTCCTACGGGCTGCCGTGAAGTTCCCCGCATTGAGCGCTGACCCCTGCAAGCCCTCCGAGAAGCCGACCCAGGACGGCGGCACTCCGGCGGCCGACGCCAACCGAGACTCGGCCTTGCCCTGGATGACCGCGAAGTCCAACTGCTTCATGTCCGCGCCGATCGCCTTCGCGTCCGCGCCGCCGCCCAAGTAGAGGGTCTTGTACGCATTCCACGCCCCGGCGTGCTCGGCCTCGAAGACCTCCTTGAAGTCCTTCACCGCCTGGACGTTGATGCCCGGATCGAACCGGATCACCATGTTCGGCGTCGCCGCGTTCCTCAGGAACGCCCGCTTGTGGTCCGTCATCAGGTTGTCGCCGGACAGGTCCCGGATCACTGGCGTCATCCACGACATCCCGAGGAACACGCCGTCGGGGTCGGGGATCGGTGCGTAGTGCGCCACCTCGTCCGGCAGCAGCACCTTCATCTGCCCATTCGGCGGCTTGTACACGTAGCCGGCCAGCTCGACGTCCGCCGCTTCTTCCGGCCGCTCCGCGTCTTCCTCCGAGCCGAGGACGATGTACATCCACTCGGGGCGCAGCCGGACCAGCCGCGACTGCCGCTGCCGGCGCAGCCGGCGGACGTACGAGTTGCCGGCCGTCGACACGTCCAGCTCCATGCGGGTCAGCAGGTCCGCCGTCGTCCCGCCCGGCCAGGGCCGCTCCAGGACCGCGAGCTCCTGTGACCCGAACAGGTCCGCCGGGGCCCCGCCCACCCACCGGGTCCACTGGAACCGGATCTGAGCGAAGAGCTGCATCCTGGCCAGGATCAGGGCGAACGTCGGCCCGTTGGACCGGGCGACCTGCGTCAGCGTCGCCCCGATCGCCTCCTCGTTCAACGTCCCCATCGACGTCTGGAGGAACGGGTACGCCGAACTCCCGAAGCTGAACAGCTCCGCGAAGTCCTGCATCGACAAGGAGCTGCGAGTCGACCGGGCGCTCTCCGGCACCAGCAGACCACGCTGTAGCTCGTAGGAGGTCACGCAGCCGGCCCCCCTTTCGTCAGGTCATCGCGAACGGCCTGGGAGCCGCAGGGGAATGGATCCGGACCGTGCCCAGCGCCCAGACCGCGAGGGACGCGGCCACCAACGGGCAGATGTCCGTCGTGATGTCGCGGCGGTTGAACGCCCACCCGTCGCCGATGACGCGCTTCGTCGCGCCGGCCGCCGCGGTGGTCAACATCGGCTGGCCGAGATGCCACAGGTCCGGCTTCGCGTCGTCTGTGCCGGTCAACCCGTCGTAGATGCTCCCGGCGGCGGCGACCAGGTCGGCGACGCCAGCGCGGATCACCTTCAGCTTCGTGCCGTCCTCGAGTTCGGCCCCGTCCGCCGCGTCGGCGATCGCCTTGTCGCTGACCACGACCGCCAGCGGCCGGTGCCGTTCGGCCAGCACCTTCAGCCGATCGACGATCCACTTCGTGCCGGGCTCGTGGTCGATGACGTCGACGACCCGGCCGCCGGCGAGTCTCGGCCCGCACGCGGCGATCGCCGCCCACGTCCGGTCCGGAGTGACGTCGACGGCCAAGACGAGCGGCTCGCCCATCACCGCCCGGGTGTCGAGCTGCCCCAGCCAGGACCCTTCGGCGATAATCTGCCAGCGCGGGTTGCTGTCGTCGATCCGCCGGGGCCAGATACCCAGCCGCTCCCGCGCCCAGCCCGCCAGGTCCGCCTTCGCCGCCCGCAGCTCGCGGTCGATGCCTTCGAGCGTCTGGCCAGTGCCGTTCGACCGCCGGACTTCCAGCGACGGGTTCGTCGCAGCCCAGTTCGCGGGGTCGGCGAGGTCGACGCCTTCGAGGTTGTCGAGATCGCCGCCCAGGCCGTAGTCGCGGTACCCGAGCGACGGGTCCTGCTCCCACGGGCCGTCCTCGCGGGTACGCGGGGCCGTCGGGTCGCCGCGGTGCCGCAGCGCGTACATCACCGCTCCGGTGGTGCCGGTCAGCGGCGGCGAGCTGGTGTAGATGATCTGGGAGTTCGGGATGGCCGACACGGTGTAGAGCAGCGCCGAGTGCTGGTCGACGGTCAGGGCGTACGCCTCGTCGATGATGTTGCAGTCGCCCGAGAATCCGCGGCCGGAGCCCTTCGAGCGGGCAATGAACCGGATCCGCGCGCCCGTGTCGAGGCGCTCGAAGCCCTCCTCGTTGTGGCTGCTGGTGATCTTGACGCGGATCCCGTCGACGTCCCACAGGTTCTCGTCGTCGCCGACCATCGTGCCCAGCGCCTTGACGAGCGCCTTCATCCGCCGGAACGCTTCCATGGCGGTTTTGAGCTCGTGCGCCGACCACATGATGAGCTGCTCGCCGAGGAGGAGGAACCCGGCCAGGGCGCGGGCCTCCAAGATGCCGCCCTTGCCGTTCTGGCGGGTGACCCACTCGCAGTGCTCCCAGCAGGCCCACTTGCCGTCGGGGCGGGTGGACAGCATCAGCGTGATCGAGTCCTGCTGCCAGTCGTCCAGCGGCCGGCCGGCCCGCACCATCAGCTCAGCCGCTTCGGCCCCGAAGCTGTCGACGTACTCCGGGTGGGTCTCAACCCGTGGCCTGCGCGCGCCGCGCATCGGCAATCCGAGCGGTGAGGTCAGCGACACCGGCACGACCCTCACCGCCCTTCGCTGCGCTGCCCTCCGGCCGTCCGGTCGGCGGCGGCACCGCCCGACGGCCGCGCCCGAGCTGCTGGAGCATCCGGGCCAGGGCCGCCTGCTGCTGCCGCGACTCCGTGAGCACCTGGTCGACCACGAGCGTCACCGGCCCATCGCCCCGGGCCTGCCGCAGCCGCACCCACACCGCGTCGCGGCCGTTCAGGATCGCGTCGAGCCGGTCCAGGCGGTCCGCCGTACGGCAGGCCTCCTCCAGCAGCACCAGGTCCCGAACCGTCATCCCCGGCGTCTCCGCCACCGTCGCCGCCCACAACCGGGCGCCCCGATCCCGCAGCCCGGACGGTGCGACCGGCAGATCCTTGCCGGTAACGGTCGCAACGGGCGGCGGCACCTCCACGGGCTGCGGTAGGCAGTCCTCCCGGTCTGGCAGGCAGAGGCTGTGATCACCGGCTTTGTGCGCCCGATGCCGGCGAACACGCTCCGCTACCGTCCGGTCGGCCAAGGGGGCACCTCCCAAGATCAGCGTTACGGGGGGAGATTCCCCTGAGGCGTGGGCGGGTCAGGGTGCTGGGTTGATCCGTCCGGACCCCACCCCCCTGTCCCTCACGCTCTGTCACCATTGCCGTGAGTGACGTTCGGTGGTCGCTCGTCGCATTCGTCGGAGCTGGGCTCCCAGCCTGGCGCCTGCTGACCGGTTGCAGTGGGCGTGTGCCATGCGGCGGGGGCCGTGGTGGCCGCCGAGGGCGCGGGGTTGTGCGTGGTCGAGGTCGAGGTCTTGTCCTCGCAGCATGAGCTGGTGGCAGTAGGGGCAGGGGGTGCCCCATGCCCTGGGTAGGGCCTTGGCCCGTGCCTGCTGGTGTTCCCACCCGAGTCCTTGTTGGGTGGTGGTGAGGCGTCGCCGCTGGGGTGGGTTGCGGGGCATGGGTCACCTCCGGCGGCTGTGCCCGGGTGGGCGGGGGTGGGGGGTGGGGGTGGGGTGCCGGTGGGTGCCTGCCCTGGTCGGGTGGTGGGTACGGAAACAGCCCGGGAGCCGTGGGGCTCAGCCGGGCTGTTCGCCTACTGACGAGTGGTCACGGTCTCCACCCGAGAACATGCTCGGGCGGTCCGAAGTGGTCGATCAGCATCTCGATGTGCGATCGGAGCGCCGCGTCGTGACGGAACCACTCGCCGGTAATCCGCTGGTCAGCGAACTGCCGGTGGCGCATCTGTTCGAGGTCGCGTTGGCCGGGCTCGACGGCGAGCACTTCGTCGTGGGGCAGGTTGTCGAGCCGGGTGCGGAGTGCTCGGCTGTGGCCGATCTTCACCCGGTCGGCGAAGGCGATGTAGTAGACGACCGGCCGGTCAGGGGGCGGAACGATGCTTCCTGTCCGCTTTTGGGCAGCATCCGTCTCCGAGGGAAGCTCCGTCATTGTGGCGTCGGAGGTGATCTTTGGCAAGTGAGCGGTGAGTGTGACCTTGCGCTTGCGGCCCTTGGGTGAGGTTCGTGTGCGGCGTTCGACTTCGACGATGTCGTCCCACTTGAACAGGTGGGAGCGGCCGGGAAGACGGCCGGCGGGTGTGAGGAGGCCGCGGCGGACCCAGTTGTTGATGACGTACGGGGTGATGTCGGGTCCGAGTTGGGCGCAGGCCTCGTTGGTGGTCACGAACTCGACGCCGTGGAGTTGTTCCATCAGCTCACCTGCCTGAGGGTCGGTTCTGCGTTTCCATGATCGCATTCGGGGGCGGTGTCGTCATGCTGCTCGGCGTGTGGTGGGCCAGGCGCTGGCGGGCCAGATGTGGCGGACTCCGGCGGCGCGGACGGCCATGCGGCAGGTGCAGTCGGGGCCGGTGCAGAGGCAGCCGTCGGTGCCGGCTTCGCAGGTGACGGTGCGGGTGTAGGTGGGGCCGCTGGTGTGGAGCCAGAGTTGCCGCGCTGAGCAGCGTGGGCAGGCGAGGCCGACGAGCAGTTCGCGGTCGGGTTCCAGGGCGAGGCGCCTGCGGATCCGCTCGTCGGCTTCGTCGAGCCAGAGGCTGAGTTCGCGGGCGGTGCTGGGCCGCAGCGTCGGTACGGCGGCCGTGAGGGTGGGGAGCGGGTCGCCGGTGGTGGGGAGGGTGAGGGCGGCGGCGAGCCAGGCGAGGGTGGCGGTGGTGCGGGTGGCGAGGCGGCCGAGCTGGCCGTCGCGGACTTCGGGCTCGAGGAATTCGACGACGGTGCGGCCGGATGGGTCGCCGTGGCCACCGCGACCGGTGGGCCCGGGGATGGGCCTCCACGCCTGGAGGTTGCCGGCGGCGGCCCACACGCGGGCCTCGTCGCGGCGGTCGGCGGTTTCGACGGCGACGGCGGTGTCGAGGTGGCGTCGGGCGGTGGTGAGTGCCCAGGCGGCGCGGGTGGCGTGGTGGTGGTGCGGGTGGGTCACGTGGGTCCTCATGCGCTGCGGGGGCCGGGGAAGGGGATGAGCTGCGCGAACCCTTCGCGCGCGCGGTCGTAAGTGGCGGTCTCAGGTCTAGGTGGTTGGCCGGGGTAGTCGGTGAGCGAGCGATCCGAGTCAGTCCGGCGGCCCGAAGGGTCGTCGGGTCGCCGGGGGGTCCGGGGGCCAGCGTGGCCCCCGGGGTGAGGTACTTCCGCGACGACCGGTAGGACGCCGCTCCTTGTCTCCTCCCTTGGTTCCTCTAGTGGTTCCTCTTGGTTCCTAGGGGGGACACCCGGTGTCCCCCTATCCGGACACCCGGTGTCCTCCTGAGGGGGACACCCGGTGTCCTCCTCAGGAGGACACCCGATGTCCCCCTGGGAATCCACGGTGCACTGACGCTTACCGATGGATCGGGGGGTGTTCAGGAGCGTCAGGCGATAGATGGCTTTCTTTCCCGAGCGCCCCGTCGACACCCTCTCGATCGCGCCCTCGCGCAACAGGTCCTCGATGGCGCGGCCGACCGTCCGGGTGGCGGTGTCTCGGCCGCCGGCCCGCTCGTTGCGCAGCACGGTGACGAGGGGGTCGCGGCCAGCGAAGTACGTGGCCGCCGGAACCTGGTCCTTGGCCTCGTCGAGGGCGCTCAGGGCCATCTTGACCGCCACCCGGAACGCCCGGTCGGGCAGGTGCGCCCAGCGGGCCAGGACGAGGGAGACGAGGCGTGCGCCCACGGGGACTCCTTGCGGCTCGGTTCGTGCGGGGTGGTGCGCGCGACCCCCGGGCCCGCGTACTGCCGGGTCCGGGGGTCGGGGGTGGGGCTGGTCAGCGTCGGCCGATCGGGATGGTGGCCAGGAAGTCGGCGACGTCGACGTGCTCGGGGCCTCGGCCGCAGCCGGTGGTGCGGAGGTGCCGGCGCTCGACGTCGACCAGGCGCTCGCGCTGGAAGGCGGCGACGAGGACGCCCTTGCCGCCGGGGCAGAGGCAGGTGGTGGGGTCGCGGTGGACCACCGTGGTGGTCGCGTCCAGGGTGCGGCGGGTGCGGGTACGGGTAGCCACGGCGGTCACTTCCTCTTCTTGCGGGGGGCGGGGCCTCGGGCTGCGGCCTCGTTGCCGCAGCTCGTGCAGGCGGTCGGGTACCAGTCGATGCGGCCGGCGCGGTACGGCGGACCGAACGGCTTGATGTAGCCGCCGCACGCCCGGCCGGCGGTGGGGTTGCGGCAGGTGCCGACGGGTTCGCCGCGGGCCCTGGCGTCTTCCCACGGGGCTGCGTTGATGCGGTGGGAGCCGTCGAGGCGGAAGCGGCGCCAGATGTCGGGGCCGTCCGTCCTGGGGATGAGCGGGGCCTGGTGGGTCACCGGGGCACCTGCCGTTCGTGGACGGCGCAGCCGGTGAGCAGGATGACGTCGCGCGGCCGTGGTTCGGGGCCCGGGCGGGTGCACAGGAGCCGGGTGCAGCCGCAGGTGAGGCGGTGGGCGGCGTCGATCGTGACCGGGGTGGTCACCGTGGTGCCGGTGGTGTCGTCCAGGGTCGCGGTGACCTGGCCGCCGGGCTGGTAGGGGGACTCCCGGCGCCACTGCTCGTACCGGGCCTTCGCCGCCTCGGTGGCGGGGACGCCCTTGCAGGAGTGGATGGCCTCCCACACCCACTTGCCGCAGAGGTCGCACTCGGTGCGGCCGTCGCCGGGGTCGGTGTGCGGGTGGTCGGCGGGTTGGCGGATCACCGGAGGACCCCCAGCCACCGGCCGGCCCGCCGCCACACGCTCGGCCGGGGTCGGGTCTCGGCAACGGCCTGGCGGATCCGCTCGGCGCGGCGCGCGGCCAGCTCGGTTCCGGCCAGGCGTCGGCCCTCCGCGATGTGCGGCCGGAGGGCCCGGGTGGCGGCGGCATGGGCTTCCTCGAGGGCCGGCCCGGCGAGGCTGCCGGGGGTGAGGTCGGCGGGCGGTCGCTCGGCACCGGGCACGTCGCGGAGCCACCAGGACGGATTGCCCGGCCGGGTGTCGGCGTAGGTGGCGTACCCGGGCCGTCCGGCGGCGATGCGGCGGAGCTGGTCGTCGTCCACGTCAGCCCTCCCGCCACCCGGTGACCGGGTGGTACGTCCAGGTCGCGCGGTGCTCGTCGCCGGCCCACTCCTGCACCTCGGTGGTGCGCTTCGGCGACCACTCGTACCGGTTGCCGGGGCGGGCGCGGAGCAGCCGCACGGCGGTCTGCGCGGCGGCGAGAGAGCCGTAGACGCCCAGGATTTCCAGGGATTCCTCCCAGTCCTGGACCGGGTCGACGGCGATGTAGGCGCGGGCGGAGTGCGGGGTCGCGGCCACGGGTCAGCCCTCCGCGATCCGGTCGCCGATGAGCAGCCGGTCGCCGAGGTCGTTGGCGGTTGCCTCGTACCTTCCGGCCGGGAGCCGGGTGGCGGGAGGCAGCTCGTCGGCCAGGTCCTGCACGAGGCAGATGACGGCCGGGCCGGTGGGGGTGGCCACCGTGCAGTCGGCCGGGTGGTCGATGCGCCAGGTTCCGTCGCCGACGACGACCAGGACGTGCCCGCCGGCGGACTGGTCGTCGTCGGGGACCGGCCGGGCCGTGCAGTAGCCGCCCGCACCGTGGCGGTGCTCCGGCGCGCTGGGCGTGCAGGGGCAGCCGGCCTTGTCGACGGCGCGGACGACGTTTTCGGCCGCCGTCCAGTACCGGCGCAGCTCGAAGTGGCCGACGGGCTCGGGGCCGGGCTGCTCCTGTTCGCGGTCGTCGGGCCAGCCGAGGGACTCCAGGGCGGCGAGCACGCGGGCCGGGTCGATCGGGGTGTCGGTCATCGTCCGGCCTCCGGCTGGTCGACCCGGTCGCCGATCCGGAGCTGGCCGTCGATGCTGTCGACCGTGACCGCGTACCGGCCGAGCGGTGCCGGCGGGTCGGTGAGGTTCTCGGCGGCGAGGTTCACGGCGCAGCCGAAGAGGTCGCCGTGCCGGCAGGCCAGTGGGTGCTTGATGGTCCACCCTTTGGGGCGGATGTCGATGATGTGGCGGGGGTCGTCGTCGGCGGCGAAAGCCAGCCGGCGTGCAGCCGGACCCCGTCGGCGGTGACCGGCAGCGCGGTGAGGGTCGTCGTCGGCGGCGGGGGCGAGTCGGCCGGCGGCGGCGAGGACGGCCACCACGGCGTCCGCGTAGTGGTTGAGGAGCTCGTCCTCGGTGCGGTCGCTCCACGCCTGTGCGGCGGCGGCTCGGACGGCGGCGCGGGCACGTTCGATGTCGGCTTCGGTGTACGGCAGGGTCATGGTCTGTTGGCCTTTCGGAGGAGCTCAGCGAGCAGCCGCGCCCGCAGCGAGCGGCTGCGCATGCGGCGGATGATGTGCGGCCAGGCGTAGCGGAGGAGGTGCCGGCGCACCCACGGGTCGGTCACGGCCCGGTCTGCCGGTAGCCGTGCCGGTGGAGGCTGCGCATTGCCCGCCGCTTCGTCCAGCCGGACCCGCAGCGGCGCAGGTGCGCGGGGAACGGGGTCGGTTCGGCGAGGTAGCCGTTGAACGCGCCCTTCACCTCCCGCCACTGGCCGGCGCGGGCCCGGCGGGCGACGTACCGCAGCGTCTGGGCCAGGCGGCGCAGCGCCCAGCCGAGCGCGCCGTAGCGGCGGGCCCGGCGCAGCATCAGCAGGTCGGCGAGCACCCCGACGGGGTAGATGTCGATCCGGTCAGCCATGGTGTTCCTCTTTCGGCAGGTCGGTGGGGGGCTGCCTCAGCGGCAGGCCACGGTTACGGCGCATCCGCTGGCTGATCTGCTGGCGGGTCGGCTCCAGCCAGCTGTGGTAGCCGACGCCGGGGTGCCAGCGGCAGGCGTGGCCGCGCTGCTCGGCGGTGCAGACCCGGCAGCCCAGCGGCGGCGTGTACGCCTGCCAGGCGCGGACGGTGTCGCCGTCGAGCCGGTAGTGGGCGGTGCCGGGCGGGTGGGGCCGGCGGTCACACCGCAGCCCGAGCACCGGGTTGGTCTCGACGCAGACCGGCTGTCCGGCCTCGGACAGGTCGTGGCAGACGCAGGCGCAGCCGATGGGGTCGTCGCAGCCGGGCAGCTTGGTGAGGCACTGCATGGTGATGTGTCCGGTGAGGCCGGACGATCCGTGCGGGCCGGTCACCGCTGCCTCCACCGGTCGGCCTGTGGGCAACGGACGAAGTGGGGCAGCCGCAGGTCCTTGCGGCCGAACGCCAGGTGCGGCTTGACGATTCGCGCCACCACCTGGCCCTTGTCGTTGGTGGACAGCGCGACGTTGCCGTTGGCTGCCGGCTCGGCGTCGACGGGCATGTCCCGCCCCCGCTCGGTGACCGCCCAGATGATCTGCGTCGGGCAGGACCGGCACTTCTCGATCGGGTACGCCGGGGTATTCATCGGCCGACCACCGGACCATCGGTCAGCGGGTGCCTCGGGTCGTCGCGGAACCCCCAGCACTCCGCGCACGTTGAGGACGTCAAGGGCCGGAACCGGTGCGGGATCTGCGTCGTCGCCAGCCGTCCGGAGGTGAGCGGCAGCGCCTGCTCCGCGATCCGCCGGTCGATGGCCGAGACCCCTCTCCGTCGTATCCGGGACCGGTAGTCGGCCGTGGACGTCGACGACGCCCGCCGGCACGGCTCGCAGGGGTGCTCGCCGGCGCGGCGGTGTCGGACGTAGCCGGCGCGCTCGCCGCACCGCCCGGTGTCGGTCGGTGCGGTGAGCTCGACGGCGGCGGTCACGTCGGCCTCCCGGCGAGCAGGGCCCGGACGGGGCCTTCGGGGTAGCGGCGGTGCCCGCCGGGGGTGCGGATGCTGGGCAGCTTCCCGGCCTTGGCCCACCGGGTGACGGTCTTCGGGTCGACGCGGAAGATCGCGGCGACCTCGGCGGGGGTGAGCAGCCGGTCAGCCACGGCGGGCCCCCTGCCGCTCCTCGATGACGGCACGCCACACCCCGTCAAGTCCTGCGTACTCCTCGGCGTGGAGGTCGCCGGGGGCCGCCTCGAAGCCGAGACCGATGGCCTGGTCGTAGGTGATCGGCGTCTGCCAGAAGTCCCCGACGACCTGGCCGAGGACGCATGACAGGGAGTCGTCGAGGTCGAGGACGTCGACGTCGATCCGGTCGGCCCAGCCGGGGTGGTGCTGGTCGAGCCAGGCCACCCCAGCGGTGACCCGGTCCTGGAGCTCGTCGACGGTCAGCGCGGTCACGACAGCTCCCGGGGCGTGATCACGGCGGTCCACTCCTGGGAGACCTTGGCCGGCTGTCCCAGGCCGGTCGGGTCCGGGTCGTTGGCGGCGGTCGCGGCTGCCAGGGCCAGGACGGCGTGCCCGACCCCGGCGATCAGCACCTCCAGCGACGGGGCGGTGTAGTCCCGCTCGCTCTCGGGTAGCGCGCCAGCGGCGAGCAGCCGTTCGGCCTCGCGGTAGTGATCAGGCCCGGTCACGCGGCACCGTCCCCGTCGGCCTCGGGGAGGAACGCCACCCCGGGCGCCCGGTCGGCCCGTTCCGCCTCGGCCGCCTTGCGCTCGGCCCGCTCGGCCATGAGCTCGTCGGCCGACGGCTCCGGCACCTGGCGGCCGTCGCCCGGCGCAACGTCGAACAGAGTCGGGTCGCCCTCCAGGCTCTTGCCCGTCCGGTCCTGGTACCGCTCGGCGAGGATCTCCCGCACCCGGTCCGACTGGACGCCGTCGACGGGCTCGATGTGCGTGATCTGAATGGTGGGGATCTCGACGCCCTCGTCGATCTCGTCGGTGACCCGCTTCACCTCGTACGCCACCACGGCGTACCTGGTGCCGCGCGGCTGCCCGACGAGAGCCTCGGTGATGTAGTCCAGCCCGTTGAACTCGCGCTGCGCGCGGGTGAGCTGGGCGGAGATCTTGACCGTCATGGGGTGGTGCTCTCCTCAGTGGTGGGGGTGGCCACGGCGGGCGCCGTAGCCGGATCGGGGGTGCCGGCCGACGCCGGTGGCCGGTGGACGACCAGCACGGTGACCGGGATCAGCGGGTGCTCGTGCTCGACGGGCACCGTGTATCTGGACCCGCAGCCCTCGGCGACGCACTGGCTGGCGTCGTAGCGCCAGAGGACGCGGGTCGCGGCGGTCACGCCGGCGATGACCGCCTCGTCGAGCTGCGCCTTGTGCCGCTGGCCCCGGGCGGTGGCCCGGCCCAGCTCGGTGCGCAGGTGCGCCACGGTGGCGCGCTCGCTGTCCAGCTCGCCGGCGAGGGCCTCGACGCGCCGCTCGGCGTCCTCGGCCCGGCCGGCGGTCCGCTGGTGGGCGGCCTGCTCGTCGACCAGGGCCTGACCGGTGTCGGCCAAGGCCTCGGCGAGCCTCTCCACTGCCCCGACCACGTCGGTTTCGTCGTCCACCTCGGTTAGGCCGAGGGCGGCGTGAATCCGCCCTAGCGCGTCGTGCTGCTCGTCGATGCGCTCGTACGCCTGGTCCCGCTGCACCTCCGCGCCCTGGCGCTCGCGGCGTTCGGCGGCCATGTCGGCCACCAGCCGGTCCACGCGGTCTACCAGGTCGGTGTCGGGGTCCGCGCCGAGCGACATGCGGATTCGGCCCAACTGCTGCTCGGCAGCGTTCAGCCGGCCGATGTTGGTTTGGCCCATCCGGTCGGCCGCGTCGAGCTGGTCCCGCCAGGAGAACGCCTCGTCGATGGTGGGGAGGACGTCGTCGTAGAAGGCCTGCATCCGCTCCAACGCCGCGTCCATCTGGAGCTGGGCGTCGATTCGGGCGATCTTCCGGGCGTGCTCCGGCGTGCCGGGGACGTCGGCGGGGTCGACCGCCGCCGGCTCGGGGTACGGCGGCAGCGTCGTCTCGTACAGGTCCAGCGCGATGGACTCCTGGGTCATCCCGGTCAGCTCGCGCCGCTCGGCGACCACGTCCTCGCACATGGCGTGGTCGTGCTCGCCGTCGTCCTCGCCGGCCGGGTACGCGCACGTCGGCTCGGCGATCTGGCTGGCGGCCTCGCCGGGAACCGGAGCGGGCGGCTTCTTCGCCGGCTCGTACTTGCCGCACGGGCAGCCGAGCTCCTTGCAGCCGACCTTGCCCCGCTTGTGCACCCACTGCCCGTGGCCGCACCAGCCGCACGGGCCCGCGTCGGGCAGCACGGCGGTCATACCGGCACCACCGGCCCGGCCTCGGTAGCCAAGGTCGGCCACGACACGTTGCCGAGCGCCCTCCGCTGGTGGGCCGTCATCCCGGTCACCAGCGGCTGCCCGTACGCGGTCAGGGCCAGCGACAGCAGCGCGACCGCGTCGGCCTGGTCGTGGCCGTCGATGTGGAGCAGCCGGCCGTACGTGGCGGTGACGGCCTCCAAGACCGCGGTCTTGGAGGCGTTGCCCTTGCCGGTGGCCCAGGTCTTCACCTCCGGCGGGTGCACGTCGCGGTAGGTGATGCCCTGGGCGTGGAGCCAGTGCTTCACCACGCCGTGGAGCTCGGCGAGGCGGAGGGTGGTCGCGCCCTTGCCGTCGAAGAGCGGTAGCCACTCGATGACCACCAGGTGCGGCCGGCACTTCACCGCGGCCGCGACGTCGCGCAGCACTGCGTTGACCCGGGTGTGGTCCATGTCGGTGGCGCCGTGCGCGGTCCGGGCGGTGTGGACGGTTCGGGCGAGCAGGCCGGGCTCGCCGTGGTGGTTGTGAGTGGCGGCTACCCCGGTGGCGGCGAGGGACAGGTCGAGGGCGACCATGCGCAGCGCGGTCACGACGGTCCGCCGGATCGCGCCATGTCGGCCAGCCGGCCGATCGCCAGCGACGCCACCCCGGCCAGGATCGATTCATAGTGCTCGACCCCACCCCGGGCCGTGACGACCTCCTGGATGACGGCGTCGATGCCCGCGAGCCACGCCCGCATCTCCCCGCCCGCCTTCGGGCCGGGGGTAGCGGCGCGGTCGGTGACGAGCCGGTCGAGGATGTCCCGCGCCTGGGCGTGTCCCCGGTCGACCAGGTGGTTCGGCACCCTGTCGGGGTTGATCCCGGTCACTCCCCGGCCTCCGACCGGCGCTGCCGGACCACCCGCGCGTACATCGCGCCGAGCTGCTCCGGCTCGCCCATTTCGTTGGTCACCAGCGCGCCCAACAGGTTGTGCTGCTGGAGCTCGCCGGACATCTGCTTGAGCCGGCCCAGGGACGTGCGCGGGTCGGCGATCTCGTCGCGGTAGTCGGCCGGCTTCGGCGCCGGGGCCGCCCCGCGCTCGTGGCTGCTCGCCTCCGCATCCAGCCGGGGATCCCGCGTCGGAATCGACAGCGCGGTGATTAGCAGGTTCCGGTACGCGACCGTGCAGGCCTTCGTCGTGGACTTGTCGCCGGAGTCGAACGCCTCACCGCACGACTGGGCGGGCATCTTGTCGCCCTTCGGCCCCCAGATCTCGTACGTCACGGTGACCGTGCACTCGCGCATCTTCGCGCCGCCGGAGGTGGTGATGTCTCGGTAGGACGGCTCGGTGCGGACGGGGATGACCATGGCACCGTGGCGACGCAGCGCGGGGCCGACGGCGTTGAGCACGCGGTCGACGCCCCGATAGTTGTACTTGGGGCCCCGGCCGCCGGTGCGGGCCGGGTCGTGCAGGTCGCCCTTGCCGACCGACTGAACGTCGGCCATGACCCGCGCCCACGCCACGTGCACGGGCACCTGGTCGACGTCGGCGATCGCGCCGGTGTACTCGATGTCGGGCAGCTCGTCGGCGGGGTCGGTGGGGGTGTGGCCGGTGCCGGGGGCGGCCGGGGCGGGCCAGTCGGCGGCGGGCGGGGCCTCGGCGGCCTCGGCGCGCTCTCGCAGGCTCACTCGAACTCTCCTGTCCTTCGCAGATCCGGCGCGAGCCGAACCTGGTGATGGGTCTTCTCGGCGACGCAGTCCGCGTACGCCTGCGGGTGCCGCTCGCGGAGCCGGTCCAGGTCCACCGACCGCTTGGTCACCGGGGCGAACTCGTACGCCAGCTCCCCGCCGAACGTGACGGTCCGCGCGCCGGCGGCCAGCCGGGCGAGGGTGGCCCGGGCCCGCTTCAGCCGGCGGTCCGCGGCGCCGGCGCGGGCGGACAGCTCGGCGTACTCCAGGACCTCCCCGACCTCGTCGAGGCTGATCTCCCCGACCCGGTCGGGGTGCATGAGCGCGTCCATCTCGATCAGCGCGGCGGCCTTGTTCAGGTCCCACTCGGGTTCGACGCCAGCGAGCAGGTTGCCCTCGCGGAACCGCTCGACCTCGCGGAGGATGTACCGCTCCATCCGCTCGTCGCGCTCGATGACGGTCATCTTCAGCTCGTTGCCGCCGAGCAAGACGGCGACGTGGACGTGGTCGTAGCCGGTGACGCGCATCTGCCACACGCCCTGGGCGAGGACGTCGTCCGGGACGTCGGACCGCCACCGTGATGCCTTGAAGGCACTACGGCACTTCACCTCCAGGGCGCAGCGCTTCTTCACACCGCGGTCCATGGGGCACTCCAGGACCTGCCGGTCGAGGGTGGCCATCTGCCACGGCTGCTCGTGGTGCGCGACGAGGCCCACGCGCTGGACGACGGACCGCTGCCGGCGGGCCCACTCCCGGGCGACCGGCTCCTCGAGGAGCCGACCCCACAGGGCGGCCTCGCCGGCGTCGTCGACCAGCTCGCCGCGCTTGTCGCGGTAGACGTGCACGGCGGTGTGCTTGTCGGCGACGCCGAGGATCGCGGCGACGTCGGATGAGCCGATGCCCTGGCGGCGGGCTGCGAGCCAGGTGTCTCGGTCGGCGTCGGCGGGCAGGAGCCGCACGGCGGTCGGGGTGACCCGCCGTGCGGCTGCTCCGGTGGTGCTGGTCGTCATCGGCCCGCCACGCAGGCCTCGGTGCACCGGTCGTGCATCTGGTCCCCAGCCGGGCACTGGCCGTTGTTGCAGTCGTCGCCGCAGCCGCCGGGCACGTACCCGTGGGGCAGCGCGTCCGGCCCGTGCTCGGGTCGGCCGGGCAGGGCGTCGACGGCGGCCGACAGTTCAGCCGGGGCCGGGCCGACCACCATGCCGGGGGTCGCGGTGATCGGTTCCCAGATGCCCATGAACTCCCAGGTGGTCTGGTCGCCGAACGGGGCGCGTCGCCAGCCGCCGGCGGGGTGCCGCGTCCACTTGTCGCCGTCGCGATCCCAGACGGCGGTGACCTCGGGGCCGGGTTCGGTGGTGAGGATCTGCGGGGTGGCGGCGGCCAGCTCGGCCTGGAGCCGGCGCACCTCGGCGAGCAGCGGCCGGACGTGCTGCACCAGGTGGCCGGCGGACCAGGCTTTCTCGCCGCCGGGACCGATCGCCTTGTCGTACCGCGCCAGCTCGGCCTCGATCGCGTCGAGGTTGACCCCGCTCACCGGGCACCAGCCGGCCCGGCCGGCTCCGGCTCGTTGACGGCGATCTCCGAGACGTGCACCAGGTAGCCGAGCCCGTCGACCTTGCCGTACAGAACCTCGTTGTCGGCCGGCAAGCCGGCGAACCCGCCCCGGGCCGCGTAGGTGAGCGCGGCGGGGTTGCCCTCGCAGACCATCCAGGACCGGCCGCCCGACACGTTGATCCACCAGTCCTCGACCTTGTATTCCTTGCCGCCGAGCTTTGCGACCTGGGCGCGGATGGTGACGGTCTGCCCGGCGAGCGGGCTGCGGGGCCGGATCACTCGGTCACCGCCTCGGCCAGCTCGGCAGCCAGGGCGTCGGCGATCCCCGGCTCGGCGAGGGTGCCGAGGCTGGCCAGCGGCGCGTCGAGGGCGTCGACCCAGGCGGGCGCTACCTCGGTCGGCGCGGTGGCGGCCACGGTCGGCAGCTCGGACGTGACGGCGGTCAGCGCCGGGGCCGGGTCGGGCGTGGGCTCCGTGCGGGCGGCGGGCGGGCGCAGCGCCCGCAGCGCGGCGCCCAGCTCGGTGATGGTGGCGGGCATCAGGACTCCTCGGATCGTTTGCGCAGGTACTGCTCGGCCTCGTCGCCGACCCCGTCGGCACCCAGCAGGGCGGTCTCCTGGTCGGGCGCGAGGAGGGGCCGGTCGGGCTGGAGGATCGCGGTGGCCACGGCGCGCTGGGCCGGGTCGTCGAGCGGCGCGAGCGGGCAGCCGGCCGGCTCGGTGGGGGCGACGATCACGGCGTGGGCGACGATCGCGCCGCTGATGAGCAGGGCGGCGGACAGCGGCGCCCACCACGGGACGGTGGCCACGGCGAGGACCACGGTCACGCTCATGCCGCGTCCGCCCGCGTGGCGGGCGGGACGGGCACCCCCGCACCCGTCCCGCCCTGCTGGGTGACCGCCCGGCGGGGCGGCCGGCCGGTGATGGACAGCCCGTCGACCCCGGGCGGCACCGGGGCGGGGGCCGGCTGGTCGTCCTCGCGGGAGTAGCCGAACCCGGTGGGGTCGCCAGCGGCCATGAGCTGCCGGGCGGCGAGCGCGCCCTGGAGCACGGCGGCGTGCATCTGGGCCTTGCCCGCGTTGAACGTGTACCCGCCGTAGGCGTCGGCCAGGGCGAGGTTGACGTCCTTCGCGCGGGCGATCTGGAGGTCGTCGAGCCCTTCGGCCTTCCACTTCTCGGTGAGCTCGGCGTTGATGCCGCGCCACCGGTTGGAGGCGTCGATCGCGGCGGCGGCGGCCTTGCGCATCGCGGTCTCGTGCATGGTCACCCAGGCGCGGGCGGCGTCGTCGAGCACGGCGATCACGCCCCGACCGGCGCAGGGTCGACCGCACCCCGGTACGACATCAGCGCTTCGTGGTCGGTCATCCGTTGCCGGCTGACGTAGAACACCTCGTAGGTGAGTCCGCCGAACGCCCGCTGGGTGTGGGCGCTGCCGTTGTCGGAGACCACCTCGGTGCCGAGCAGTTCGGCGGCGCGGGCCACCTCGGCCTGCCCGGCCGCGTCGTTGTCGAGCAGCACGGAGCGGCTGATCTCCGCCCTGGGCAGGGGCAGTGCGGGGTTGGCCTCCAGGGCGTCGGCCAGTTCCCGGAGGCCGGCGATCAGCGCGGCCCGCTCGTCGGCGCTCACCGGTCGCCCCCGGCCACCTCGGAGAGGCTCGCGCGGGTGTAGCCCGGACCGCCGTACGGCGCGCACCACGGGAAGTGGAGGCGGCCGCAGGCCGGGCAGCCATCGTCCTCGCTGGCGGCCTGGTCGGCCCCGGCCGGCGCCTCGTCGGTGGCGGCCGTCGGCCACTCCGACTCCGGCAGCTCCGCCATCCGGTCCAGCAGGCCCAGGGCGTCGAAGCTCCGCCAGTCGTACTGGTCGCACCACGCCCTGCCGAACACCTCGACCATCCGGGCCCGCGCCGTGGCGTACGTGCCGGTGATCCGCACGAACCGGCCGTCGTGCTGCTGGCCCGCGCCGAAGGTGAACAGCCACTCCTGCGTCGGCTCGGCCAGTGCGGTGGCCGTGATGGCCGAGGCCTCCGCCGTCACCCCGGCGGACACCGCCGGCGGCTGGTCCCCGCACGCCGGGCACGGCTCCGTCGGCTCGCCCGGCTGCTCGTGCCACGGATCCGGGCAGACGTCCAGGTCCGACGGACAGTGCAGGAAAAGCTTCACCTCCGCCAGGTCCCCGTCACCCAGATCCGTGATCAGGTTCCGGTTGACCCGCCCGCCCCCGCGCGTCTCCATGGGCGCGACACCGAGCGCGTCCGCCCACGCCCGCAGCTCCGTGGACGACCCGAGGCCGATGCTGATGTGCAACCCGGCCGCCGTGATCGGCAAGCGGTTCAGGTTCATCGCCCGCCGCACCATGTCGATGCCCCGGTCGACGACGTCCCGGCGGGCCGCCGCGACGGCACGCTCGACGTCGGCGGCCGACGCCAGCCGCACGTGGTGGGTGGTCTTCCACCGGGCGATCCACGGGCCGTTGCTGCGGCCGAGTCCGACGGGGTGGAGGGTGGCGGCGATGGACGGGATGCCGTCGCCGTCGCGGTAGTTGTAGCGTCCGACGACGCGGTGGACGCCGTCGCAGTTGAGGACGTGGTCGCCGTCCTCGATCGTGCTGGCGGGCTTGTACTCTTCGGTCATCGACCTTACTCCTTCGGGAATGCGGTGAGGTCGGTACGCGCGGGCCGCCTGGCAAGAGGCGGTCCGCGCCTTGCGTTGGTGTCAGGCCGCCTTGGCCTTGCTGGGGGTGGCCGGGCCGGCCGGCGGGGGAGCGGTCACCGGGCCCGCCGGCGGCCGGGGGCCGGTCGCCAGGGCGATCACGGGCGCCAGCTCGGCCGGGTACTCCTTGGTGGTGCCCAGCCAGGCGTCGATGTCGCGCAGGTCGTAGCGGGCGTGCCGGCCGACCCACGTGATCGGCAGGGTCCGGGCGGCGGTGGCCTCCTCGACCCAGCTCACGCGGACGCCGAGGAACCGGGCCAGGCCGTGCTTGTCGAGCAGCGGGTCCATCAGGCAGCCTCCCGCCCGAGTAGCTTCTCGACGGCCACCCCGAGGGTGGTGGCGATCCGGATGACCGCGTCGAGGCTGGGGTCCTGGCGGCCGGTGCGCCAGCGCCACAGGGTGGTCCGGTCGATGTCCACCAGGCGACCGCGCGAGGTCTCGTCCGTTGCGCCGCGCCGGGCGCATTCGACGTCGAAGACCTCGAAGTTGATGCGCAAGGGTGTTGCGTCCTTGGTCTCTCCTGTTGCGTTCACGCCACAGACGTTACGCCTGGCTGGGCGTGTTGCGCCACCGCCACAGCTTCATACGTTCGGCTGATTCTGTTCATGCGTCCGCACTACCTAGTGTTGCGACCATGCAACGTAAGCGGAGCATGGGAAACCGCGCCGACGAGCGCCAGTCCCGACGCGAGAAATGGGAGATGCGCGACCGCAACAGGCAAGGGCCGCAGCCCACTCGACCAGGGGGTAAGCGGAAATCCCTGCCCTACCGTGTGCGTGTGCGCAACACTCAGGCGGGTCAGGGCGCGGCTGGACAGAACACCTGGGCGGCCTACGCCAAGCAGGCGCGCGAGGCGGCCACGCCGCCGATCTCGCAATCCGAGCTGGCGCGGCGACTCGGCACCGACCGCACCACCGTGTGGCGGTGGGAGAAGGCCAAGCAGAAGCCGGAGAGCGCCGACATCGTCGTGCGCTTCGCCGACCTGGTCGGGGTGCCCCGCGATGAGGCGCTCGCCGCCGCCGGCCTCCACCCAGACATCGCCCCGCCGCCGGCGCCCACGCTCGACGACGAGGTCGAGCTGATCCTGTCGGCCGACATCGACGAGGACACCCGCCGCGCCGCCCTGGAGCAGCTCCACCGGATGCGGCTGCGGGACAAGGAACGGCGCATGGAGGACATCAGGTTCTTCCTGCGAGGTCGCCGCTGATGTGGATCGAGAAGAACGGGCCGACCTACCGCATCCGCGACCTGGTCGGCGGCAAGAAGGTGACCATCCGCGCCGGCTTCCCCACGAAGACGGCGGCGAGGAAGGCCATGACCCAGGCCGAAGCGGACGCCCTCCGGGGTGAGGCGCTCGTGCCGCGCGGCGGCCGGATCAGCCTGGGGGACTGGCTGGACAAGTGGTGGCCCTCGTACGCGGCCAGCCTGAAGCCGTCCAGCCGGATCAGCGCCGAGGGCATCATCCGCCGCTACATCCGACCCACCCTCGGGCACCTCGCCCTGGAGGACATCGCCCCGTCGACGGTGCAGCAGTGGGTGGCGCTGCTGCTCGCCGGCTGGGACGGTCAGCGGGCGCTGTCGGTGAAGACCGTCTACAACGCCCACGGCCTGCTCCACAAGGTGATGGGTGCGGCGGTGTTCGACCGGCTCATCCGCGCCAACCCCTGCGAGCGGACCGGCCTGCCCGAGCGGGTCCACCACGAGATGCGGTTCCTGACCGAGCCGGAAGCCGGCCGGCTGTTGGCCGCGATACCGGAGCACTGGCGGCCGATGGTGGCCACCCTGCTCGGCACCGGGCTGCGCTGGTCGGAGGCGGCCGGCCTACGCGTCGGCGCGGTCGACCTGCTCGGCGGGACGCTGCGCGTGGTCGAGACGATGCAGGAGTTGGCAGACACCGCCGAGCTGGTGTTCGTGCAGCCGAAGAGCCGGCTGTCCCGGCGGACGGTGCCGCTGCCGGCGTACGTCATCGACGCCCTGGTGCCGCTCGTCTCCGGCCGGGCCCGCGACGCTCTGGTGTTCCGGGCGGTGCAGGGCGGCCCGGTGCGCTACAGGGTGTTCCACCCGACGTGGGCGCGGGCGGTGAAGGAGGCCGGGCTGGACGGGCTGCGCATCCACGACCTGCGGCACACGCACGCCGCGTGGCTGATCTCCGCCGGGGTGCCGCTGACCGCGATCCAGCGGCGGCTCGGCCACGCCTCGATCGCGGTCACCAGCGACCGGTACGGGCACCTGATGCCCGAGGTCGACGAGGGGATCCTGCGTACCCTGAACAGCGCGCTGCCGCAGGTCGAGGTAGGGGAATCCGGTAGGGGAGAGGTAGGGGAATCCGGCTCGGATCAGCCCGGATCGAACCGGATCAGCTCCGACGTACCCGCACGTCGGGCGGGGTGACGGCCCCCTGACCTGGGGCTCCGATCGGGTTCAAATCCCCTCAGCTCCACCCAGTTCAAAGGCCGTTTCCGCCCGCCGGAGACGGCCTTCCTCGATCTTCACAGTAGGTCCAACAACATCGACGAGGGGGACCACGAGTTAGTCCGGCAGCGGCGTGGGGTGAATCGTGAAGTAGATGAGCCCCTGCTCCTGGTGAACCGTGCAGCCCAGCTCGTAAGGGTCGGTAGGGCCGATGCGGAAGACGAGAGTGACCCGGTCCCGTACGAATCTCTGTCTCTTGATGGGCTCGCCAAAGATGGTGGTGATCTGTTGCTGGTCCAGCCCTGCCCGCAAGGGGAGCCGGAGCGTGTCGATCATGTTCTGGAGCGTTGGCTCCGGCAGAGCGACGAGGTCGATCGCTACCGAGCGTGTTACCTCGGGATCTGACTTGAGGCAAAGCCACTGCGTGAAGCCTGACGCCTCGCCGACCCAGCAGCGGTCCAGGTACTCCCAGCCGCGAAGCTGCTCAAGGTCCTCGGCCGCTACGAAGTGGGCGAGGCGAAGCCGGCCAAAGGCGTCATGCGAGATCCCCAACGACTCCACCCCGGCTCCCCTTGATCGAACGGAACCCGCGACAGTACAGCACCTCAGAGGAAGTGTTTGCCCAGGCGCTTGAGGGCGTTTGGGTGGCTGCCGAGGTGGCCTCGCTGTAAAAGTTCACGGTCACGGCGATCTGGCTGTGCCGGAGGATCCGCATGGTCACCCGAGGGCAGACGTAGATGGCCGCCAGCAGGAAGGGAAGGTGTGCCGGCCCGGCTCATGGGGGCCATCGCAGGCCTTGGTACACCGCGCGTTGCCTACAAGACTAGGCGGCACCCAGGCCCGAGGACGCGGACTCATTCGATGCCGCAGGCGCAAAGCCGTGCCGGTTGCCTGGGGTCAAGGGGCGTCGCTCATAGCCGGCTGCTGCGATAGAAGTTCGGAGGGGCGTTCGACCAGCGCAGATGCCCTCTGGTCGCAACGGGGTGTGAGACTGCCTGGATGACCGAACGCCTTGCGCCTGTCCTGTGGACCACGGACGCGAACGCCGCTGCGGATTGGTTCGCCCGCCTCAGTTTCGTGAAGCAGTGGGAGCACCGTTTTGCCCCTGACTTGCCGCTCTACGTGAGCATCGCCCGCGGCGACGTTGAGATCCATCTGTCTGAGCACACTGGGGATGCCCGGCCCGGGACCCTGTTGTACCTGTACGTCGACGACCTCGATGCCGCGGCGGCGGCCTGCGGCGTGGGTGCCGTCGAGCAGAAGAACTGGGGACGCGAGTTTGAGGTGGTAGACCTTGACGGCAACCGGCTTCGCATCGGGGCGCTCCACCGATGAGCGCCGGAGCTGGCGTAGGCCAGGAACAGGCGCCAAGACCCATCGGGCAGAGGTCTGGCACAGCTGACAGCGAGAGCGGTGCGAAGAAGCGAAGAAGGGCTACCGATCGACGCCCGACGTCAGAGAACTGCGCGGACGGCGCCGGACAGAGCGTCCAGAAGCTACAAGCGGGCCGGGGTGCCTGCCAGGGCGTCGGGCTCTCCCGGCGTGTGAGGGGTAACAGGGCGGCCTGTGGATCGGTAGCGTTGGGTGTGGTTGCGGCCGTTTGGTCGGTGGTGCGTCCCGCGCTACGCGAGGAGGTTCCGGGTGGATTCCTTGCCGGAGTTGACGTTCGGGCAGCGGTTGAAGGTCTACCGGGAGCGGTCCGGGAAGACTCGGGCGGTGCTCGGTGGGTTGGTGGGTCGTAGCGCCGAGTGGGTCAAGGCGGTGGAGACCGACCGGCTCCTGCCGCCGCGCATTCACATGCTGGATCGGATCGCACGTGCCCTCAAGATCGATGTTTCGGTCCTGGCCGTGGAACTGGGTGACCGGTCTACCGCAGTCAACGGGCCGGAGCATCCGGCACTGGTGTCGGTCCGGGATGCCGTGAACCGTGTCGCGTTCTCCGGTGACACGCCGGCGGAGTCGTTGTCCAGTCTGAGGGAGCGGCTTGCGGTGGCGTGGCGGGCACGTCATCAGGCGTCTGATCACCGTACGGTGCTGGGCGGATTGTTGCCGGGGTTGCTGCGGGACGGGCAGCGCGCCGTGTTGGCGTACGAGAGTGACGAACGCCGGCAGGCACAAGCCCTGTGGGCGGAGGTACTCGGACTGGCGCAGATGTTCCTTGCCTACCAGCCTGCTGCCGAGTTGCTCTGGCGGGTGACGGACCGGGCGATGGCGGCGGCTCAGGAGTCCGGTGATCCGGAGGCGATCGCCCGTGCGGGCTGGTTCCTGTGCCAGGTGCATCGGGACGCCGGGGACTGGGACACCGCGATGGCGGTGACGCTCGACCTGCTGTCGGCGTTGGAGACGCACGCGGTCGACGGGAGCACGAACCTGCTGGCGCTGTGGGGTGCGCTGAACGTCGAGGCCGCGTACACGGCCGCTCGTGCCGGTGAGGAAGGGCGGGCCTGGCGGTACTGGGATCGTGCGGACCGGGTGGCGCAGCGCCTGCCGGCGGGCTTCTACCAGCCGCAGACGTCGTTCTCCCGGATCATCATGGGCGCTCATGCGGTGACGGTGGCGGTGGAGTTGCAGAAGTCGGGCGAGGCGGTGCGGCAGGCCCGTCGGCATGACGCGGCAGCGATCCCCTCGAGGCCGCGTCGGGCACGTCATCTCATCGAGGTCGCGCGGGCGCATTACGGCAAGGACGACAGGGAAGCGGCCGTGGCGACGCTGCGGCAGGCGTACGAATCGTCCCCGGAGACCATCCGTTACAACGGGTACGCCCGTCAGATCACCCTGGACCTGCTTGAGGGGCCGCGTTCCACCCGAGACGACGCGCGTGACCTCGCGGCCAGGGTCGGACTCGTGTCCTGATTTCAGGGATAGGAACCGACGGGGCTCGGCACCTGTTCATCGGTGCGGGTCACTACCACCTGTTGGCAGCAGCCGACAGCCTGTCCCCGGATCCCCCGGCGGGGGTCAGGTTGGTTTGCGTGCTGCTTGTTCGACTTCCTGTAGGACCAGTCTGAGGGTCTGTGAGCGGCGGTCTGCTGGCAGCGTCGCCCAGGCCCGTCGGGCGTAGGCGAGTCCTCCGGATCGGTCTCCGGACTTGGTCATCATGAGGGCGCGGTGTAGCTCGATGTGGGTGGCGAAGCGGGTCAGTGACGCTGGTCGGAGCCGGTCGGCGTCGGTCTGGGCCTGTTCGCCTGGTGCGACCATGCCGAGTCGGGCGTAGAGCATCGACCGGAAGGTGGCCATTCGCCAGGCGGGTACGGCGGCGTCGGAGACCTCGCCGTCCGGGGAGGCGGCCCGGTCGAAGACCCGCCGGGCGTCCTCGTCGGCGGCGATGGCTCCGGCGATGTCGCCCCCTCCGGCGGCGACGTGGGCGCGGGCCATCAGTGCTTGGAGGCGGCCGAGCGACGGCCGGTCGGACAGGGCGATGGCTTCGTCGGCGTACCGCTTGGCGACGGGTAGGGCCGCGCCTTCGTAGGCCAGGGCGATGGCGGCCCGGCCACGTACCCAGACCCGGACGGCCAGGTCGTCGGAGCGGTCGGCGGCGATGCGGGCGGTGTCGTACCAGCCGATGGCCTCGGTGGGGTCCTTGGTGGTCTTGCCGTAGGTGGTGAGGGCGCGGGCGGCGGTGGCCCACATCGTCGGGGAGTCGAGTTGCTGTTGCAGGATGACGAGGTCACCGGCGAGGCGGGTCTGGAGCGAGTCGGCCCCGATCTCCATGTAGTCGCGGCCGTACCGGTCGACCCGGTCGCGCCAGCGGTCCTCGCTGTCCCGCTGTCCGCTCAGCGCGGCGGTGAAGCCGGATCGGATGAGTTCGTTGGCGGCGATCGGGCCGATGGTGGCGGCGGCGAGGAGGTCTCTGCGTCTCACGTCCGCGTCTCCCAACGCTCGCGCGTAGGCGAGCACGATGTCCGGTGTCGCGGTCCGGCGTCCCGCTTCGACGTTGCTCAGGTGCGAGGCCGAGTAGCAGGTGCGGGCCGCAATGGAGGCGAGCGTTACGCCTGCCTCGATACGAGCGTGCCTCAGTTCCGAGCCGAGGTCATCCATCGATCCCCTGGTGAAAGCTCGTGAAAGCATCGAGGTGCTTCCGAAAGTAGTCGTCCCGTCACAAGAGTAGAGCCCGGGTGCGGCCGGCGCGGCTGGTGCGGAGCGTGACTTCTGGTCGTGCCGTTGGCCGGGTGCGGCGGTGTCGGTCCTTCCATGAGCACGCCGCCGCGCCCCTACCAGCGGAGGGGTATCGATGGGTGACGGTGAGTCGGTCGTGAGCCGGGGCGAGCAGATCCAGGCGGCGGAGCGGGAGGCCGCGAGGCAGCGCATTCTGGCGTTGGCCGAGGCGGAGCGGATACCGGTCGAGGAGACGACGCGGGTGGTGCCGGCGTCGCGGAGGCGGCGTGGACAGCGGTGAGCTGTTGCCGGTGGGCCGTCGGGTGGCGTACTGGCGGGGGCGGCGGAGGTTGTCGCAGCAGGTGTTCGCCGACCGGTTGGGGAAGTCGAAGAGTTGGGTGGACAAGGTCGAGCGGGGTGTCCGGTCGCTGGACAGGGTGTCGACGCTGCACGACATCGCCGCTGTGCTGCGGATCGACGCGGCGGTGCTGCTGGGGCGGGAGGTTCAGCCCGCCGAGGTGACCGGGCGCGGCGAGGGTGTGGAGCGCATCCGGGTGGCGTTGTCCCGGTACGACATCCCCCTTGGCAGGCCGGCGGTGCGCCGGCCGGTCCTGCCGGCCGTTGAGCTGGCCCGACAGGTCGCACACGCCTGGACGACCTTCCAGCACGCCCGGTATCCACAGGTGACCGAGCTGCTGCCGGGTCTGCTGGCCGATGCCGGGCGTACCTTCGTCGGTGAGCCGGTGGCGGGTCGGGCGCCGCTGGTGGAGGCGTACCGGATCACGGCGTCGCTGTTGGTGAAGCTCGGTGATCCGAGTTTGGCGTGGTTGGCCGTGGACCGGGCGATGAACGTCGCTACCGGGGACCGGACCCTGGTGGCGGCTGCGGCGGTGCAGCTCGGTCAGGTGCTGCGCACTGGTGGGCAGAGCCGAGGGGCGACGTCGGCGATGCTCACGGCCGCGTACCGGATCGCCCCACCCGTGGTCGAGTTCGGTCTGCCTCCGGAGTTGTCCCTGTGCGGGACGCTGCTCGTCCAGGCGGCGTTGGCCGCCGCCAGCCACGGTGACGCGCGCACCACCGCTGATCTGCTCGACGAGGCCGCGACCCTGGCCGCCCGCGTCGACGACGGCCACGACCACCACCGCACCGGGTTCGGGCCCACCGCCGTCGACGTGGCCCGCGCCGCCGCAGCCGTCGAGCTGGGCGACGCCGCAGAGGCGGTGACCTGCCACGACACGGCGGTTCGGCGGGACGGCTGGCGGTGGCTGCCCGCCGAACACCGCGCCGCCCACCTGATCGACGTCGCCCGCGCCCACCTCCACGCCGACGATCCGGCCCGCGCGGGTCGGGTGCTGATCGAGGCCGACCGGATCGCGCCGGCCGAGATCCGGCACCGTCCGGCGGGCCGGGACGTCCTCGCCCGGGTCGCCCGCGACCCCACCGCCCCCACCCCGCTGATCCACCTCGCCGTCGCGCTCGGGGTGGGGTGAGGATGACCGCGCCGTTCCTCTCCCCGGCCCAGATCCGCAACCGGCTGATCCTCACCGCCCGCTGGGTGCTCCGCGACCACCACCCCGGAACCGACGGCCGCTGCCCGGCCTGCCGGACGGCCGACTGCCCGGTGGCCACCGCCGCCCGGGACATGCTCCGCGCAGCCACCGGCGTAGAGCTGTGGAGTACGGCAACCAAGCCGACCGCACCCGACCGGGACGACCCTCGACAGGCCGGATAACCTCGCCCGTCCTCGACCCACCCGCACCGGCGGGGCGGCCACGTCAGACGTCACGCGGCCCCGCCGGGATGCCCGGCAGCCGGACGGTGAACAGGGTGCCCTCGCCCAGGGTGCTCTGCACGTCGATGGTGCCGCCGTGCGCCCTGACCAGGTGCTGGGTGATCGCCAGCCCCAGGCCGCTGCCACCGGTCGCGCGGGTACGCGACCCGTCCGCCCGCCAGAACCGGTCGAAGATCTTCGGCAGGTGCTCGGCCGCGATGCCCACCCCGGTGTCCCGTACGGTGATCGTGGTGTCCCGCGCGGTGACGGTGACCGATCCGCCGGGCGGGGTGTACCGGACCGCGTTCGAGACCAGGTTGCCCACGATCTGCCGCAGCCGTACCGCGTCGGCCGGCAGCACGGGGTCGTCGTGGATCTGCATGGTCAGCGCGACGCCGGCCGTCTGCGCCGTGCCCCGGTGGCTGTCCACCACCTGCGTGAGCACGTCCCGCAGGTACGTCGGCTCGGGGTGGATCCGCAGCGTGCCCGCGTCCGCGGCGGCCAGGTCGGCGAGGTCGTCGATGATGTGCTGGAGCAGCACCGCCTCCTCGTGCAGCAGGCCGAGCAGGTGCGCGTCGGTCGGCGCGAGATCGTCCTGGGCCGCCTCCAGCCAACTGCGGATGTTGGTCAGTGGGGTACGCAGTTCGTGCGCGACGTCGCTGACCATGGCTCGTCGCTGTGCCTCGGCGCGGTCCCGACGGTGGATCGAGTCGTTCAGCGCCCGGGCCAGCCGTCCGATCTCGTCCGGCGCGGACACCGGGGCCGGTCGCTGCCGGTCGACGGCGTCGGTGAGCGCCCGCAACGGGCGGACCAGCCGGCGGCCGACCAGCACCGTGACGATGATGGTGGCGACCAGCACCGCGCCGGTCACCGTGACGATGCGGACGGTGTTCTCACCGGACAGGCTGAACTTGGTCTGGTCCGCGCCGCTGCCCGGCGCGGTGATGAACAGCAGCACGGCCGGGGCCACGTACGGCTGGAGCATGCTCCGCCGCGACTTCTCCACACACTCGCTGATCCGGGCCGCGTAGTCCGCGTCCACGTCGACCCGGAAGACCTCCTGCGGAGCGGGGCGGGCGCTGCGCTCGTCGACCCAGGTGTTGGTCAGGTACGCGCTGAAGTCGGGCAGGACCTCGATGCCCTCCTCCTCGGTGTCCAGGTCGAGGCAGCTCTCCGTCAGCCGGCCCAGCGACCGTAGCGCCTTCTCCTCGGCGCCACGGGCCGGCAGCGGCTTCGCACCGCATCCACCGGCCGCCCCGCGCGGATCCGGCGTGGTCAACACCACGACGAACCGTCCGTCGGGCTGCCATTCGATCCGCCCGTCCAGCCGGCTCCGCCGCAGGCACGTCAACTGTTCCTCGGCACTCGCGCGCAGCTCGTCGCGGACGCCGGACGCCACCCGGAACGGCCCGACCGCCCGGCGGTCGATCCGGTCGGTGCCGCCGGTGAGGCCGAGATCCAGGTTCAGCGGATCGACCACGGCGGCCGGACGGGCGGAGTGCAGCGAGGGACCGTCGAGCGTGTCGGCGACGACCGTCCGGTCGTCGGTCATCAGCGTGATCCGTCGGTCCAGCTTGGCCGCCTGCTGCTCGATGAGCGGCGACACGCCGGACCAGTCCGGGTGGGTGGCCGCGTACTCGATCAGGATCTCGTAGACCCTGGTGTTCTCGGCGAGCGAGCGGCCCTGTTCCTGACTGATCGCCCGGGTCGCGGTCCGGGTGGCGAGCCATGCGGTGGACGTGATCGCGGCGATCGCCACCAGCACCGAGGTGACCAGTAACCGGGTCACCAGACTGTGCCGGATCGGCACCCGCCGGGTGCTCACCGGGCTGTCGCCGGACCGCCGGCCAGCTTGTAGCCGACCCCGAAGACGGTCACCAACCAGGCCGGCCGCTGCGGATCGCGCTCCACCTTGCGGCGCAGGTTCATCACGTGGACGTCGATGGTCCGCTCGGTCGAGCTGCGGTCGACACCACGGGTGTGGTGCAGCAGTTGACCTCGGGTGAAGACCCGGTTCGGCTGCTTCACCATCGCCGCCAGGATGGCGAACTCGCCCCGGGTGCAGGCGACCGGGACGCCGTCCACGGTCACCTGGTGCGCGGACGGGTCGACCTCGATCGGCCCGACCCGCAGCAGCCCCGTCCCGGCGGACGGCGGCGTGCCGGGTCTCGCCCGCCGCAGCAGGGTACGGACCCGGGCCATCAGCTCCCGTGGGCTGTACGGCTTGGTCAGGTAGTCGTCGGCGCCCAGGTCCAGTCCGGTCAGCAGGTCGTCCTCGGCGGACCGGGCGGTCAGCATCAACACCAGCACGTCGGACTCCCCGCGCAGGGTCCGACACACCTGGAGGCCGTCCAGCTCCGGCATCATCACGTCCAGCACCAGCAGGTCGGGGCGGAGCCGGCGGGCCGTGTCCAGCGCCGCCCGGCCGTCGTGCACCACCACGGCCTCGTGGCCCTCGGCGGTCAGATAGCGGCGTACCACTTCGGCCTGGCGAGGATCGTCGTCGGCGACCAGCACCTGTGCGCACATGGCGGCGATGATAGGTCCGGCCCCCCGCCGGCAGGGCTTTGGCGGCGATACCTGACAGGTTCCTAACGACCGCTGGACACGCTCGTCGGCATGGATCCGAAGCATGACGCCCCGACCGAGTTCATTCCGCGGGTACCCGATCCGCCGGTACGGCGACGCGGTACGCGGTGGCTCGCCGTGGCGCTCGTGGTGGCGGTGCTGACGGTGGGCTCCGGGATCGTGGCGACCCGGCACTGGGCCGACGCCCGGCCGGTGGCGGGAGACCCGGAGGTCGTCGCGACCACGCCGATCGTGCGCCGCGACCTGTCGACCACCAGGACGCTGCCCGGCAGCATCGGGTACGGCCCGGCGCGCCCGCTGGCCGGGCACCTGGCGGCGACGGTGACCTGGTTGCCGCGAGCCGGCACCACCGTGAAACGGGGTGGGCAACTGTTCCGGGCCGACGACCGGCCGGTGGTGCTGTTCTACGGGAGCATCCCGATGTACCGGGACATCGCCGGGCCGAACCTGGTCGGCCGGGACGTCCGGGTGGTCGCGGACAATCTCCGCGCGCTTGGCTACCCGGTCGGCCGGCAGCCGTCGCCCGGCGAGCGGGTGACGCCGCGGTCGCCGGCCCGCAACTCCACCGACGGTGACGACCGCGCGACCGGCGCGGCAGGGGCCGCCGCGGCACCGCACCGGGTACGCAGCGGCGAGGGAGTCCTCACGCCGGCCCTGGTCGTGGCGATCAAACGCTGGCAGACCGATCTCGGTGTGCCGGCCACCGGCACGATCCCGGTGGGACACGTCGAGGTCGCAAGCGGGGCGGTCCGGGTGGACGCGGTGACCGGACAACCCGGTGACCCGGCGGAGACGCCGCTGATGTCGGTGACCTCGGTCCGCAAGGTGATCACGGTCGGTGCCGAACTCACCGACGCCGCCTCGATCAAGCGAGGGGACCGGGTCGAGGTCGGCCTGCCCGACGACCGGAAGGTCCCCGCCCGGGTCGTCTCCGTCGGCCGTGATCTCGTCGTGAGCGACAGCGGCATCGCGAGCGGCCCACCTCTGCTGACCGTGACGGTGGCCGTCGACAAGCCGCAGGCCATCGCCGATCTCGACTCCGGTGAGGTGCAGGTGCACGTCACCGGGCGTACCGCCGTCGACGTGCTGGTCGCACCGGTCGAGGCGCTGGTGGCGCTCCGCGAGGGCGGCTACGCGGTGCAGGCGCCCGGCGGGCTGGTCGCGGTCCGCACCGGGATGTTCGCCGACGGCTGGGTCGAGATCACCGGCGACGGGCTGACCGAGGGCACCGAGGTGGTGGTACCCGCGTGACCGGCCCCGTGCTCTCGGTGCGCCACGCCTCCATGGTCTACCCCGGCGGGGTCACCGCGCTGTCCGACGTGAGCCTGGACGTCGCCGCCGGGGAGCTGGTCGCCGTCGTCGGACCGTCCGGGTCGGGCAAGTCGACCCTGCTCAACATCATCGGCACGGTGGACCGTCCCACCTCCGGCACCGTCCACATCGCCGGCCAGGACGTCGCGACGCTCGGGGACCGGCGGCTGTCGGCGCTACGGGCCAGGGAGATCGGCTTCGTCTTCCAACAGTTCCACCTCGCCGACGGGCTCAGCGCCGTCGACAACGTCGCCACCGGTCTGCTCTACGCCGGGGTGCCGCGACGGCAGCGGCGCGACCACGCCCTGCGCGCCCTGGCCCGGGTCGGCCTCGGGCACCGCACCGGCCACCGCCCGGGGCAGTTGTCCGGTGGCGAGAAGCAGCGCGTCGCGATCGCCCGCGCCCTGGCCAACCGGCCGTCGCTGGTCCTGGCCGACGAACCCACCGGCGCGCTCGACACCGCCACCGGACAGTCCGTGCTGCGGCTGCTGCGCCGGCTCAACGAGGAAGGCACCACCATCGTGCTGATCACCCATGACCGCGGCATCGCCGCGGCACTGCCCCGGCAGATCGAGATCCGCGACGGGCGGCTGATCCGCGACGACACGCTGTCATCGGCCGTCCCGGCCCACGACGGGGCGTCGGGGCGGTGACCGCGCCGATCGACCGGGCCCCACGGCCGACCCGGCTGGCCGTACCGGACCTGCTCGCGCTCGGGCTGACCGGCCTGCGGGCCCGCCCGCTGCGGGCGGTGCTGTCGGCACTGGGCATCGCGATCGGCATCGCCACGATGATCGTGGTCACCGGTATCCCGGCCGCCGGCCAGGCCGCGCTGCTGACCGAGTTGACCGCGCTCGGCACGAACTCCCTCCAGGCGATGGCGGCACCGGACCGCGACCCACCGACCAGGCTGCCGGAGTCGGCGGTGGGGATGGTGCGGCGGATCGGCCCGGTCACGGCGGTCAGCGCGGTGGGCAACACCCGCACCGTGGTACGCCGCAACGACCACCTCGATCCCACGGACGGCTCCGGCCTCACCGTGCTCGCCAGCCACCTGGACCTGTTACCCACCATCAACGCGCGGATCCGCGTCGGTAGCTGGCTGAACCCGGCCACGGCGGACTTCCCCACCGTCGTCCTCGGTTCCGTGGCCGCCACCCGGCTCGGCATCGCCGACCTGCCCGCCGGACAGCCCGCACCCCAGGTGACGATCGCGGACCGCCGGTTCACCGTGATCGGCATCCTGGCCGAGACCCCGCTGTCCCCGGACATCGACCGGTCGGTGCTGGTCGGCTGGCCGGCCGCCCGCAGCGAGTTGCGGTTCGACGGCCATCCGACGGTGATCTACATCCGCTGCGAGGAGTCGCAACTGGAGGCGGTACGCGGTGTGCTGGCGGAGACGATCTTTCCGGAGCGCCCCGGCCAGGTGGTGGTGAGCCGTCCCTCCGACGCGTTGGCCGCGAAGCGGGCCACCGAGGGCAACTTCTCCGTACTCTTCCTGGCGCTGGCGGCGGTCGCCCTGCTCGTCGGTGGCATCGGGGTGGCCAACACGATGATCGTCTCGGTCCTGGAGCGGCGCGCCGAGATCGGCCTGCGGCGGGCGCTCGGGGCGACCCGTGGACAGATCCGGGGCCAGTTCCTGACCGAGTCGACGGTGCTGGCGGCACTCGGCGGTCTGGTCGGTACGGCGGTGGGACTGCTCGCCACCGTCGGGTACGCGGCCTGGCAGGGGTGGCCGCTGGTGCTGCCCGGCCAGGCGGCGGTCCTCGGGGTCGGCGGGGCCGTGCTGATCGGGGTGCTCGCCGGCGTCTATCCCTGCGTCCGCGCGGCCCGGCTGCCCCCGACCCAGGCCCTCGCCGCCGCCTGACCCCGCCGTCGGCGGAGTTCAGGACACGAAAGCGCGCGGCGGCCGGTCCTCCGGCCGCCGCGCCCCGATGTTTGGAAGGGCCCCTTCCTCTACCCCAGGCGTTAACAAGGGGCCCTTCCTTACCTTTCGCCGCGCTCGGCGGTCACCGTCATTTCGACGCGGCGGCCACCTTGCGCTCGCACTCGGGCGCGAGATCCAGGCCCATGCTGATCGAGCGGGAGTCGTTCCCGTCTCCGCCGAAGGCGATCGAGATGCCGTCCTCGGAGACCTCCACGTACCTGACGCCCCTGTCCTTCAGGCACTTCACCACGCCGAGCGCGAAGTCCCGGGCCTCCGGGTTGGCCGGGTCCTTCTCCCACGGCGGCAGCGGATAGAACCTCGGCTCACAGATCCGGTTCGCCGCCTCGAACGCCTCCGTCTCCTTGGCGTCGGCCGGCCCCCCTGGGCGCCCTGGACCGCCTCCGGCCAACTTCTCCGGGACACCCTGCTGCTTCAGGCACCTGCGGTACGGCCCGAGCAACGCCTCGTACTCCTCCGGCGTGGTGTCGAGCCGCTCGCGCGGACGCTCCTCCTTCGGCTGCGCCGAACCGGTCCGCTCCGGCTCGGGAGTGGCCAACGAGGCCACCTGTCCGGCGCCCTCGTCCGCCTTCTTCCCGTCATCCGTCGACCCACAGGCCGACAACGCGATCAGCATGACGGCGCCCATCCACAGCGTCCGGCTCCTGCGCATGACCACGCCCCTTCGTCCGATCGGTCCGGGACGGTCCCGGCCCGCTGCGGCCGGCTCTCGGCCCGGCCGCAGCCAGCCTCCCGAGCGGACGTGAGGAACATGTCAGGTCGGTGCCGTCAGTGTCCGCCGAGGCCGGGAAGCACGCCCGATTCGAGCACGATGAAGGCGCCGATGAGCATGAAGACGCCGGGCACGATCCAGTGCCCGAACCTCTGCACCACCCCGATGATCTTCTCGTGGGAGCCGAGCCAGGAGCCCGCCAGGCACCAGACCGCCACCCCGACGGCGAACACCGCGACCGTGACGAGGCTGTCGGCGAGGCCGATCGTGCGGAACATCGGCGTGTAGACGGAGATGTTGTCCGCCCCGTTGGCGATGGTCACCCCGCTCACCGAGACCAGCCCGGACGCCACGGCCACCGTGGGCAGCTCGTCCTCGCCGCGCGCCCGGATCGCGGCGACCAGGCCCCGCACGCCGAGGGCGAACGGGACCAGGCCGAGCAGCCCCACCCACCGGTCCGGCACCAGGGTCAGACCGAGGGCCGCCACCGCGGACACGGCGACCAGCAGGCCGATGCCGGCGTACTGACCGGTCCAGATCTGCCACGGTCGGGGTCTGCCGGACGCCCTCGCGGACAGGAACAGGACGGTCAGCACGATGATGTCGTCGACGTTCGTGCCAGCGAACACCACGACCGCCGACCCGACCGTCCCGAACAGCTCTCCCACAGGCCAGCACTGTACGGACACCCGCACGACCACGGTTGCCGGCACGAGATCGTCTGCCTCGCCGGCACGCTGGTCGTGACGAGCCTCGACCTGGTCGCCACCTGGTCGCCCGCCGACTGCCGTGAGCGCGAGCCGAGCCGGTAAGGCCGTTCCGCCGCCGTACCGGCCCCGCTGGACCCGCCCAGGGGCGTGTCATCGGTGATGCTGTGCGGATGGGTCTTCCTGTCATCGCCGCCGGACGTCGGCACTCGGTGGGGCTGCGTGTCGACGGCACCGTGGTCGCGGCCGGCGCGGGGACGTCCGGGGAGTGTCGGGTCGGGGACTGGGTCCACGTGGTCGCCGTGGCGGCGGGCAGCGTGCATACGGCGTCGAATACCGGGCGGTCCCACAGCGTCGGCCTGCGCGCGGACGGGACCGTGGTGGCGACCGGCTGGAACGGTGACGGGCAGTGTGACGTCGCGTCCTGGCGCGACGTGACCCTTGTCGCGGCGGGCTGGCGGCGCACCCTGGGGCTCGTCGGTGACGGCACCGTGCTGGCTGCGGGACGGCGTCGCGAGGGAGTAGCCGACGTCAGCCGGTGGCGGGAGGTCGTCGGCCTGGCCTGTGGCGACTGGCATTCGGTGGGCCTCCGCGCCGACGGGACCACCGTCGCGGTGGGCAACGGTCGCCGTGGGCAGTGCGCGGTCGACACGTGGCGGGACATCGCCGCCGTCGCTGCCGGGTACCTCCACACGGTCGGTCTCACCGACGACGGGCGCGTCCTCGCGGTCGGGGACCGATCGACGGGCGCCTGTGACGTCGGTGCCTGGCGGGACGTCGTGGCCGTGGCGGCGGGGAGCTACCACACCGTCGGCGTCACCGCGGCTGGCCGGGTCGTCGCCGTGGGCAGCAACGGTCTCGGCCAGTGCGACGTCGCCGACTGGCGCGGGATCGTCGCGGTGGCGGCAGGCTCCACCCACACGCTCGGACTGCGCGTGGACGGAACCGTTGCCGCCACCGGCGACAACGCACACGGCCAGTGCGAGGTGACTGGCTGGGACGCGATCCAGTCACCCGGCCACAGATCGTGAAAACGGCGGTGGGGGCCGCGACACGGGAGCCGACACATTGTCCCGCCCGGCGGTCGTGCGCGGGCTGGTTGATGACGGCAGATTTCCGTGTCGACGACAGGCGCTAGGCCACGTTGAGCAAGAACTTCTCGTGGCCCCCGCCGTTGGCGTTGAACTGGCAGTTGACGATCCCGCTGCCGCTGCCGGCGAAGGCCGTCACCCCGTGCGCGACCAGGCGCAGGTACACGTTCGGGAAGGTCGCCAACTCGAAGGAGAACGATCCGTCCGCCTGGGCGCGGAGCTTGTACTTCTCGTAGGGCCCCGCGCCGTACTGGCAGTTGACCGTCCCGCCGCCGGGCCCGGTGACGGTCACCCCGGTACCGTCCGCGCGCAGGTACACGTTCGGAAAGGTCGCCGACTCGAAGGAGAACAGCCCTTCCGGCTGGGCGCGGAGCAGGTACTTCTCGTGGGTTCCGACGCCGTACTGACAGTTGACCGTTCCGCTGCCGGAGTCGGTGGAGGTCGTCACCCCGAAGCCGTCCAGGCGGAGGTAAACGTTCGGAAAAGCCGTCGACAGGATGGTGATCGGAGTGTCCCCGAGTGCCGCGAAATCCGCCGTCGACAACGGCATGGTGCACCTCTTTCTCCTCTGTGGAATCACCACGATATCCGGATCGCCGTCGATAGATAAGTTCCGGTGCTTGGCGCGTGCCGGGGGTAAGGACAATAGCGGGCGGAAGCAGCGGAACCGGAACTGTCGCGGTGCCGGGATTCCCATGCGCGGCAGGGGGGCCGGAGTCGCCGGAACCCGTTGGGTGGGCCCGGATCAGGCAGAATCGCCGAGTCGTTAGTCAGGTGGCCTCACGACGCCGGGAATGAAGGAAAATGATTCATCCCGTGGCGCGCCGAGAATCGTATGGATGACTGCATTGTTGACACCGGAGGGCACTGGTGGGAAAGGGGACGTGTCGTGGCGCGGGTCAGATGGTGATGACGACCTTCGCGCGGGCGTGTTCGCCTTCGAGGTACCGCAGGGCCCGGGGCACCTCGTGGAGCGGGTAGGTCCGGTCGATGACCGGGGTGAGGCGGCCGGCCTCGGCGTGCGCGCGCAGCGTGTCGAGGTGCTGCCGGCTGGGCGTCGTGGCGAGGGCGACGATGCGTTGCCGGACGAGGGGCGCCAGCAGTTGCCCGCGCGCGAGGAGCCAGACCGGCCCGAGGAGGCTGCCGCCCCCGTACACGCCGCCGCCGGAGAGCACCAGCGTCCCGGTCGGGGTCAGCGCCCGCCGCAGCGCGGTGAGTGAGCGGTTGCCGACCAGGTCGAACACGAGGTCGTGGCGGCGGGCGTCGCGGGTGAAGTCCTCGCGGGTGTAGTCGACGACGTGGTCGGCGCCGAGGGAGCGGACCAGGTCGACGTTGCGGGTGCTGCACACCCCGGTCACGGTGGCCCCGAGCGCGGTGGCCAACTGGACGGCCAGGGTGCCGACGCCGCCGGACGCGCCGTTGACGAGGACGCGCTGGCCGGCCTGGACCTGCCCGACGTCGGCCAGCCCCATGAGCGCGGTGACGCCGGCCAGCGGCAGGGCGGCGGCCTGCTGTGGCGTCAGGTTCGCCGGCTTCGGCGCGACCAGGGTCGCGGGGACGCAGACGTACTCGGCGAACGCGCCGTTGGCGTCGCCGAGGTCGCCGAAGACGGCGTCGCCGGGGCGTACCTCCCGGACGTGGGCGCCGACCGCCTCGACCCGGCCGGCGAAGTCGCGGCCCCGGATGCGCGCCCGGGGCCGCGACCGGCCGAAGGACAACCGCGACATCCGGGGGTCGCCACGCACGATGTGCCAGTCGTACGCGTTGAGCGCGGCGGCCTCGACCCGGACGAGCACCTCGTCGGGGGCCGGCACCGGGGTGTCGACCTCCGCGAGCGTGAGCGCCTCGGGCGGGCCGTACCGGTCCTGGACGATCGCCTTCATCTCCGCCTCCATCCGCTGAGGTGTACGGCGTACACCTGATAGAAGGGAACGATAGGTGTACGCCGTATACCTGTCAAGGCGGTTAGGGTGACAACCGCCCCCGGGAAGACGAGGACGAGATGGCTGAGCAGGCTGGGACGCTGCGCCGGACGCCGCTGAGCAGGGACCGGATCCTGCGCGCCGCCGTCGCGCTCGCCGACGAGGCCGGCATCGAGTCGCTCAGCATGCGCAACCTCGCCCAGGAGCTGGGCGTCGTGCCGATGGCCCTCTACAAGCACGTGGCCAACAAGGACGAGCTGCTCGACGGCATGATCGACGTCATCGTCGGCGAGATCGAGCCGCTGGTACCGGACGCCGACTGGCAGCGCGCGCTCCGGCGGCGCATCCTCTCGGCGCGGCAGGTGCTGCGCCGGCACCTCTGGGCGCCGCTGGCGATCGAGTCGCGGAACATGGCCACGCCGGCCGTCCTGGCCTACCTCGACTCGATGGTCGGGACGTTGCGGGCCGGCGGGCTCTCCGCCGACCTCGCCCACCACGTGATGCACGCGCTGGGCAGCCGGATCCTGGGCTTCAGCCAGGAGCTGTTCGACGCCTCCCGGCAGGCCGGCCGCTCGGGCGCGACCGAGCCGGAGCCGGCGGCGGGCCTGCCGCCGGAGGCGGCGGCCCGGTTCCCGCACCTCGCGGAGATCGCCACGGCGGCGTCCCACGACGACGGGTCGGTGGTGGGGCAGGGCTGCGACGACCAGTTCGAGTTCGAGTTCGCGCTGGACCTGCTGCTCGACGGGATCGAACGGCTGCGACAGCAGGGCTGGCGGTCGGCGCACCGACCCGGCTGAGCCGGCCGGGCGCGCCACGCGACTTTTCCCGCTGTGCGGCCCGGCGGCGTGGCGTCGGCGGGGAATTTGTCCGGGCCGGGACGGGCTTCATCCGGGCTGATCGGCCCCGGGCGATCCGGCGTGATTCGCCCGTGGAGGGTTTTCTTCAGTGCTTTTCCGAACGATTTCGGAATGCGGCCCAGGTGGTGCCCGGTGCGGGTCTGTCCAACAGGGATTCGACCGGGGTGACCGTGACCGGAAAGGCGGCGGAGAAAGGGCACGATCCGAGAAGTCTGGCGCGTGGCGTGGTGTGACGCTCATGCCTCTCATACCGATTGAAGGGCGGAGATCGTGAGTAACGACGCAATCCTGGTCCTGTTCCCCGTCGCGGTGGGCATCGTCATGCTCGGTCTCGGCCTGACCCTGACCCTCGAAGACTTCCGCCGGGTGGTGAAGTACCCCAAGGCGATGGTGGTCTGCCTGGTCAGCCAGATGCTGATCCTGCCGGCGATCTGTCTGGGCCTGGTGGTGGGGCTCAACCTGCGGCCCGAGTTGGCGGTCGGGATGATGCTGCTGGCCGCCTCGCCCGGCGGCAGCACCGCCAGCCTCTACAGTCACCTGTTCAAGGGGGACCTGGCGCTCAACATCTCGCTGACCGCGGTCAACTCGGTGCTGGCGATGTTCACCCTGCCGGTGATCGTGAACCTGTCGGTGGCCGGCTTCCTGGGCTCGGACAGCTCGCTCGGTCTCCAGTTCGACAAGGTGATCCAGGTCTTCGCCATGGTCCTGGTCCCGATCGCCATCGGCATGGCCGTCCGGGCCCGGTTCACCGCCACCGCCATCCGCCTGGAGCGGGCGGTGAAGGTGCTGTCGGTGGTCGTCCTGATCATGATGATCTCCAGCGTCATCGCCGGCCTCGGCGGCGAGGTCTTCGACATCCTCGGCGAGATCATCCTCGCGGTCGTGGCGTTCAACCTGATCAGCATGGCGATCGGCTACTACGGGCCGCGCGTGCTGCGGATCGGCGAGCGGGAGTCGATCGCCTCGGCGTTCGAGATCGGCCTGCACAACGCCAGCCTGGCCATCACGATCGGGATGAGCCCGACCCTGCTCAACAACACCACGATGGCGATGCCCTCGGTGACCTACGGCTTCGTCATGTTCTTCACGGCCGCCCTCTTCGGCTTCGTCGTGTCCCGCCGGGTACCGGCCACGACCGCCACCCCCCACCGGACGCCGACCTCCTCCGGGGTCTGACCCGCACGCCCCACCCGCGCCCGCCCGCGAGCCCGCGTCGACGCCGCAACCCCGGCACCGACGCGGGCTCGCGGCCTGTCCCGGCCCGAGGGTGGCACCCACCGGGGTACGGGGGACACCACCGACCGGGAGCCGGACCGGGACGAGCCGCCCGGCGGGGGGCACCGGGCGGCTCGTCGGTCGGGGCGGTCAGATGTAGAGGGTGTTCGGGCCCAGGCCGCAGACGATCCGGCCGTACAGCTCGGTGTTGGTGTCGGGGTTGATCAGGCCGTGCAGGCTCATCGCGTTGACGTCCCGGGCGATCCGCTGGATCGGCTCGTCCCGGTAGATCGAGCTGCCACCGCTGGCCGAGGCGAAGATGTCCACCGCCTCCTTGGCCAGCCGGGTCGCCCAGCCGTGGTCGGCCCGGACCCGGGCCCGCTCCTCCAGCGTCCACTCCGCGCTGCTGGCAGCCTTGGCGTCGACCAGGTCGGCGGCGTGGTACGCGTGGAACTCGGCCTGCTCGATCTTCATCAGGGCGGTACCGACCTGGTGGTGGGTGATCGGCGCCTCGCTCTGGTTCTCGTACTCGGTGTAGGTGATCTTCCGGCCGGGGAGCCGGCCGAGGAACTCGTCGCGGGCCGCCTTCGCGACGCCCACCGCCGCGCCCACCCCGGAGGCCGCCGCGTTCAGCGAGGCCGGGGTCCGCCAGAGCGGGGAGGCGGCGTTGGCCTCCGACAGGCCCTGCGGGATCATCGCCGCGCTCATCGGGATGATGTGGCTGGACGGGACGAAGACGTCCCGGGCGAGGGTGGTCACGCTGCCGGTGGCGGTCAGCCCGGTGGTGTACCAGTCGTCCACGATCTCCATGCTGCTCATCGGCACCAGCGCCATGATCGGCTCCGGCTCGGCGTCCGGGCGCAGCAGGATCGCCGCGACCTCCTGCCACTGGGCGTGGTGGGCGCCGCTGATGAACCGCCAGCTCCCGTTGACGACGATGCCGCCCTCGGCGGGCACCGCCGTGCCGCTGGGGCTGTTGGTGCCGCACACCCGGGCGTCGGGGGTGGCGAAGACCTCGTCCTGGGCCGCGTCGGGGAAGAGCCCGGCGAGCCAGGTGGGGATCCACAGCACCGAGGTCGTCCAGGCGGTGCTGCCGTCGCCCCGGCCCAGCTCGGTGGCGATCGCCACGAGGGTACGGGTGTCCACCTCGTAGCCGCCGTACCGGCGCGGGGTACGGAGCCTGAACAGGCCCGCCTCCTCGATGGCGGCCACCGTCTCGTCGTGCAGGCGGCGGTTCTCCTCCTGCCAGGCGGCGTGCTTGCGGATCAGCGGGACCAGTCCCGCGGCCCGCTGGACGAGTTCCTCGCGGGTGGGTACGTCGGTGATCGTGGACACGTGTCCTCCTCAACGGACGACCGGATCGACACGGGAGCGGTGCCGACCAGGTCGGGGGCCAGGGGTGCGGTGGGCCGGAACGGTGTCGGCCGCGACGGTGCCGCCGGGTGGCGGGGGCGGCCGGGATGGTGCTGGTCGGGCGCCATCGAGGCTGTCACAGCCCGCCCGCCCGCTGCCTCTTCCGGATTGCTCCGTGCTGCCCGGGGCAGCGTGGAGGCTGCTTCGTGCCGACCGGGGCAGCGTGGAGGCTGCTTCGTGCCGACCGGGGCAGCGTGGAGGCTGCTCCGTGCCGGCCGGGTCACGGAGGGTCCACACGAGGGCACGGTCGGAGAAGTCAGCCCCCCGCCGTCGATGTCAGGGTCGCAGTGTCACCGGGCCGCCGAGTGGGCCCGGCGGCCGTCCCTGAGGAGGAACCGATGAGCTTTCCGCGGATCGTCTCGCGCGAGGAGTGGACCGTCGAGCGGGAGAAGCTGCTCGAGCAGGAGAAGGCGGTGACCCGGGCACGGGACGGGCTCAGCGCCGCCCGCCGGGCCATGCCGGTGGTGCCCGTCGAGAAGACGTACACCTTCACCTCGCCGGCCGGCGAGGTGACGCTGCTGGACCTGTTCCAGGGGCGTCGCCAGCTGATCGTCCGGCACTTCATGTTCGACCCGAAGTGGGAGGAGGGCTGCGTCGGCTGCTCGATGCAGGCCGACAACGTGGGGGACCTGTCCCACATGCACGCCCGGGACACGTCCTTCGTGATGATCGCCCGTGCCCCGCTGGAGAAGATCGAGGCGTTCAAGACCCGGATGGGCTGGGCCCACATCCCGTGGGTGTCGTCCTTCGGCAGCGACTTCAACTACGACTTCAACGTGTCGATGGAGAAGGGCGAGCTGCCCGCGGTCAGCTCCTTCATCCGCGAGGACGACAAGATCTTCCACGCCAGCTCCGTCTTCGACCGGGGCGGCGAGGTCTTCATCAACACCTACAACTACCTGGACGTGACGCCCCTGGGGCGGCAGGAGGAGGAGCTGGCCCACCCGTGGGACTGGTGGCGGCACCACGACAAGTACGACTCCGCCGAGGCCGCCAACCCGGGTGAGAACTGGTGGACCGGCGTCGACAAGTTCAAGACCCGGCAGGTACGCCACGACGGCCCGGCCACCGCGCAGCAGGCGGAGGCCGGCGCGCAGTAGCCGTGGTGGGGCATTGCCGTGCCCCACCACCTGGCGGCGGCTGGTTCCCGGCCGGGCGGCTCCCGCCCGGTACCGGACGACCAGCCGCCGCCGACGTCTGCGCGGCCGACCCCCGCCACCGGCCCGGCCTGCGCGGGCGGTGCGGGGGAACTGGCGGGTCGCTCAGCGGATGGCGACGCTGCTGCGTCGGGGGGCGGGCGACCGCGCCGGGGCGGCCTGGCGGGGGAGCCCGCCGAGCATCCGCAGGGCCGCCGCCGAGGGGGAATTGGGCTCGACGGTGAACGTGACGAGCATCAGGTCCGGGGTCTCCTCCAGCCGGAGGGTGTGCTGGTTGACCGTCAGCGGACCGACCACCGGGTGGACCATGTCGTAGGTCATGGTCTCGCAGGTGCTGACCGGGTGCTCGGCCCACATCGCGGCGAACTCGGGGCTGCCGGCGCGCAACTCCGCCACCAGCCCGGTGACCCGCTGGTCGTCGCGGTACCGGCCGGCCGCCAGGCGCAGGTACGCCACGACGGAGCGGGCCTTGCCCGGCCAGTCGGCGTAGAGCGCGCGGGTGAGCGGGTCGAGGAAGACCGCCCGGCTCATGTTGGGCACCTCGTCCAGGTGCCAGGCGAGCAGCGCGTGGCCCAGCGGGTTCCAGGCGTAGACCTCCGTCGCCGCGCCGAGCACCATGGCGGGCACGTCGGGCATCATCGCGAGCATCTGGTGCAGGCCGGGCGGGGCGGTGGTGGCCCGCTCGGCGGGCTCGGTCGCGGCGCGGCCCGGCCGGGCCAGCGCGAACAGGTGGGCCCGCTCGCCGGGGTCGAGGTGCAGGGCCCGGGCCACGGCGTCGAGCACCTCGTCGGAGACGTTGGGGGCCTGTCCCTGCTCCAGCCGGGTGTAGTAGGAGACGCTGACCCCCGCGAGCTGGGCGAGCTCCTCCCGGCGCAGCCCGGTGACCCGTCGTCGTTCGCCGTAGCGGACCAGCCCGGCGTCCTGCGGGCGGATGACACCGCGCCGCGATCGGAGGAACTCGCCCAGCGGATTCATGCGTTTCAGTATGCCTGACACTGGCAGTGGTACCTATCGAGGGAGTACCAACGGATTCCGCGGTGCGGGGCCTGTTTCCGGCGGCGGCCGGCCGGCGGGGTGCTCCGCCTGCCGACCGGCCGGGCCGTGCGTGTCCGGTGTCCCGGCGCTGCTCAGGCCGTGTCGGCGAGGAAGCGCAGGATGTGGGCGTTGGTGATCTCCGGCTGCTCGGTGAGCGGGGTGTGCCGGGAGTCGGGGACCAGGGCGCCGGCCGAGCCCTTCGGCAGGGCCTCGACGATCCCGGCGAGGGTCTCCTCGGTCATCCCGAAGGAGACGTCCTCGGCGCCGAAGATGTTCAGCGTCGGCTGGCTCGGCAGGGCCCCCCACAGCGCGCCCTGCTCGGCCGCCCACTGCGGGCTGCCGAAGGTCGCGGCGGGAAAGTTGGTGCGGTACATGCCCAGCGCGGCGCGCAGGTTCTCCGGGGTGCCCAGGGAGGCGCGGATCGCTGCCATGTCCTCGGTGAGGTCGTAACCCTCCCGGCTGTACTTGCGGATCATGAACTCCAGGAAGGCGAAGTCGTCGGCGGCGACCAGCTCGTCGGCGGCGGCCATCTGGAAGAACCAGAAGTGGGTCTGCACGTCGATGCCCCGGGGGTTGAGCACCAGCGGGCCGAAGAACTGGAACGGCGGCACGTCGCAGGCGACCAGCCGGGACCAGCGCTGCGGCGCCTGCACCACCGCGCCCCAGGCGGTCGCCGCCCCGAAGTCGTGCCCGACCAGCACCGCCCGCTCGTCCCCGCCGAGCACCTCGTGCAGCGCGTTGACGTCACCGATCAGGTCGGCGAGGTGCTCGCGGCCGGGCGGCGGCACCGAACTGGGGGCGAAGCCCCGGGTCCACGGGGCCACGGCGCGGTAGCCGGCCTCGGCCAGCGCCGGCATCAGGTACCGGTAGGTGCCGGGGGTGAACGGGAAGCCGTGGACCAGCAGGGCCAGCGGCCCCTCGCCCACCTCCCGGTATGCGATGTCGACGCCGTTGACGGCGACCTGTCCCTGACGCATGGCGTGCCTCCTCGACGGGCATGGATTGAGCCAAGCGTGTCGGAGCGGTGGCCACCGCGCTTCTCCCTGCGTGCCGCCCTTAGCACAGGCTGACCTGCGGCGTGCGGACAATCAGGAGCATTACCCCGATCCGGTGAAAGAGCGGGCGACCGCGTCCGCCCCGCGTACCCCGTCGTTGTACCGCGCGGACCGGGGAGGGTGACGGTGGAGTACGCGCTGCTGATCTTTCACGACGACGGGGCCGAGCTGAGCCCGCAGGAGATCGACGACCACCCCCGGCACCGGAGCTGGCTGGCCGAGGTGCGCCGCCGGGGTGCCTTCGTCGGGGGCCAGCGGCTGCGCCCCGGGCACGCCGCCCGGACGGTGCGCAGCCGGGCCGGCGACACCCTGGTCACCGACGGCCCGTTCACCGAGGCCCGCGAGCAGGTGGGCGGGTTCGTCCTGCTCGACTGCGCGGACCTGGACGAGGCGACCGAGCTGGCCGCCCTGCACCCGTTCGCCGCGCTCGGCGCCATCGAGGTGAGGCCGGTCTGGAGCCGCTGAGCCTCGCCGCCGACGCCGCCGTGGCCGGTGCCTTCCGCCACGACCACCACCAGATCCTCGGCAGCCTGGTCGAGTTCACCCGGGACCGGGACCTGGCCGAGGAGTGCGTGCAGGAGGCCTTCGCCGCCGCCGTGGAGCACTGGCGACGGGAGGGGGTCCCCCGGCGGCCGGGGGCGTGGCTGACCACCGTGGCCCGCAACCGGGCCGTCGACCGGCTGCGCGCCGAGCGCACCCGGGCCGTCCGGCTGCGCGAGCTGGCCGCCGCGCTGCCCGGATACGACGGGGAACCGGCACCGCCGCCGGCGGTCGGCGACGCCCAGCTCCGGCTCGTCTTCACCTGCTGCCATCCGGCGCTGACGCTGCCGTCGCAGGTCGCCCTCACCCTGCGTACCGTGGTCGGGCTCGGCCCGGGGGAGATCGCCCGGGCCCTGCTGGTCCCGCCGGGAACCCTGGCCCAGCGGCTGGTCCGGGCCCGCCGTACCGTCCGCGACGCCGGACTGCGCTGCGAGCTGCCCCCGCCGGCCGACCTGCCCGCCCGCGCCACGGCCGTCCGCGCCGTGCTGTACCTGCTCTTCACCGAGGGGTACGCGGCGACGGCCGGCGCGGACCTGCTCCGGCCCGCGCTCTGCGCGGAGGCGCTGCGGCTCGGTCGACTGCTGCTGCGGCTGCTGCCCGACGACCCGGAGTCGGCGGGGCTGGTCGCGCTGATGCTGCTGCACGACGCGCGCCGACCGGCCCGGGTGGACCACCGGGGCGACCTGGTGCCGCTGGAGCGGCAGGACCGGGCCCGGTGGGACCGGGCCCGGATCGCCGAGGGCGTCGGGCTGCTGGCGGGCGCGCTGCGGCGGGGCCGACCCGGGCCGTACCAGATCCAGGCGGCCATCCTCGCCTGTCACGCCGCCGCGCCGGACGCCGCCGCCACCGACTGGGCCCAGATCGCCGGCCTGTACGGAGAGCTGGCGGCGGTGGCCCCCACGCCGATGGTCCGGCTCAACCGGGCGGTGGCGGTCGGCATGGCGTACGGGCCGCAGCGGGGGCTCGCCCTGGTGGCGCAGGTGGAGCGGGCGGGGGAGCTGGCCGGGCACCACCTCGTCCCGGCCGTCCGCGCCGACCTGCTGCGCCGGCTCGGCCGGCGGGCGGAGGCCGCCGCCGCGTACCGGCGGGCGCTGGAGCTGGTCGGCAACGAGGCGGAGCACCGGTACCTGCGCGGCCGGCTCGCCGAGGTCGACGGCACGGCGGCGGGGACCGCGGGGGTCGGGGCGGCACCGGCGGCCGGAGGAGATCCGGCGGTCCGGCACGATGAATCACGGAAAAATGTATATTTCCCCGAGAGTCGCCCGTCGGTCTGACGAACCGGCCCGGCACCACCGGGCCAGCCCACGACGAGGGGAATCAGACATGCTGTTGGAGAGCAGGGTCGCGGTCGTCCACGGCGCGGCGGGCGCGCTGGGCAGCGCGGTGTCGCGCGCCTTCGCCCGCGAGGGCGCCACCGTGTATCTCGCCGGGCGGACCCTGGACAAGGTCGAGATGCTCGCCAAGGAGATCATCGCCGAGGGCGGCCGGGCGTACGCCCACCAGGTCGACGCGCTCGACCCGGTCGCCGTCGACGGCCACCTCGCGCTGGTCACCGGCGAGGCGGGCCGGCTCGACGTGTCGTTCAACGCCGTCGGGGTGGACCACGTGCAGGGGGTCCCGCTGCGGGACCTGGCCCTGGCGGACTTCGTCGCCCCCTTCGACACCTTCGTGCGGACCCAGTTCCTCACCAGCGCGGCGGCGGCCCGGGTCATGGTGGCGCAGCGCTCCGGCGTCATCGTGACCCTGTCCACCTCGGCCGCGCGGGCCCCGATGCCCTCCGGCGGGTTCGGGGTCGCCTGCGCCGGCATCGAGGCGCTCTCCCGGGAACTGGCCGGCGAGGTGGGCCCCTTCGGCGTCCGGGTGGTCTGCCTGCGCCCGGACGCCATCCCGGAGACCGTCGCCCACGGCTCGTACGTCCGCCAGACGTGGCGGCGGGCCGCCGAGGCCAACGGGGCGACCCTGGAGGACATGCTGGCCGCCAAGCCCGGCATGCCGAACCCGTTGCTGGGCCGGGCGGTGAGCCTCGCCGACGTGGCCGGCACCGCGCTGTACCTGGCCTCGGACCTGTCCAGCGGCCTCACCGGCTCGATCACCACCGTCGGGTGTGGCGTGTTGGTCGACTGAGCGTCGCCGGCCGCCCGGGTGGTGTCCCGGGCGGCCGGCCCGCCCGCACGCACCACGGATCGGCGTGTCCATTCGGTGAACAGGGCACGCTCGAAGTGTGGCGGAACCGGGTAGCGTGGAAAGGGATTCCGCGCTCCCGGTGCGCAGGGTGTCACTACCAGTGGTAGGCACGGCAAGGAGATGGGTACCGCGCCCGTCGATGCCTACTGTTTGGCACCATGGCGGAGATTAAGAGCACGTCGGAGCAGCTCAGCTCCGCACAGAAGCTCGCCTTGTTCGTGCTGCTCGGCGCGCAGTTCATGCTGTCGGTCGACTTTTCCATTCTCAATGTGGCACTGCCCCGGATGGGCGAGGGCGTCGGCCTGAGCCTGGCCGACCTGCCCTGGGTCGCCAGCGCGTACGCGCTGCCGGCGGCCGGTTTCACGCTGCTGTTCGGCCGGGTCGCCGACCTGTTCGGCCGCCGGCGGCTGTTCCTCGTCGGTATCGCCCTGCTGACCGTGGCCTCCCTGCTCGGCGGCTTCGCGACCAACGCCGCGATGCTGCTCGGCGCCCGCGTCCTCCAGGGCTTCGCCAACGCGATCGCCATCCCGGCGGCGATGGCCCTGCTGATCACCACCGTCTCCGACGAGCGGGCCCGCGCCCGGGTGCTCGGCCTCAACGGGGCCCTGCTCTCCGGTGGCTTCACCGTCGGCGCGCTGGTCGGCGGTGGCCTGGTCAGCGTCCTGGACTGGCGCTGGGCCTTCTGGATCAACGTGCCGGTCGCGGTGGCCATCCTGATCTTCACCCCGATGGTCATCAAGGAGAGCGTCCGCCCGGCCGGCGTCAAGCTGGACGTGCCAGGGGCGGTCACCGTCACCGCGGGTCTGCTGGCCCTGGTCTATGGCGTCAGCATGCAGAGCTGGCCCGCCTTCGTCGTCGGCGCGCTGTTCATCGCGGCCTTCTGGTTCGTCGAGCTGAGGGCCAAGGCGCCGCTGGTGTCGCTGACCCTGCTCAACCGGCCCAACATCAAGTGGGGCAACTACGCCGGCATCGTCACCTTCGTGATGGCCAGCGGGGTCAACTTCGGCCTCACCCTCTACATGCAGGACGTGATCCAGCTCGCGCCCTTCACCACCGGCCTGGTGTTCGGTGTGCCGGGTCTGGTGGCGGTCATCGCCGGGGTCATCGCCGGCCGCATGATCGGGCGCTACGGGTACCGCAACGTGCTCGCGATCGGCCTGCTGGTGCAGGGGCTGACCACCGCACCGCTGCTGCTCGCCGGCACCACGGCCAGCACCGGCCTGATGATCATCGTGCCCTCGCTGTTCCTGATGTACTTCGGGCACGTCACCTCCGTCGTCGCGTACACGGTCACGGTGACCTCCCACCTGGACGACTCGCAGCAGGGCCTGGCCACCGGTCTGGCCACCCTGTCCCAGCAGATCGCGGTCACCATCGGCATCCCGATCTTCGGGGCGCTGGTGGCCGCCCGCACCGACCTGCTCGACGGCGTGCACTTCGCCATGCAGGTGCAGGTCGTGGTGATCCTGGTGTCGGTGGCCCTGATCTGGTTCGGCCTGCGCGACCGGGGCGGCGTCGCCGGCTCCCCGGCCGGTCGGCAGCAGGAGGCGACGCCGGCCGCCGGGGCGACCCCCGCGGCCCCGGTCGTCGTGCAACGCAACGTGAGCGAGAACCCCGCCTGACGGCCACCCGCGCCGGGCTCCAGGTCGGGTGACCGGCCCGGGTCACCCCCACCCGGCGGAGCCCTGCGGGAACGAGGTCCCCGGCCGGCCGCTGTCGTCGACGACGACGGTGCCCGGCCGGGGGCCTCGCCGTGTCTGCGGGTTGCCGGCCGGGACGGGAGGCACGCGGCGGGACGGCCGACCCGGCCGGGGGCCGGGTGCCGGTGCCCGCCGGGTTGGGCACGACGGGAGAAGGGCCGCCTCCCGCGCGTTGCGAGACTGGGCGGGTAGGGATCCGGCGACCTGGTGACGCGGGACGGACACGGCCGCTGTCGAGGGTGGCACGCGACGGAGCGGGTGCCGGTATCCATCGTCGTCGCTCCGCTGGTGGAAGGGGCAGTTGTGGACTACCCGGAGATCGTGCACCTGATGAACACCGACCCGGTGGCGCAGACGCTGGTGGCGGCACCGGTCCTGATGCGGCTCGGGTACGTGGGGCTGGACGGCCACCCGCGCTCGGTACCGGTCTCGTACGTGTGGAACGGCTCGGCGTTCGTCTTCGCCAGCCCGACGACCGCGTACAAGGTCCGGGCCATCGCGGCGCACCCGCAGGTGTCCTTCACCGTCGACACGATGGCGGCCGGGCCGCGCGAGAAGGCGGCGGCGCTGCTCGGCGTACCGGCCCCCGCCTACACCCCGCTGATCATGCTGGTCCGTGGCACCGCCTCGATCGAGGTGCGCCAGGGGCTCCCCGAGGAGCACGTGGCGGCCTCCCGCCGGATGATCGGGGACGACGCCATGGTGGAGTGGGAACGCGCCAAGCGGGCCCACACGACGGACATGGCGGTGGTGACGATCGTGCCGACCCACGTCACGCTCTGCGACTTCATCACCCGGTTCCCGCCCCCGGTCGAGATCAACGCCCCCGCGCACGGGGCGGGCGGGAACACCCCGAGCCCGGTCGGCTGACCGCGCCGGGGCACGCCGGGCCACCCGGCGTGTCCCGGCCCGCCGGCCTGACACGCGGTGCCCACGACCGGCCCGGATGCGGGCGTCGCGGGCACCGCGTGTCGGCGTCCCCGCCGCCCTGGCGGTCGGCGGGCGGCCCCGGCGGTCGGGGCGGGACAGCAGGACGGGCGCCCCGTGGGGTTCAGCACCACGGGACGCCCGGATCCGGGGGCGGGCGGTCAGGACCGGCGGAGCCAGTCGGCGAGCCGCTCACCGATCATCGTGGAGGTGAGGTTGGTGTTGCAGTTGACGATCGAGGGCATCACCGAGGCGTCGCAGACGTACAGCCCCTCGGTGCCGTGCACCCGCAGCCGCTCGTCGACCACCGCGCCCTCGTCGTCCGCGGTGCCCATCCGGGCGGTACCGACCGGGTGGTAGCCGCTGTCGAGGCTGAGCCGGACGTAGTGGCGCATCAGTTCGTCGTCGGCGACCATCTCCTCGCCGAGCACGACGAACCGCTGGCCCGTGTCGTGGATGCCGGCCGTCTGCATGAGCTGCCAGCAGGTGCGGACCGCGTCCACCAGGGTCTGCACGTCCTTCTCGGTGTCGAGGAAGTTCAGCACCACGTCCGGCGGGGCGGTGGGGTCGGCCGAGGTGAGGGTGAGCCGGCCCCGCGACTCCGGCCGCTGGTGCACCACCATCACCCCGAAGATCACCTTCGCCGCGGCCAGCATCTGCAACTCGGGGAAGAGCGTCAGGTCGAAGTGGTTGATCATGTAGTACTGCAGGTCGTTGAACTCCGTGGAGCCCGGCGCGGTGGTGCGCAGGATCGTCTGGAGGAAGGCGTCCTCGGTGTTGAACGACCCCGGCTGGGGCACCATGAAGGCGCCGGTGCGGGGGTGGTCGATCAGGTCGGCGCCCACCCCGGGGCGGTCCAGCAGCACGTCGATGCGCAGCCGGCGCAGGTCGGCGGCGGGCCCGATGCCCGAGCGCAGCAGGATCGCCGGGGAGTTGACCGCTCCGGCGGCCAGGATGACCTGGTCGGCCTCGATCACCTCGGTACCGCCACCGGGCTTGGCGATCTCGACCCCGGTCGCCCGGGTGCCCCGGAACACCACCCGGTTGACCTGGACGCCGGAGCGGATCTCCAGGTTCTCCCGGTCCCGGGCGGGGTGCAGGTACCCCATCGCGCTGGACCACCGGGTCCGCGGGTCGCGGCGGTTCGAGGGGATCGGCCCCACGCCGGTGGCCTCCGGGTGGTTGTGGTCGGCGACCTCGGCGTAGCCGGCCTTGAGGCAGGCCTCCTGGAACACCTGCTGCACCGGGGCGACCTCGTCGGCCTTCCAGCGGCGGATCGGGATGGGCCCGCCCCGGCCGTGGAACTCGTCGTCGAAGTCGAGGTCGTCCTCCAGGCGCTTGTAGAACGGCAGCACCTCGTCCCAGGCCCAGGCGGGGTTGCCCATGGCGGCCCACTCGTCGAAGTTCTCCGGGTTGCCGCGCAGGGCGATGGTGGCGCCGACGGCGGAGGAGCCCCCGGTGACCTTGCCGCGCGGGTAGATGATCCGGCGGCGGTCGGTGATCTCGGCCTTGAAGTGCCAGTCGTGCAGGTCCATCGACATGGCGCTGCCGTCGGTCAGGTCGGGCGGGGTCTCGGCGACGGTGGCGAAGTCGGGGCCGGCCTCCAGCAGCAGTACCCGGCGGTGGGGGTCCTCGCTCAGCCGGCCGGCCAGCGCGGCACCGGCGGAACCGGACCCGACCACCAGATAATCGATTCCAGGCATCATCGACATCCTTCGATACGTTGGGGAAGGGGGCAATCCTGTGGCGTGACTCGCAGGAGTGGATGCGCTTCCAGTGCAGCGTGCTCGGGACCCGACACGAGCATCACATTGGGCTACGCCTGTTACTTCTCCGCCGTTGCTCACCGACCGCGACCGGCCCCGGGCGCCGCCGCGCCGAGGGCGACGGCCCGCCCGGCGGCCGGCGGTGGGGAGGGGTCAGGCGCGCGGCGACCGGCGCCGTCGGGCCCGCGCGTACGAGGCCGCCGCCTGGTCGGGGTCGTCGCCGGCGCCGACCATGAGGGACCGCAGCTGCGCCTCGAAGCAGACGTCCGGGTCGTACGGCTCGATCAGGTAGCCACCCAGTTCGAGGCTGACCAGCCCGTGCAGGGCGATCCACATGTTCTGGGCGACCAGCAGCGGGTCGCCGGTGCGGAACCGGCCCTGGGCGGTGGCCCGGGCCACCGCGTCGACCAGCGGCTGGAGGGTGTACCGGCCGTGCTGCCGGTCGCCGTCGGCCAGGGCGAACCCGCCGAGCGCCGCGCTGCCGAACATCACCTGGTAGAGCGGGGGGTGGTCGAGGGCGTTGGCCCGGTAGGCGTACCCCAGGGCCATCATGTCGGCGACCGGGTCGGTGGTGGCCCGCACGGTCGACATCCGCCGGTGCAGCCGGGCGAAGCCCTCGTGCACCATCGCCCGCACCAGGTTGTCCATGCCGCCGAAGTGCGTGTAGACGGCCGTGGTCGAGGCACCCACGGCCGCCGCGAGGCGGCGGGTGGTCAGGCCGGCGGCGCCCTCCTCGGCCAGCAGCCGGGCGGCGGCTTCCAGCAGGGCGGTCGCCAACGTCGGGTCGATGCGGCGCGGGCTCACGTTGACATGTTCTCACGCCGGGCGTACGGTTCTTTAAGTAACGGTGTTACGTAACTGCGATACGTAAAGATCCGCGACATCCCGGTGGAGGACCCGATGAGCGTCGCCGCCCGTGCCCTTGCGACCCCGCCCCGCTACGACAACCGCCGCCCCGTCGCCGCCGAGTCGACCGAGCTGGACCTGACGGTCACCGGACGGCTGCCGGCCGAGCTGGACGGCTGCTTCGTCCGCGTCGGGCCCAACCCGCTGGGCGGCGCCCGCCCGGCCCACTCCCTGGTCGGCGACGGCATGGCGCACGGGGTGCGGCTGCGCGCGGGCCGGGCGCTGTGGTACCGCAACCGGTGGATCCGCACCGACCGGGTCGCCCGTGCCCTGGGGGAGCTGCCGCTGCCCGGCCCCCGCCACGGGCTCTCCGACAACGCGGGCGGCAACCTCATCCGGCACGGCGGTCGACTCCTCGCCCTCGGGGAGGCCGGGGTGCTCCCCGTCGAGCTGGACGCCCACCTGGACTCGGTGGCCCGGGTCGACTTCGACGGCACGCTGCCGCACGGCTTCGCCGCCCACGCCCAGTGCGACCCGGTCACCGGCGAGCTGTTCGCCGTCGCCTACTACCACGAGCTGCCCTACGTCGAGCACCTCGTGATCAGCCCCGAGGGGCGGGTACGCCGCTGCGACCGGATCGAGGTCACCGGCCCGCCGCTGATGCACTCGCTCGCGCTGACCGACCGGCACTCGGTCCTGTTCGACCTGCCGGTGGTCTTCGACCCGAGGCTGGCCCGGGCCGGCTCCCGCTTCCCGTACGCCTGGTCGGCCGGGCGGCCGGCCCGGCTGGGGCTGCTGCCCCGCCGGGCCCCGGGGGACGTGCGCTGGTTCGAGGTGGACCCCTGCTACGTCTTCCACCCGGTCAACGCCTACGAGGTCGACGACCGGTGCGTGGTCGACGTGATCCGCTACGACCGGGTCTTCGACCGGGACCTGCACAGCCCGGGGGAGAGCGCCCCGACCCTGTGGCGCTGGACCCTGGACCTGACCCGGGGCACCGTCGCCGCCGAGCAGCTCGACGACATCCCGCAGGAGTTCCCCCGCATCGACGAGCGCCGCACCACCATGGCCCACCGGTACGCCTACACGGTGGCCATGCAGTCCGGGGCGGGGGTGCTGGGCGGCTCGGCGTTGCTGCGCCACGACCTGGTCCGTCGCGAGGTGACGGTGCACGACTTCGGCCCGCACCGGGAGGCGGGGGAGGCGGTCTTCGTGCCCCGGGGGCCGCTCGCCGCCGAGGACGACGGCTGGCTGCTCACCTACGTCCATGACGGCCGTACCGACCGCAGCAGCCTGGTGGTCCTCGACGCCGGCGACGTGGCCGGCCCGCCGGTCGCCGTGGTGCACCTGCCCGCCCGGATTCCCAGCGGCTTCCACGCCAACTGGATCCCGGCCTGACCCGTCGCCGACCACCCGGACACCCGCTCGGGGCCCATCCACAGTGGCGGGCCGACCGCTGCCGGAAAACCGACGGCAACTCGGCAATTTCAAGGAACTCTGGAATGCCGCGGTTGGCTAGCTTCGCGGCAAGCCGCTGACTGTCTCTCCCGCGGCCTCCCGGCGTGCTCGTCCCGCGTCCTCACGGAAGGTGCCAGACATGTCGCAATCCCTCACCGCCGCCCGCCCCGGCGGGCTGCTCACGTGGCTCAACGGGCCGCACCACAGGGCGGCCCTGAACGGTTTCCTGCTGGTCACCGTCGCCCACTGGGCCGAGCACCTGGTGCAGGCCTACCAGATCTGGGCGCTGGGCCTGGCCCGACCGCAGGCCCGGGGCGTACTCGGCCAGTTCTACCCCTGGCTGGTCTCCTCGGAATGGCTGCACTACGGGTACGCGATCGTGATGCTGGCGTTCCTGTTCCTGCTGCGCCGGGGCTTCGTCGGCCGGGCGAAGACCTGGTGGACGGTGGCGCTGGCCATCCAGTTCTGGCACCACATCGAGCACTTCCTGCTGCTGTGGCAGGCGCAGGCCGGCGTCGTCTTCTTCGGCCAGGCGGTGCCGACCAGCCTGCTCCAGCTCGTCCTGCCCCGGGTGGAGCTGCACCTGTTCTACAACTCGGTCGTCTTCGTGCCGATGGTCATCGCGATGTACCTGCACCTGCGCCCCAACCGCCGGGAGCAGGAGCTGATGTCGTGCAACTGCACCGGCAGGCACGCCGACAGCCGGCCCCTCGCGCTCCATGGTGCGTGAACTGAGCCCCCGGCCCGGCGGCCACCGGCGGACGGCGTTGGCCGCCGCGGTGGCTGCCGGGCTGGTCGCCCTCGTCCTCACGCCCGGCCCGGCCCGGGCGCAGGGCGACCTGGTGGCGGCCGACCCGCCGGCCGGGGCGACGCTCACCGCCGCGCCGGCCGAGGTGGCCCTGACCTTCGGGGCGGAGGTCGATGAGACGGACTCGCACGTGGCGGTGCTCGACGCCGCCGGCGCGCGGATCGTCGAGGAGCCGGCGCGTCCCTCGGGCGGGGCCGGCCTGCGGCTGCCGGTGCGGATCGACGCCGCCGGGGACTACACGGTCGCCTACCACGTGACCTTCGTCGACGGCGGCACCGCCACCGGCGCGCACCGGTTCAGCGTGGGCACCGGGCGCGCGCCGGCCCCGCTGGACGCCGCCGCCCGGCAGGCCAGTACGGACGCGGTGCGCACGCACGGCCACACCGTCGACGGGTTCAGCGCGTTCCTGCTGGTCGTTGACGGGGCGGTGCTGGTGGTGGTGCTCGCCCTGCTGTGGCTGCGCCCCCGCAACGGTCGGCGGCCCATGTCGCTGCGCGCCGCCGACCCAGGGCTGTAGACGGGGGTGGCACGACGTGCGGGCAGCGGGGGCGACGACGAGCGGCGCCGACGACATTCGTCGGCGCCGCTGGCGTGCGTGGTCAGGGAATGGGGAAGAACGAACGGACGAACTTCTCCCACCCGCGTTCACCGATGATCGCCCGCATCTTCGGCAGCACCCGGGGCGGCATGCCGAGCCGGTAGCGGATGCGGGGGTTGGGGGTGGTGACCGCCTTCTCCAGGACCTTGGCGACGTGTTCGGCCCGTACCGCGATCTTGCCGCGCAGGGGCGGGTTGTCGCTGAGCCGGTACGCCTGGTGCCAGTCGACGAAGTACTCCCAGAAGTCCCGGTACAGGGCGGGGTTGTCGTGCGAGTCCATGCCCAGGTCCGAGACGCTGTCCGGGACGAAACCGCCGAGGATGGGCGCGGGCTGGATCACCACCACCTTGATGCCGAACCGGGACACCTCCAGGCGCAGGGAGTCGCCGATCGCCTCCAGGGCGTGCTTGGTGGCCTGGTAGTAGCCCCGGCCGGGGGTGGCGAACATGCCGAAGATCGACGACATGATGATCACCCGGCCGGCGCCCTGCTCCCGCATCCCGGGCAGGACCATCTGGGTGAGCCGGCTCAGGCCGAACACGTTCGTCTCGAACTGGGCGCGTACCTCGTCCATCGGGGTCTCGCCGATGGTGCCGTTCAGGCTGTAGGCGGCGTTGTTGATCAGGGTGCCGACCGCCCCGTGGTCCTCGGTGACCCGCTTGACGGCCGCCGCCATCGACTCCTCGTCGGTGACGTCGAGGTGGAGCACCGTGATGCCCTCGTCGGCCAGGTCGGACAGGGCGGCCAGGTTGCGCCCGGTGGCGTAGACCGGCCACCCCGCCCGGTGCAGGCGCAGCGCGGTCGCCTTGCCGGAGCCCGAGGAGAGGCCGGTGCCGGAGGAGGCGCCGGTGAGCAGGATGGCGCGTGACTGGGTCATGATGGCTTCCCTTCCCGGCCGGGTGTCACTCGTCGGCCAGCCGCGCGATGCGGCTGCGGTCGACGGAGGAGCCCAGCCCGGTGGCGTCGACCAGGCGGTTGATGAACGCGAACAGACAGGCGCAGAAGACGGCCTCCAGCAGCTCCGCGTCGCTCCAGCCGGCCTCGGTGGCCCGCTCCCAGTCCGCATCGGTGATCTTGTACGAGCCGGTGCTCACCTTCGTCACCAACTGCATCAGCGGCATGGTGCGCTCGTCCACCGGCAGTTCCTCGGCGGTGGACGCGGTGGCGACCGCCTCCAGCAGGTCGTCGCTGCCGCCGAACTGGCTGAGGAACCAACTGTGCGTGCCCACGCAGTACGGGCAACCGTTGAGTTTGGACGTCCAGGCGGAGATCAGCTCCTTGAGCTCCCGGGGCAGGGTGTCGCCCCCGAAGATGCCCCCGTATCCGGCCACCACCACCGCGAGCAACCGCGGATTGGTGGAGGTGAGCCGGAACATGTCGGGGACGAATGGCAGACCGGTGACCGCCTTGATTTCCTCGTAGAGCTCGGCGGTGCGACCCTCGGCCTGCTCCTCGTCGATCAGGGGAACCCTGATTCCCGGCTGTTTCGTCGATTGCATGAGCCTTCTCCTGGTTGCTCGGGCGATGTCGGGCCAGCGGTGCGACAGCATGACCGGCGTCGAAGCCAATCTGGCTGTCGTCGGTGGCCGCAGCGAACTCCGACGGGGCGACGGGGGATGCGGAGGCACCGGTGACAGTTGCCGGAAAACGATTCCGCTGGCTCATGATGACACGCCGCAGCGGTCGATGTACTCTCCCAGATTGCCTACTGGGTAATCGCTGCCCGGCGGAACCCTCGTAACGCTTCGACCGTACTTATTACTAGCTCACGGCACTTTTCGCCGATAACCTGTGTTCAATTCGCCAAGATGGATGAGGTACGTGATGCCGGCAAGTGTTCTGCGACCGGTGCTGGGCGCGCTGGGACTGACCCAGATCCGACACGTCTCCCCCGTGCAACGTGGCCGGGCGGACGGCCTGGTGGCCAGGGTCTACGGGCAGATGGAGACCGACTTCGGGGTGCTGGCGCCGCCGGTCGCCCTGCACGCCCAGGCGCCGGAGGTGCTGGCGGCGGCGTGGATGCTGCTGCGGGAGACCCTGGTCGTGCCGGGGGCGGCGCCCCGGGCGGCCAAGGAGTCGGTGGCCACCGCCGTCTCGCTGGGTAACGCCTGCCCCTACTGCGCGACGATCCACAACAACGCGTTGGGCCTGCTCGGCCCCGCCGGTCCCGGCGCCGCCGACCGGGGGGCCGGCGGCGAGGAGGAGCTGGAGCGGATCGTGGCGTGGGCGATGCCGACCGACGGCGGGGCGCCGTCGGCCGCGCCGTTCGCCGCCGCCCAGGGGCCCGAACTGGTCGGCACGGCGGTGCTGCTGCACTACCTGAACCGGGTGGTCAACGTCTTCCTGCGGGACGTGCCGCTGCCGCCGGGGGTGCCGGAGTTCATGCTGCCCGTGGTGCTGCGGGTGCTGGGCGGGGCCATGGTGGGCGCCGCGCGCCACCCGCACCCGCCGGGACGGTCGCTGGACCTGCTCCCGGACGCCCCCCTCCCGCCGGACCTGCCCTGGGCGGCGGGCAACCCGACGGTGGCCCAGGCCTTCGGCCGGGCCTGCGCGGTGATCGAGGCGGCCGGTCAGCGGTCGGTCCCCGAGCCGGTGCGGGACCTGGTCCTGGTCAACATGGTGGGCTGGCGCGGTGGTCCGCGGGGGATCAGCCGGGCGTGGGTGGAGGGGCTGGTCTCGGGGCTGTCCGAGCAGCACCGGCCCGCCGGGCGGTTGGCCCTGCTGGTCGCCTTCGCCTCGTACCAGGTGGACGCCGGGGTGATCCAGGCCTGCCGGAGCGCCGGCGCGGACGACCGCGGCCTGGTCGAGCTCTGCTCCTGGGCGGCCATGGCCGCGGCGCGGTGGCTGGGCGCCCTGCTCCCGACCCCGGACTGATTATGTCCGGACAGCGTGTATTTCGCCGAACAATTCGGATAATTGTTGTCGTGCTCAGTTAACGGTGCGTCGTCGCGGGTAACAAGAACAAACTTTCCATGTGTATTGATCTCCGTGCATGGTATTGTCATGGTCGTGCCAAGGCCGCTAAGTGCACAGACAGTTAGCGTGGCGTTCACATCATCGGCCCTCCTCCCCCCGGCCCCAAACCTTCGGTGAACTGGCAATTTCCTCAACTGTGACCCGGGTGGATCGAACACCTGTCCCGTTACGTGTCGTCGATGATGTCGTAGCGGTCCAGGGTGGGCGATGTGCTGCCGGCCGCAGGGCGATGTGTCCTGCGGCCGGGTGCCGCCGGCACGCGAGCGCGGTGTGCTCGACGGTCGGTCCGGTAACTGTCTGGCGTGCTCACGAACGGAGTTGATTCGCCATGCACAATGCCGTCGAACGGGCTATCTCGATCATGTGGGACCGTTACCACGAACCACTTTCACTCGACGCTATGGCTGATTCCGCGTTTCTCAGCCGGTTTTACTTCTCTCGGCTGTTCCGGTCCAAGACCGGCACTTCGCCCGGCCGGTTCCTGACCGCCATCCGGCTCTACAAGGCCAAGAACCTGCTGCTGGAGACGGACATGAGCGTGACCGACATCGCCTACGCGGTCGGGTACAACAGCCTGGGCACCTTCATCAGCCGGTTCACCCGCAGCGTCGGCATCTCCCCGGCCCGCTACCGATGGCTCGCCGAGCACGGCATCCCCCACCTGTCCCGGACCCGTACGGCCGGCCCCCGCCGCCGGGCCACCATCGGCGGGAAGATCGTCCTGCCCCCGGTCGACGTGCCGGTCAAGATCTACGTCGGGGTCTTCGACAGCCCCATCGTGCAGGGCCTGCCGGCCTCCTGCGACATCCTGGAGGAGTCCGGCGACTACCTGCTGCGCGACGTCCCCGAGGGGGAGTGGTACCTGCGGGCCGCCGCGATCGCCCTGGACGACGTCGCCGCCAAGCCCTCCATGCGGCGTCCGGTGGCCGTCGGCGCCCACGACGCGCTCACCGTGACCGCCGGCGCGGACCTCACCGTGCACCTGGACCTGCACCCCACCGGCGTCTTCGACCTGCCCATCCTCATCGCCCTCCCGGAACTCGACAACCACGCGCCCGAGACCGGGACGCGGCGGGGCTTCGGCCGCCAGGAACGGCGGAGCGTCCGGTCGGGCCGGGTGCTGCACAACGCCAAGTGACCCGCCCGGCCGGGGCGGGCAGCGGGCCGGTGGAGCGGGGCCGCCG
>NZ_LRQV01000007.1 GCF_001567585.1 Micromonospora rosaria
AGCGCGGTGACGACGAGGCCGAGGCGGCCGAGGAGCCGGGCGGGGCCGAGGCCGAGCGGCCGACCCGGCCGCGCCCCGCCGGCCGCAACGCGGTCGGGCTCACCGAGCGCGAGTTGCAGGTGTTGCTCGGCATGGCCGAGGGGAAGAGCAACGCCGAGATCGGGCGGGAGCTGTTCGTCTCGGAGGACACCGTGAAGACCCACGCCCGCCGGCTGTTCCGCAAGCTCGGCGCCCGGGACCGCGCACACGCGGTGGCCGCCGGCTTCCGCGCCGGCCTGGTCGCCTGACGACCCCGACCCGGCCGGAAGGTTCACCCGCCGGGTCCGACGGACCGGCCGGTCAGCCGGCGGTGGGTCCGTCGGTCGGCTCCTCGTCGGTGCCCTCGGTCAGGGTGTCGTGCACCCCGTCGGCGTAGCCCCGGGCGTAGTCCCAGGTGACGTAGTGGTCCGGGTCGGGGTCGTAGGCCGGCTCGTGCACCCGGGGGCGACCGGAGTTGAGCAGGTGCCGGAGGTTGCCCCGGAGCAGGTCCCAGTCGAAGTAGTGCGGCTCGCGGCAGTCCTCGCACTCGATCACCAGCCCGCGCACCCCGATCGGCGACAGCAGGGCCTGGTAGATCTCCAGGTCGGCCAGATCCTCCAGGACGTCCTGCCGCTCGACCTCGGTCAGCGGGTCGAGCGGGGCGTCGTCGCCCGGATCGTGCAGGCCGGCTGCCGGATCGGCCGGGTCGCCGTTGAACGGGTCGATGGGCTCGTCGTGCACCCCCTCACCGTAGACCCAACGCCGACCCGACGCCCGCCCCCCGCTCGGTCGGGCTCCGGCTCCGTGCGGACACCCGCCGCCGACGGAGGGCGCGCAGCTCACTGGGTACGATGAAGCCACGCGCCGTCGCGGTGGCCCGGTCCGCCGCCCGCGCGTTCCTCACTGAAGCCCGTTCGACCAGCTCAGGAGAGCAATCGTGGAGAATTCGCCCAGCACCGATATTCCGGCCGGCGCCGACCACGGCGAGCTGGGCGGCCACCTCCCTGAGCTGCCCGCCGGGTCGGCCCGGGTGGTGCCGCTCGGTCTGACCTTCGACGACGTGTTGTTGCAGCCGGGCGAGTCGGACGTGGTGCCCAGCCGGGTCGCCACGGTCACCCGGCTCACCCGTAACGTCCAGCTCACCGTGCCGCTGCTCTCCAGCGCGATGGACACGGTCACCGAGGCGCGGATGGCGATCGCGATGGCCCGGATGGGCGGCATCGGCGTGCTGCACCGCAACCTCTCCGCCGAGGACCAGGCGCTCCAGGTGGACCTGGTCAAGCGCTCCGAGTCGGGCATGATCACCAACCCGGTGACGGCCAGCCCGGACGACACCCTCTCCGAGGTCGACCAGCTCTGCGGGCGGTACCGGATCTCCGGGGTGCCGGTGGTCGACGGCGACGGCCAGCTCGTCGGCATCGTCACCAACCGGGACATGCGCTTCGTCTCCGACCCGGCCACCCCGGTCCGGCAGATCATGACGCACGCCCCGCTGGTCACCGCCCCGGTCGGGGTGAGCAAGGACGACGCGCTCGGCCTGCTCCGCCAGCACAAGGTGGAGAAGCTGCCGATCGTGGACGACGCCGGCAAGCTGCGCGGCCTGATCACCGTCAAGGACTTCACCAAGAGCGAGCAGTACCCCACCGCCACCAAGGACGACGCCGGCCGGCTGCGGGTGGCCGCCGCGATCGGGGTGGGCGAGGACGCGTACAAGCGGGCCCGGCTCCTGGTCGACGCGGGCGTCGACGTGCTGATCGTGGACACCGCGCACGGCCACCAGCGGGCCGTGATCGACATGGTCCGCCAGCTCAAGAAGGACGTCGCGATCGACATCGTCGGCGGCAACGTGGCCACCTACGCCGGGGCGAAGGCCCTGGTCGACGCGGGTGTCGACGGGGTCAAGGTCGGGGTGGGCCCGGGTGCGATCTGCACCACCCGGATCGTCGCCGGGGTCGGCGTGCCGCAGATCACCGCGATCATGGAGGCGGCCCGCGCCGCCCGCCCGGCCGGCGTGCCGGTCATCGGCGACGGCGGCATCCAGTACTCCGGCGACATCGCCAAGGCCCTGGTGGCCGGGGCCGACACGGTGATGCTCGGCAGCCTGCTGGCCGGCTGCGAGGAGAGCCCCGGCGAGCTGATCTTCGTCAACGGCAAGCAGTTCAAGGCGTACCGGGGGATGGGGTCGCTCGGCGCGATGCAGTCCCGCGGGCAGGCCAAGTCGTACTCCAAGGACCGGTACTTCCAGCAGGACGTGACCAGCGACGAGAAGCTGGTCCCGGAGGGCGTGGAGGGTCAGGTGCCCTACCGGGGCCCGCTGTCCCGGGTCGCCCACCAGCTCGTCGGCGGGCTGCGGCTGGCCATGGGGTACGCCGGTGCGGAGAGCATCGCCGAGCTGCACCAGCGCGGCCAGCTCATCCGGATCACCGCGGCCGGGCTCAAGGAGAGCCACCCGCACGACATCCAGATGACCGTCGAGGCGCCCAACTACCACACCCGCTGACCCGCCACCCCACCCCCACTACACCTGGAGTCCCCATGCGTGACGTGGTCGAGATCGGGCTGGGTAAGACCGCGCAGCGCGGTTACCACCTGGACGACATCGCCATCGTGCCGAGCCGGCGCACCCGGGACGTCGACGACGTCTCCACCGCCTGGCAGCTCGACGCCTACCCCTTCGGCATCCCCTGTGTCGGGCACCCCTCGGACGCCACGATGAGCCCGGCCTCGGCCGTCCGGCTCGGTCAGCTCGGCGGCCTCGGCGTGCTCAACGTCGAGGGGCTCTGGACCCGGTACGAGAACCCGACCAAGGTGCTGGAGGAACTGGCCTCCCTCGGCGAGGACGCCCGCGCCACCAAGCGCCTCCAGGAGGTGTACGCCGAGCCGATCCGCCCCGACCTGATCGCCGAGCGGGTCCGCGAGCTGCGCGCCGGTGGCGGCACGGTGGCGGTGCGGGTCTCCCCGCAGCACACCCTGGCGCTGGCCCCGGTGATCCTGGACGCCGGGGTGGACATCCTGGTCATCCAGGGCACGATCGTCTCCGCCGAGCACGTCTCCACCACCGACGAGCCGCTGAACCTCAAGGAGTTCATCGCCGACCTGGACCTGCCGGTCATCGTCGGCGGCTGCACCGACTACAAGACCGCGCTGCACCTGATGCGGACCGGGGCGGCCGGGGTGATCGTCGGCATCGGCGGGGACGAGTGGTCCACCACCGAGTCGGTGCTCGGCATCCGGGTGCCGATGGCCACCGCCATCGCCGACGCGGCGGCGGCCCGCCGGGACTACCTGGACGAGACCGGGGGCCGGTACGTGCATCTGATCGCCGACGGGGACATCCGGACCTCCGGCGACCTTGCCAAGGCGCTGGGCTGCGGCGCGGACGCGGTGATGCTCGGCGAGCCGCTGTCGCTGTGCGAGGAGGCACCGGCCGGTGGGGCCTGGTGGCACTCGGCGGCCAGCCACCCGTCGCTGCCCCGGGGTGCGTTCGAGGTGGCCGGCGAGCCGCTCGGCTCGATGGAGCAGGTGCTCTTCGGCCCGGCCGACGAGCCCGACGGCCAGCTCAACCTCTTCGGCGCGCTGCGCCGGGCGATGGCCAAGTGCGGGTACCGGGACCTCAAGGAGTTCCAGCGGGTGGGCCTGGTCCTGGACCGCTGACCCGGCACTCCCCACGACGAAAGGAACCGGCCCCCGCCGATCGGCGGGGGCCGGTTCTCGTCGTACCTCGGGGGTCAGTTGGTGTTGAAGTTGACCCAGTTGAAGTTGAACAGGGCGCTGGTCGGCCCGCCCTCGACGCCCCGGAAGACGAAGTAGAGCTTGTGCGAGCCGGCCGGCTGGTTCACCGCGACGTCCGTGCTGACGAACGCGTTGTTACCAGCGGTGGCGTTCAGGGTCGCCGTGCCCACCAGGGGGCCGTCGGGCGCGTCCAGTCGCAGCTCGACCTGGGCCCGGGGCTGACCGGCCGTGGCGGCCGACCCACCGGAGTGCCGCAGGGTGACCGAGGTGACCCCACCCAGGTTGATCGGGTCCATCGCGATGTAGTCACCCGGGTCGATGCCGTTGACGTGCTGGCCGCCACCGGTGTCGGCGGTGTTGGCCACGGTCACGCCCTGCTTGATCTGGGCGAACTCGGCCTGCTGACGGAAGAGCTGGATGACCGTCTGGCCGGTGCCGGTCAGGGGGCCCTGGCCGCCGCCACCGAGGTCGGTGTAGGAGGCGCTGAGCCCGCCGTAGAGGTAGCTACCGGCGTGGTCGGCCCCGTCGGCCGGGGTCGGGATGGTGCCGGTGCAGCCGGTCACCGAGCCGTCCGGGTGGCCGTGGTCGTCGTGGCCGAGGACGAAGGTGACGGTGACCCGCGAGCAGTCGATCGTCCCGTCCTCGGGGTCGGTCACGGTGACCACGTACGGGACCTCGTCACCCCAGTTGAACAGGGTGCCCGGGATCGGCGAGGTGACGGTCACCGTCGGGGCGGTGTTGCCGACCGTGATCTGCCGGGTCAGCACCGCGGTCTTGCCGCTGGAGTCGGTCACCGTCAACCGGGCGGTGTAGGTGCCGTTCTCGGTGTAGGTGAACGAGGTGACCGGGTCGGCCGAGTCGACGGTGCCGTCGCTGGTGAAGTCCCAGGCGAAGGAGATCGACTCCCCCGGGTCCGGGTCGTAGCTGGCGGTCGCGTCGAAGTTGACCGTCAGCGGGGCCTGGCCCGAGGTCGGGCTGGCCTGCAGGTCGGCCACCGGGGCCCGGGTGCCCTTGACGTACCGGATCACCGAGAGCTGGGCCTCCGGGTTGGCCCGGAAGAAGCCCTTGCCGTACTCCAGGACGTAGAGGGACCCGTCCGGGCCGAACTCCATGTCCATCGGGCTGCTGAAGGGGGTGTTCGGGACGAAGGACTCGACGTCGAAGAGCCGGTCCCGCCCGTTGGTCCGCATCATGAAGAACTTGTCGCGGGTGAACTCACCGAAGACCACGGCGTTGTCGTAGTACTCGGGGAACTTGACCTCGGACTCCAGGTCCTTGTCGTACTTGTAGATCGGGCCGCCCATCGGGCCGACGCCGCCGGTGCCGATCACCGGCCAGGTGAAGTCACAGGCCTGGGCCGGGGTCTGCAGGTACGCCTCGGGGCACGGGGTGGTGCCGTTGAAGGTGTACCAGAACTGCACCGGCTCGACCTTCGGCAGCTCCCGCAGACCCGTGTTGCGCGGCGAGTCGTTGATCGGCGCGGCGCAGTCGAAGGCGCCCTTGGGGGTACGGGTGGCGAAGTCGAAGTCGATGTACGGCATGTCCGGGGTGTTGCAGTACGGCCAGCCGTAGTTGCCCGCCTTGTTGGTGGCGATCCACCGGCCGGTGCCCTCCGGGCCACGGTCCGGGTGGGGGAGCCGGGCGTCCGGCGAGTAGTCACCGATGTAGACGAAGCCCTCGTCGGAGACGTCGAACCGGAAGGGGTTGCGCAGACCCATCAGGAAGATCTCCGGGCGGGTCTTCTCGGTGCCCTCGGGGAAGAGGTTGCCGCGCGGGATGCTGTACGTCCCGTCGTCCTTCATCTTGATCCGCAGGACCTTGCCCCGCAGGTCGTTGGTGTTGGCCGAGGAGCGCTGGGCGTCGTACGCCGGGCCCTGGGTGGGCATCTCCAGGATCGGGCTGTACTGGTCCGAGCCGCTGGCGTTGGTGTCGTCACCGGTGACCAGGTAGAGCAGGCCCTTGCCGTCGAACCGGATCTCACCGGCCACGTGGCAGCAGGCGCCCCGGTCGACGTCCACCCGCAGGATCTGCTGCTCGGTGGTGAGGTCCAGGCGGGGGGTCGGGTCCTCGACGAACTTCACCCGGGAGAGCTGGTTCCAGCCCTTGTAGGCGTCCCAGGTGGTGGGGTCGTTCGAGGTGGCCGGCGCGGTGCCCTCGTTGGTGCCCGGGATCTTCGGGGCGTAGTAGATGTAGACCCACTTGTCCGTGGCGAAGTCCGGGCCGATGGTGACGTACTGGAGGCCGTCCTCGTCGTGGGTGTACACCGGGACGGTGGTGATCACCGGGCTGGCGCCGGTGGCCGGGTCGTAGAGCCGGACCTCACCGCCCCGGGTGCTGTGCAGCACCCGGCCGTCCGGGAGCACCGAGAGGTTCATCGGCTCGCCGGGCTCGTCGTTGAGGGTGACCTTCTCGTAGTTGGCCCACACGGTGGCGCCGCAGTCGCCCTCGACCACACCGGCAGCCCAGCGGATGCCGCCGAGGATCTGCTTGCGGAAGGGGTTGTACCGGAAGGTGTCCCCGGTGTGGCCCAGGCCGGTGTAGAAGGACCGCCCGCCCTGGTAGTCCTGGCACCAGGTGATCGGGTGGTCGAAGCCCATCGAGCCACCGGTGTAGCTCTTCTCGTCCAGGGTGGCCAGCACGTGCGCCTTGCCCCGGACGTTGGTGGAGAAGTTGTACCACTGGTCGGTGTGCTGGAGCTGACGCGGCAGGGTCTCGGTGGCCGGGTGGGCCCGGTCCGCCACGTCGATGATGGCCTCGGTCACCGAGGACTTGCCGGTGGCCTTCGCCCCGATCAGGTCCTGGTAGAACTGCCAGTCCGGCTCGGTCTCGGCGGCGGAGTGGATGCCGACGAAACCACCGCCGGTCTTGATGTACTCCTCGAAGGCGGCCTCCTGGGCCGAGTTGAGGATGTCGCCGCTGGTGTTGAGGAAGACGATCGCCCGGTACTTCACCAGCTCGTCGGCGGTGAAGAGGGCGGCGTCCTCGCTCACGGTGACCGTGAAGCCGTTGTTCTTGGCCAGGTTCCGCAGCAGCAGGGAGCCGTCCTTGATGGAGGCGCGGCGCTCACCGGCGGTCTTGGTGAAGACCAGGACGTCGAAGTTCTCCGGCTCCCGGACGTCGGAGCGCAGGGCTGCCGGGCCGTTCTCGGCGGCGACCATGTCCTCGGCCGGGGTGTCCAGCTCCGGGTTGGCGGCGGCAGCGGTGGGGGGTACGAGCGAGACGGCGAGCGTCAGGCCAGCGGCGATGGCGAGCCATCGTCGGCCGGTCTTGAGTTTCATGGTTCCTCCGGTGGTCGGCAGGCGCGCGTGAGCACCGGGCGTCATGCCGGTGGCGCGGGTGCGAGGGGGTGAACCTGGAAGGGCGACCCGGGCCGCCGCCGTGCGGAAACGGGTCGGTGCCCGCGCGCGTGGCCGCCGATCGGCGCGCGGGCATTCACCGGCCGGTGGGTGCCGGCCGGTCTACCCGGACGGGGGCCGGCGGGTGCCGGCCCCCGTCGGGAAGTCACTTGGGCAGGTAGATGGTGAGGTCCGAGAGGTTCTGGTAGCTCTGCGCCGCGATGGCGAGGGACTGGCCCCGGTTCTCGTTGCCGCCGGGGGCGGTGTCCATCTCCCAGTTGGCGCTGCGGAAGTGCCGCTCGCCGATGGTCTGGAAGAACTGCTGGAAGTTGATGTCACCCTCGCCGAACGGGGTCATCTCGTGCCCGTTGGTCAGGTCGGGGCGGCGGGCGCCGTCCTTGGCGTGGAACAGCGGGAACCGGCGGGACCGGTCGGCCACGGTGAGGATCGGGTCGAAGAGGCTGGTCTTCTCGACCCCGTTCGGGTTGATGAACTTCTGGTGCCGGAACCGGGCCACGTAGGCCCAGTAGATGTCCATCTCGAAGAAGACGTACCGGGGGTCGGTCTGCCCGAAGAAGTACTCCAGCCGGCGGATACCGGAGGAGCGGGTCTGCTGGCCGGCCGCGTTGCGGGGGCCCGAGTCGATGAGGAAGTTGTACTCCGCGTCGTGGTTGTGCGTGTACAGCCGCATCCCCCGGGAGCGGGCCTGGCGACCCAGCTCGTTCCAGATGTCGGCGGCGGCGTCCCAGTCGGACTTGTAGGCGCTGTTGGTCGGGGCGCTGCCGGTGCCGAGGTTCTTCATGCCCAGCGTCTCGGCGATGTCGAGCTGCTGCTGGAAGGTGCTGGGGTTGATGGTGACGTGGCAGCCGTTGGCGACCAGGCCGTTGTCGTCCAGGATCTTGCGGATCTCGGCCGGGGTGATCTGCCGGCCCAGGATCTCGGTGCTCTGGGTGAAGCCGGCGAACTCGATCTCCTTGTAGCCGATCTCGGCGAGGCGGGCGAGGACCCGCTCGAAGCCGTACGGCACGCCGCTGTCGTCGGGCGCGGCGGAGATCCGGTCCCGGACCGAGTAGAGGATGATGCCCCGGTTCTGCTCGGGGATCAGCGGGGCGACGCGCAGGTTGCTGCTGCCGGCGTCCGGGTCGCTGCCGGCCTTGGCGGCGCCGAGGGCGGGCGCGGCGGTGCCGAGCACCGGCAGGCCGACCGCGCCGATCGCGGCGGCGGCACCGGCCGAGGCCGCGAGCAGCTTGCGCCGGCTGAGCCGCCCGTCGGGGGTCTGGGTGAGGGGGTCGTGGGAGAGTTGGGGCTCCGGCATTGCTGCACCTTCCAGACGGCGTACGCCGTCGAGCGTCCGTGACGGCGGGTGCCGTCGAGGGTGAACACCAGGTGTTACGACGGACACGGTGGCGCCGCCGAAGCGCCGTCGCGATCCCCCGGAGATCCGGTGAGGACCGGTGGTCCGTGGAACGGGTCAGAGGTGGTGGTCTGGTCCACGCCGCCGCCACGGGTGGACGCGTGCCGCCCCCCTGGGGGGAGGGGCGACCGGGTCGCTGGGCCAAGGTCGTCGTAGCGCGTACGGGGGGACTGTTGCGTCCGCGTTACATCTTGGGGACAGACCTTAACTTCGGGGTGACGTCAAAAGAAAGCATCCCTCGGCGCAAACTTTTGTCTTTCTCGACGAAAGCCTGGTGGCGGAGAAGGTGGATGCGGATGAGTGCGGCGAATCGGACCGGCGCGTCGGCGGGCGTGACGCCCCGGTCACCGGCGGGCGCGGCCCCGGCGGCCGGCACCGGGAGTGTCGTCGTCGGACTCGACCTCGTGACCACCGGCGGCGCGGCCCTGGCGCGGCCCGCCGGTCGCCTAGGCTGACCCGGTACGGGCGCATGGCGCCGTTGTGTGCTGTCACGGGAGGATCCATGGGTTTTGCGCGGCCCGACGTCCGGCTCGGTGTCACCCTGCTGCTGGCCGGGGCCCTGGTGCTCGGCGGCTGCGACGCGGCACCGGAGCGGGACGCGCAGCGGTCGGCGACACCGGCCCCGTCGCGCGAGTTCGGGCCCGGTGCCCCCGGCGCCGGCGACGACTACTTCCCCACCTACGGCAACGGGGGCTACGACGTCGGGAAGTACACCGTGAAGGTCCGCTACGACCCGGCGACCGACCAGCTCAGCGGCGTCACCACCGTGCAGGCCACGGCCACCGCCAACCTCTCGTCGTTCAATCTGGACCTGGCCGGCCTGACCGTCCGGACGGTCACCGTGGACGGTGCCGAGGCCAAACACCGCCACACCGACGGCGAACTGACGGTCACCCCCGCCACCGGGCTGGCCGACGGCAACGGCTTCGTCGCCGAGATCACGTACGCCGGGAAGCCGGAGCCGACCGGCACCGAGATCCTCGGCGAGGGCGGGTGGCTGCACACCGCCGACGGGGCCATCGCGCTCGGCCAGCCGGAGTCGGCCAGCACCTGGTTCCCGGTCAACGACCACCCCTCTGACAAGGCGACGTACGACTTCGAGATCACCGTGCCGGAGGGGCTGACCGCGGTCAGCAACGGGGTGCCGCAGGGCAGCGGCAGCGCCGACGGCTGGACCACCTGGAAGTGGGCCGAGCGGGTGCCGATGGCCAGCTACCTGAGCACCGTGGTGATCGGCAGGTTCCGGGTGAGCACCGGTGAACACAAGGGCCGGCCGGTGTACCACGCGATCAGCACCGACCTGCCGAAGGGACCGGCCGACGAGTCGATCGCCGCCACCGTCCGGGTCGCCGACTACCTGGAGACCGTCTTCGGTCCGTACCCCGTCGAGGCGTACGGCGGGGTGGCCATCGCCGACGACCGCATCCGGTACGCGCTGGAGACGCAGAGCCGCCCGGTGTACGGGGCGAGCTTCTTCAGCAGCGGGGTGAACACCGAGGTCGTCGCGCACGAACTGGCCCACCAGTGGTTCGGCAACAGCGTGGCGCTGACGACGTGGGAGGACATCTGGCTCAACGAGGGCTTCGCCACGTACGCCGAGTGGCTCTGGAACGAGCACGACGGCGGGCCCAGCGTCCAGCAGGCGTTCGACACCCACTACGCCGGGGTGGCCGCCGAGGTCTGGCGGACGCCGCCGGGGCGGCCGGGCCCGCAGAACCTGTTCAGCACGTCGGTGTACCAGCGGGGCGGGATGACCGTGCACGCGCTGCGGCTGGCCGTCGGCGACGAGGCGTTCTTCCGGATCCTCAAGGCGTGGCCGGAGCAGAAGCGCGACGCCAACGGCACCACCGCGGACTTCGTGGCGCTGGCCGAGAAGACCTCCGGCAAGCAGCTCAACGCCCTCTTCGACGCCTGGCTCTACGGCACCGACAAGCCCCCCACCCCCCGACGCCTGTAAGGAAGGGCCCCCTCTTAACGCATACGGTAGAGAAGGGCTCCCTTCTCACCGGCGACGAGCGCGCCCCGCGGGGCGCGCTCGTCGCCGAGTCAGGGGTCGACGCGGAGTTTGGGGTGGTCGGCGAGCCACGCCTCGGCCCGGCCGGCGCGCAGCTCCGTGACGAACCGCCGGCCCACGGAGGTGAGCTGCTCGCCCCGGTACCCGCGGCCCCGGCCCACCGAGGCGCCGGGCAGGCCGACCAGGGTCAGGTCCGTCACCCGCAGGCCCCCGAGGGCGTACGCGACGTCGACGATCCGGGGGCCGCCCGAGTAGACGAGCATCTCGCCGAGGGCGGCGACGACCTGCTGCACCCGCTCCGGCTGGCGGGCCAGGTCCCGGTCGAGGATCTTGCCGACCAGCGCCCGGACGAGTTGCTGCTGGTGGCGCTGCCGGGTGTAGTCGCCACCGCGCAGGTACCGCTGCCGGGCGTAGTCGAGCGCCTGCCAGCCGGTGAAGTGCCGGCGTCCCTTCTCGTACACCATCTGCGGCCCGACGTACCCGCCCGGCCCGGGGTCACGGTGGCTGCCGTCCGGGCGTCGGTGCAGCGAGGCGGTCCGCTGGTCGACGTGCAGGTCGACCCCGCCGACGGCGTCCACCAGCTCGTCGAACCCGCCGAAGGTGAGCACCGCCCCGGCGTCGATCGGCAGGCCGGTGTAGTCGGTCACGGTCCGGCGCAGCAACTCGTACCCCTGGGCGGTGCTGGGCTGCTCGCGCCGCCCCGGTACCCGGCTGCCGTAGCTCATCGCGTGGGTCAGTTTCGTGTGCCCGCCCCGGTACCCGGCCGCCGGGTAGGCCGGGATGTCGACCAGCAGGTCGCGGGGGAGGGAGAACAGGTACGCCCGGTCCAGTGCCCGGGTGACGTGCAGGATCAGCACCGCGTCGGCGTGCGGCTCCCAGCCCGGCACGCTGACCCGGGTGTCCACCCCGACGAGCAGGAAGGTCAGCGGCCCGGTGAGGGTGGCCACCGGTGGCGGGGTGGGACCGGGCGTGACCACCGGGGCGGCCGGGACGCTGGCGGTCGGGGTGGCCGACGGCGGGGCGCTCACCCCGCTTCCCGGCCCGGCGAGCCGCGCGGTGACCACCGTCCCCGTCGCGAGCAGCGCCACCACGGCCAGCGCCGAGACGCCCACCAGCCATCGCCGGCGGGCCGACCACTCCGTGTCGACCACCTCGACCCCTTCCCCCGTACGCATCGATGATCCCGCCTGCCCCCGTACCCGTGAAAGGAGGGGCCCCTTGTTAACGCCTGGAGTAGAGAAAGGTTCCCCTCTCACCGGGGCGCGCCGGGTACGCCACCCGCGCCCGGCCGCCGGCGTGACTGTGGGTAGGCTTTCTGCACATGAGCACGCCTCGTCCCGTCCTCGTGGTGGACTTCGGAGCCCAGTACGCCCAGCTCATCGCGCGCCGGGTACGTGAGGCGAAGGTCTACTCGGAGATCGTCCCGCACACCATGCCGGTCGCCGAGATGCTGGCCAAGGAGCCGGCCGCGATCATCCTCTCCGGCGGGCCGTCCAGCGTCTACGCGCCCGGCGCCCCGCAGATCGACGCCGGGATGTTCACCGCCGACGTGCCGGTCTTCGGCATCTGCTACGGCTTCCAGGCGATGGCCCTGGCGCTCGGCGGCACGGTCGCCCGCACCGGGAACCGGGAGTACGGCGGCACCCCGCTGCACCCGCGCGCCGAGGCCGGGGTGCTGCTCCGCGATCTCCCGGCCGACCTGCCGGTCTGGATGAGCCACGGCGACTGCGTCACCGAGGCCCCGGCGGGGTTCACGGTGACCGCCGAGTCGGCCGGTGCCCCGGTCGCCGCCTTCGAGGACGTCGCCGGTCGCCGGGCCGGGGTGCAGTTCCACCCCGAGGTCGGGCACACCGCGCACGGCCAGGAGATGCTGACCCGCTTCCTGTACGACATCGCGGGCATCGAGCCGACCTGGACGCCGGAGAACATCATCGACGAGCAGGTCGAGCGCATCCGGGCGCAGGTCGGCGACAAGGAGGTCATCTGCGGCCTCTCCGGCGGGGTGGACTCCGCGGTCGCCGCCGCGCTGGTGCACAAGGCGGTCGGTGACCAGCTCACCTGTGTCTTCGTCGACCACGGCCTGCTGCGGGCCGGCGAGGCCGAGCAGGTGGAGAAGGACTACGTCGCGGCCACCGGGATCAAGCTGAAGGTGGTCGACGCGGCCGACCGCTTCCTCGACGCGCTGGCCGGGGTGACCGACCCGGAGCAGAAGCGGAAGATCATCGGCCGGGAGTTCATCCGGGTCTTCGAGGCCGCCGCCCGGGAGATCGCCGCGCACGGCGACGTCGAGTTCCTGGTGCAGGGCACCCTCTACCCGGACGTGGTGGAGTCCGGCGGCGGCACCGGCACCGCCAACATCAAGAGCCACCACAACGTCGGCGGGCTCCCGGAGGACCTGAAGTTCGCCCTGGTCGAGCCGCTGCGCACGCTCTTCAAGGACGAGGTCCGCACGCTCGGCCTCCAGTTGGGTCTGCCCGAGGCGATGGTCTGGCGGCACCCGTTCCCCGGCCCCGGGCTGGCCATCCGGATCATCGGCGCGGTCGACCGGGAGCGGCTCGACCTGCTCCGCAAGGCCGACCTGATCGCCCGGGAGGAGCTGACCGCCGCCGGCCTGGACCGGGGCGTCTGGCAGTTCCCGGTGGTGCTCCTGGCCGACGTGCGCAGCGTCGGGGTGCAGGGTGACGGGCGCAGCTACGGGCATCCCGTGGTGCTGCGCCCGGTCTCCAGCGAGGACGCGATGACCGCCGACTGGTCCCGGCTGCCCTACGAGGTGATCGCCCGGATCTCCACCCGGATCACCAACGAGGTCGCCGAGGTCAACCGGGTCGTCCTGGACGTGACCAGCAAGCCGCCGGGCACCATCGAGTGGGAGTGACGCCGGCCGTCCGGCTCAGCCGGCGACCGGCCCCGCCGCCCCCCGCTCCCCGCCGGGCGCGCCCGGCCCCGCCGAATCCGGCCCGACCTGCGCAGCGGGTCCGGTCGGCTCGACCTGCGGAACGAAAACGGTCGGCTCGACCTGCGGAACGGGTGCGGTCGGCTCGACCTGCGGATCCGGCCCGGTCGGCTCGACCGGCGAATCCGGCCCGGCCGGCCCAGCGGGTGCGGTCGCCCCAGCGTGCGGGATCGGCTCGGGCTGCGGGGCCGGCGCTGCCGGCTCGGGCTGCGGGGCCGGCGTGGGCTGCGAGATGGGTGCGGTCGGCCCGGCGTGCGGGATCGGTGCGGTCGGCTCGGCCGGTGGGACCGCTCCGCCGGGCTGGCTCGGCGTGGTCGGGCCGGCCGGCGGGGTGGGCCCGGTGGACAGGTTCGTCGGCCAGGCCGGGTGGGGCGAGGCCGGGGGGTACCCCGAGGGGTGCTGTCCCGGGTGCGGTGGATGCGGCCAGGCCGGGGCGCCGGCCGGTTCCTCGGGCATGAGGAACCAGAGCACCGGGTACGCGAGGGCGGCGAGACCGCCGGTGAGGATCGTCGCCACGGCGAAGACCACCCGGACCAGCGTCGGGTCCACGGCGAAGTAGCGGCCGAGGCCGCTGGCCACCCCGGCGACCATCCGGTCGGTGGTCGGGCGGCGGAGTTGCTTGTACGGGGCCTGAGAGGGGTACGGGGACGTCATGTCTCCACGGTGCGCGGACCGGGGCCGGTCCGGCCTCGGTGACCGCCCGGATTCCGACCCTGACCCGACCCGGACGCCTCGCCCCGACCCGGACACCTCGGCGCTTACCCTGAATGATCTCGCCTGCCGAGCCTTGAGTCAGGAATCCGACTCTTTTCCGCCGCAGTAACGCCATCCGGGGAGAATTTCCCCCCGTGACCACCATGCTGGAGCCGCTTCGCAGGATCGCGGCATACGCAGTTTGTGCTGATTCAGTCGGCCGGGTGTTGCTGGTCCGCGCATCGGAGCGCTCCGGCACCCCCGGCACGTGGTCGTTGCCCGGCGGCGCCGTCGACCACGGCGAGGACCCCAACCACACCGTCGTCCGCGAGACGGCGGCGGAGACCGGCCTCTCGGTGGCCGTCTCCGGACTGGCCGACGTGCTGGCCGACATGCGGGCCCTGGCCGAGCGCGGGATCACCATCCACACCGACCGGCTCATCTACCGGGTCTCGGTACGCGGCGGCACGCTCACCGACCGGGTGGACCGGCCGACCGACCTGGCCCGCTGGTACACCCTCGACGAGGCGCGTGCCCTGCCGCTGCGCTCGTTCACCGCCCGGGCCCTCGGGCTGCCCACCTCCTCGGCCGACGTGGTGCCCGACGAGGCCCCCGAGTTCCCCTCCTTCTACGCCGTTCCCGGCCCGGACGGGCTGCACCGGGCGCAGCGCTTCGCCGCGTACGCGGTGGCCACCGATCCGGAGGGCCGGGTGCTGCTCACCCGGGTCTCCGACGGCTACCCCGGCGCGGGCTGCTGGCATCTGCCCGGCGGCGGTACCGACTACGGCGAGCAGCCGGGTGCCGCCCTGATCCGGGAACTGGTCGAGGAGACCGGACAGACCGGGCGCCTGGTCGAACTGCTCGGCGTGGCCAGCCACCGGGACGCCGCCTCGCTCGGCCCGGAGGGGTACCCGATCGACTGGCACGGTGTCCGGGCCTTCTACCGGGTGATGGTCGACCAGCCGGCCCCGCCCACCGTCGCCGACGTCGGCGGCTCCACCTGTGAGGCACGCTGGTTCGCCCGCGAGGAGTTGGGCGCCCTGCCGACCGACCGGCTCACCGAGGTCACCGCCGAGGCGGTGCAGGCGGCCCACCTCGCCTGACCCTGGCCTCCCTCCCCGCCCGTCCCCACCCTCCCCGCTCGTCGGGCAGGGGGCCGACCGGCCGGCGTACCAGCCCGACTCTGGTTAGCCTCATGATCGACGAGGCGGGACGGGCGGGGAGGGTCACATCGTGGTTACGCGGCGGCGAATCGGGGCGTACGGACTGTGTCGGGACGGTGACCGGGTGCTCCTGGTGCGTGGGTCGGCGCGGTCGGCCCTCCCCGGTGCCTGGCAGCTTCCCGGCGGCGGGCTGCGGCACGCCGAGCACCCGGCGCACGCGATGGCGCGCAGGTTCGCCGCCGAGACCGGGCTCGCCGTCGAGCCGACCGGCCTGCGGGCCGCCGTCGCGGACGTGTCGCACCTGGCCGGTGACACCCTGCACACCGACCGGCTGGTCTTCGACGTCGCGGTCCGTTCCGGTGCGCTCCGGGCCGAGGCGGACGGCGGCACCGACGAGGTGGCCTGGCTGAGCCTGGCCGAGGCGGCCCGACTGCCGCTGACGCCCTTCACCGCCGAGGCGCTCGGGCTGCCGGTCACGCCGCCGCCCGCCACGGTGCCGGCACCCCCGGCGGGCGGCCCGCCCGACGCCGGGCCGGCACCGGCCGCGACCGGAGCGTCACCGCGTGCGGCTGAGACGTTGCCCACCGGGGCCGGGGTGACCCCCGGCGTGGCCGGGGTGCCGGGTGGCGGCGCGACGCCGGCGGGTGGCCCGGCGTCGGCCGACCGGGGACAGCGGTTCGCGGCGTACGGGCTGGTCACCGACCCGGCCGGGCGGCTGCTGCTCACCCGGATCGCCGAGGGGTACCCCGGGGGCGGGCGGTGGCACCTGCCCGGCGGCGGGACCGACCCTGGTGAACAGCCGGTCGCCGGCCTGCTGCGGGAACTGGTCGAGGAGACCGGACAACTCGGTCGGGTGGTGGACCTGCTGGGCGTGGACAACCTGCACAACCCGGCGGCGCTGGGCCCGGAGGGGCGACCGATGGACTGGCACAACGTCCGGGTGGTCTACCGGGTGCTGGTGGACGTGGCGACGGAGGCGGTGGTGACCGAGGCGGCGGGCGGCTCCACCGCCCAGGCCGCCTGGTTCGCGCCCGACCGGGTCGCCGAGCTGCCATTGACCGAGGTCGCGGCCGACATGACCGGACGGTACCGGGCATAGCGCACACCCGACAGGCCGCTCCGGTCCGACTCCGGTAGAGTCGGTAGGTGAAGTTGGTGCGCGAAGTGGGTGTTAGCGCGCCAATGAGCGGTTGATATGGGAAGAGGCGCAGTCGTCACAGATGACGGCAAGGGCCGTAGCTGGGAACAAGAGGGCGGTTTGCGCGGTTCACGGGAGATATAAGGACCGCCGGCAGCTATCGCCAAGCCCCGTTCCCCTGTGCAATTGTGTACTCCGCGAAAACGGCTGCCGGGCCAGAAGCGGCCCGGCACGAGAGAGCCGGGCCCCCGCCCCAGGCGGCGGTGAGCTGATCCGGTGATGGAGGAACCGTGCCGAGAGCCCCATGGCGCCGGCGTCGTACGACTGACAGTCCGCGCCCCGCAGGGCGTCGCTGGGCGGGCCGGTTGCGCCGCAGCAGCACGTTCGCCCGCCAGGTGCTGCTGGTCCGGGTGGGTCGCCAGAACGGCACCGACCTGTCGCCCGCCACCGACGTGGTGCCCGAGCCCCGGCACGCCGACCGGCCGCTGCGCCGGTACCGCCTGGGTCGGCCCGGCGTCGCCGAGGTGGCGGCCGTCGCGCCGGTCAGCCCGGCGCTCGCGCCCAGTCTGCCGGCCGAGGAGTCCCCGGTCGGGGCCGTGCCGCTGCTCCCCGGTGAGCGCACGGTCCAGCGGCGGATGAAGTTCGCGCTGGTCAACGCCTGCACCCTGGCCAGCCTGGTGCTCGGCATCAACGCCATCTTCGTCGCCATGCACGGCGAGGTGCGGATCGCCGCGCTGCTGCTGATCGCCTGCGTGGCGTTCGACGGGCTCGACGGACTGCTCGCCCGCCGGCTCGGCGTGGCCAGCCCGTTCGGCGCGCAGATGGACTCGCTGGCCGACATGTGCTCGTTCGGCCTCGCCGCCCCGGTCGTGGTCTACGCCTCGCTCGCCGGTGAGGCGCCGACGCCGGCCGCCGCGGTGGCCGCCGCGCTCGTCGCCGCCTGCGCGGCGATCCGGCTGGCCCGGTTCAACGTCTCGCCCAAGGACGGCCGCTTCTTCTGCGGCGTGCCCACCACGATGGCCGCCGCCGTGCTCGCCCTCGGGGTCGCCCTCGGCCTGCAACTGCCCGCCACGGTGCAGGTCGCCGGGGTGGCGCTGCTGGCCTTCACGATGGTCTCCAGCTTCCCGTACGCCAAGCTCGCCCGGCTGGTCAAGCTGCCGCCGTGGGTGTGGCTGGTGCCGGTGACCGGCGCGCTGATCGACGTCCGGCTCACCTTCGCGCTGGTCGTGGTGGGGTACCTGGTCAGCGGGCCGCTGCTCTGGCTGCACCAGCGCCGGGCCGCCTGACCCGGCCGCCGAAGCCTGGAAGGGGGTGCCACCCGTGCGGGTGGCACCCCCTTCGTCGTCGTACGGACCCGCCACCGGCGGGCGTCGCCGCTACCGCCAGCGCGCGATGACGGTGCTGCCGCCGACCACCCGCTCCCCGGGCCCGACCAGCGGCTCGGCCGCCTCCGCCGGCAGGTAGACGTCGGTCCGCGAGCCGAACCGGATCAGGCCGAACCGCTCGCCCCGGGCCAGCAGCGCGCCGATCGGCGCCCGCTGCACGATCCGTCGCGCGATCAGGCCGGTCCGCTGTGCCACCACCACCGTGCCGTGGTCGGTGTCCAGCACCGTGTACGCGGCGACGTTGTGCTCGGCCTCCGGCTTCATGGCGTTGGCGAACCCGCCGTCGGCGACGAAGTAGTCGACCACCTTGCCGGCCACCGGCGCGCGGTTGACGTGCACGTCCAGCACCGACAGGAAGACCGCGACGCGCAGCCACTCGCCGTCGCCGAAGCGCTCGTCGTGCAGCCGCTGCACGGAGAGGACCTCCCCGTCGGCGGCGGCGACCACGGCGGACGGGTCCTCGGGCACGTCCCGCTCGGGGTCGCGGAAGAACGCGGCCACCGGTGCGGCGGCGAGCGCCGGCAGCAGCCACAGCCGGGACTTCGGCCGGACCACCCGGGCCAGCCCGGCCAGCCCGAGGGCGATCCCGGCGGCGGCCACGCCGTTGGAGTCGATGTGCATGCCCCGGGTCAGCGGCACGCTCGACGGCCGGTACGCCGGGGCGAGCCGGGCGGCCAGGCTCACCGGGGCCGGGGTGAGGCGCAGCCGGTACACCCGTACCGGCGGCTTGTTGCGCAGCACCAGGTCGGTGCCGACGCCGAACAGCGCGCCCTGTCGCTCCAGCTCGGCCGCCGCGCCCTCGGTGCGACCCGGCGTGGCGGGGGTGGCCACGGCGAGCACCGCGCCGTCGGCCAGGTGCTTGGCCAGGCCGTCGATCGTCGCCCGGGTCTCCTCGGCGGTGCCGGTGAACGGCTCCGCCACGACGACCACCTCGGCGGGGTCGGCCGTAGCGAGGGAGTCCACGACGCGTACCCGGTCGGCGATCCACTGGCCCTGGGCGGTGACGTGCTCGCGCAGCTCGGCGGCGGTGCAGTCGGCGGCGGGGACGACGGTGAGCACGTCGCCGGGGAGCAGCGCGTCGAAGGCGGCGGCGAGGACCGCGTCGCCCGGGGCCGCGCCGACCAGCAGCGCGGGCTTCGGGTCGTTGCGGCGGGCCAGCTCGGTGACGAGGGTACGGGCGGCGCGCTCGCCGATGCGCACCGGGCCGGACCGGCCGGGGGTACGCACGGCGGGGGACTGGGTCATCTCGGACGGGCTCCTGACGGGGTGGCGAACGGCGGTCGCGGCGGTCCGGCCCGATGCCGCGGACCGGCGGGCGGAGGTGAGGGCTCCGCCGGCCAGCATATGCGCCGGCCCACGGCGGCACCGCCGTGGTCAGCCACCGGCACGCTCCCGCCCGGCCGGGCCGTCGTCGGGGCGGGTGACCCCGGGCAACTCGGCGGTACCGTCCTCGACCGCCCGGACCGGCACGTCGGTGACCACGTCCGGCCACTCGTCGGCCCGCCTCGGCCGGTCGACCTCGGCGGTCGTCCCGGCCGACGGCTCCCACCAGGCCGGGGAGGTCAGCTCGACCGGCGTACCGGTGCCGGTCTCGGCCGGCGTCGCGGTGCCGGGCGCGGTCGGCGCGGTGGGGACCGGGCCGGTGTCGGTGGTGGGGCCGGTCGGCCGGACGGGGCCGGTCGGGTCGGTGGTGGTCGCGCGGGAGTGTCCGGACCGGAACGCCCCGACCAGGCCCAGCAGACCGACCAGCAGCAGCGCGCCGGCGACGAACCAGCCCGCCGCGGGCGCCACGAACCCGAAGAGCTGGGCGCCCAGCCACCAGCCGGCGACGCCGAGGAAGATCAGCCCGAAGGCGAGCGAGAGCAGGTCGGTGCGGTGGGCTCTCACCGGGTCACCTCCAGGTGGCCGGCCTTGACGTGGATCTTGAGGGTCAGGGTGCCGCCCCCGGGGCCGTCCGCGCCCAGGTCGGTCTGCCGGCGGGTGCCGCTGTCGACGCCGCCGGTGCGGTGCCCGAAGACGTCGGCGTCGCCGGCCTTGATGTCGGACACCACCGTGACGTCGACGTCCGGGGGCAGGTACACGGTCGCCTGCCCAAAGTTGATCATGACGCTGACCTGGGTGTTCCGGCCGTCGAAGTCGACGGCGCGCAGGTCCAGCACGGCGTCGCCGAAGAAGTGCTCGTACCGGTCGAGGAGGTCCTCGTGGGCGGTCGGCGCCCAGGTGACGTTGCCCTCGTACGAGCGGACCCGCTCCCAGGACTCGACCACCGTGACCATCCCGAGCGCGGCCGTGGTGACCAGGCCCAGCGCGATCAGCCACCGGGCGCGGCCGAACCAGGCGCCGACCAGCAGCCCGAGGCCGATGGTCGCCAGCGCCGCCGCGAAGTACGCCGACGCGCCGACGGCCACCACACCGAGCAGGTGCAGCACGGCCACCACGCCCAGCGCCACGAAGACCAGGGAGAACGTCACCGCGCCCAGCGGCGAGCGCTCCCGGGGTCGTTTCGGTGGACGGGGTGCCCACTGCGGCGGGCGGGGCGGGACCGGGGGCAGCGGCGGCCCGGCGTACGGACCGCGCGGCGCGAACGGTGCCCGATACCCGCCCGGCGGTACCGGCGGTACCGGCGCGGTGACCGGGGGTCCGGGGAGCCGGGCGGTGCTGCCGGCAGCAGCGGCGTACGCGAGCCCGGACCGGGCCGACGGGGTGCCGGTGGCGTACCCGACGGTCGGCTCCGTGTCGCCCGTGTCGCCTGTGTCGCCTGGTCCGGACGGAGCCGGCGGGCTGGGGAGGGACGCCCCGGCGGCTCCGGACGATGCCCCGGGGGTCGCCCCACCCGGCGTGAGGTCACCCGAAGGAGTCCCACCCGGCGCGGCCCCGCCGGCCCCGGCCGGATGCGCCCCCGACACCGGCGCCCCCGACGACGGCCCGGACCCGGTCCAGGGCCAGGACCCGGTCGAGGACCCGACTCCGGTCGAGGGCTCAGCCCCGGTCGAGGACCCGGCTCCGGTCGAGGGCTCAGCCCCGGTCGACGGCCAGGGGCCGGTCGACGGTCCGGAAACGGTCGAAGGCCAGGAGCCGGTCGGCGACCAGGGGTCGGCCGGTGGCCAGGGCCGGGGGGCGACACTCCCGGCAGGCCAGCCCGGCGCGTCCGCCGCCGGTGCGCCACCGAGCGGAGCCGGGCCGGCCGGGCCCGGGTGGTACGCGGCGGCGACGGTCGGGGCCGCCGGCGGCGCGTACGGGGCGGCGCTCGACGGCCCCGCCGACGGCACCGGACCCGGCACGGGGACACCGGCCGCCCCCGGCGGCCCGCCGCCCGGGGCGGGGGCCCCGCGCCCCGCGCCGCTTCCGTACTCGCGGTTGAGCAGCAATGCCCCGCCGGCCAGGATGGCCGCGCCGAGCAGTACGGCACGGAACGCGTCGGTGACGATGTACCCGAAGCTGATCGCGACCAGGATGCTCAGCACGATCACGGTCACCGGGGACATGCTGGAGCGGCCCCGGCCCAGCATCGACTCGACCGGGGAGGCGGTGTCCCCCTCGCCGGGGATGATCAGCCAGGCGCTGACGTAGATCAGGATGCCGATCCCGCCGAAGAAGCCGAGGACGGCCAGCAGGACCCGCCAGAGCACCGGGTCGGTGTTGGTGGCCCGGCCGATCGCCGCGCAGACCCCGGCGAGGTACCGCCCGTCGTGCGGCCGGACCAGGCCGTACCGGGAGGTGAACCCGGCCCCGCCGGGTGGCGGCGGCCCGCCGGGGACCGGTCCGGGCTGCCCGAACGGCGGGCCGTCGGTCGCCCCGAACGGCGAGCCGGTGGTGGCCCCGTGGGGTGGACTGTCGGTGGCCCCGAAGGGCGAGCCGCCGGTGGCGGTGTGGGGCGAGCCGGTGGTGGCACCCGGCGGCGGGCCGTACCCGGTGGGTCCGGCGGCCCCGGGTGGTGGCGTCGCGGACCCGCCCGGTACGGGACCGGGAGAGGGCGACGTCGCAGGGTGCTCCGTCATACCCCGATCCTGCGTCACCCCGCGCCGGGCGTCCTCCGGACCCGACCCTGACCCCACCCTGAGATCCCGGCCGGCGAATGTCCGGGAGGTCCCCGTGGCCACCGCCCGGCCGCCCGTGTGACGATCGGAGCACGAGCCGTCAGCGGCCCGGTGCCGTACCCCGTGAACAGGGAGTTTCCGATCAGTACCGTGACCCAGCCGCCGCGTCTCTACCGGGACCCGGAGAACCGGATGGCCGCCGGGGTGGCCGCCGGGATCGCCGACCACCTGGGCATCTCGGTGGTACGGGTCCGGATCGCCTTCATGGTCCTGCTCGGGCTGAGCGGGCTCGGCCTGCTGCTGTACGCCGCGTTCTGGGCGGTGGTGCCGCTGCGGCCGGGGGACACCTCGGTGCCACCCCGGCGGGACCTGGCCCAGCTCCTGCCGTTCGTCGCGATCGGCCTTGTCGTGCTGCTCGTCCAGATGATGGTCTTCAACTCCGTCGGCGCGGCGGGTACCGCCGGCTGGCTGGTGGCGATCATCGCGGTCGGCGCCGGGGTCATCTGGCACCAGTCGGCGCCGGAGCGGCGGTGGCAGTGGGGCGAGTCGATGCCGGTGCCCTGGCTCGGCGCGGTGGTGGAGGAGAGTGACCGGCGGGCGTTCGTCCTCCGGTTCATCGGCGGCGGGGTGCTGGTCGCGGTCGGCATCATCGGCGTGGCGGCGGTCTACTCGCCCGCGCAGAACTTCGACGCCGTGCTCAACGGCGTGATCTTCGCGCTGGTCGGCCTGGCCGGGGTCGGCGTCGTCGCCGCGCCCGTGCTGTGGCGGACGTTCAACCAGCTCCGCTCGGAGCGGGAGGGCCGGATCCGGGAGCAGGAGCGGGCCGAGCTGGCCGCCATGGTGCACGACCAGGTGCTGCACACCCTCGCGCTGATCCAGCGCAACGCGGCCGACACCACGATGGTGCAGCGGCTGGCCCGGGGTCAGGAGCGGTCGCTGCGCAACTGGCTCTACAAGCCCACCGCGTCCCCCAACGAACGGTTCGCCGCCGCGCTGGAGCAGGCCGCCGCCGAGGTCGAGGACACCTTCGCGATCACCGTGGAGACGGTGGTGGTGGGGGACCGGGAGACCGACGAGCGGGTCGCCGCGCTGGTGGCGGCGGCCCGCGAGGCGCTGGTGAACGCCGCCCGCCACTCCGGGGTACGGACCGTCTCGCTCTACGCGGAGGTGGAGCCGGAACAGGTCAGCGCCTTCGTCCGGGACCGGGGAGCGGGCTTCGACCTGGATACGGTGGAGAATCACCGGCACGGCGTCCGGGGCTCGATCCTCGGGCGGATGAAACGGCACGGCGGCCGGGCGGAGATCCGCACCGCGCCGGGGGAGGGCACGGAGGTCCGGTTGATCATGCCGATCTCGCGGGACTCGGCCACGGCGGAGAGGGAGAGATGAGCATGGGCGACCAGTCGATGGAACCGGCGGAGCAGGCGGGCACCCGGGCCGAGCGGCTGCGGGTTTTCCTGGTCGACGACCACGCGATGTTCCGGGCCGGGGTCCGGGCCGAGCTGGGCGCCCACGTCGAGGTGGTCGGCGAGGCGAGCACGGTGGCCGAGGCGGTCACCCGGATCGCCGGGACGCTCCCGGACGTGGTGCTGCTCGACGTGCACATGCCCGACGGCGGTGGCCGGGCGGTGCTGGAGGCGATGCGGCGTACCCATCCGCAGGTGCGGTTCCTCGCGCTGAGCGTGTCGGACGCGGCGGAGGACGTGATCGGGCTGATCCGCGCCGGTGCCCGGGGCTACGTCACGAAGACCATCTCGCCGGACGAACTGGCCGCGGCGATCCGCCGGGTGGCCGACGGCGACGCGGTGTTCAGCCCCCGGCTGGCCGGTTTCGTGCTGGACGCGTTCGCCGCGCGGCCGGACGCGCCGGTCGCGGACCCCGAGCTGGACCAGTTGACCAACCGCGAGCGCGAGGTGCTGCGGTTGCTCGCCCGGGGGTACGCGTACAAGGAAATCGCCAAGGAACTGTTCATCTCGATCAAGACGGTCGAGACGCATGTGTCGAACGTGCTGCGCAAACTTCAGATGTCGAACCGCTACGAACTGTCACGGTGGGCCGCCGATCGGCGATTGGTTTGATCAATTTTCTCACCATCAACCGGACAAAGGTGAGTTACCTCCTTTTCCGGGGCTGACAACCGTCCACTCCCCGGCTGATAATGCCTCGGCGCGTTCTCGTGTGCGGGTTGCCGTGCTTCCCCGCGAGAACTGTGGCGTCACCAGCCCGCTGGAGCGGGTCACCCCTGGGGGAGAGGTACACAAATCTGATGTTCGGACAACGAGGACGGCGCTGGGCCCGGATCGCCGCGGCGGCCGTCGTCGGCAGCGCGCTCGCGCTCGGCGTGGCCGGCCCCGCCGCCGCCGAGGAGCCGGTCACCGGGCAGGCCAAGACGGTGAAGGGCACCGAGGTCACCCTTCAGCTCAACAAGAAGCCGCAGACCACCAGTGCCCTGGAACTGACGATCGGCGAGAAGACCGTTCCGGTCTTCTGCATCGACTTCCACACCCCGGTCGCGATCAACAAGGACTACCAGGAGGGCACCTGGGACGAGTCCCAGGTGAAGAACCTGGGCAAGGTGCAGTGGGTGCTGACCCACGGGTACCCGAACGCCGACGCCGACGCGCTGCTCGCGGCGGCCGGCGTCGAGCTGCCCGAGCGCGGCGCCCGCAAGGACACCGTGCTGTACTTCGGCACCCAGACCGCGATCTGGCACTTCAGCGACGGCGTGGAGCTGGCCCCCCGGGCCAACCGGCCGAACCTGACCAAGCCGGTCGAGTACACCGCGATCAAGAAGATCTACGACTACCTGATCGCCAACGCCACCGACGAGCCCGAGCCGAAGGCCGAGCTGAGCATCGACCCGAAGACCGCCGAGGCGGCCGCCGGCGAGAAGGCCGGCCCGTTCACGGTGAAGGGCCCGGCGGGCGACATCGAGCTGACGGTCGAGGGCGGCAGCGCCGTCGACGCCGACGGCAACCCGGTCACCAAGACCACCAACGAGGGGCAGTTCTGGCTGACCCGCGACGGTGCCGGTGAGGTCAGCGTCACCGCCACCGCCGAGGACTCGGTCTCCTTCGGTCGGGTGTTCCTCTTCGCCGGCAACAAGGACCGGTACCAGAAGCTGATCCTGGGCGGCAGCACCGGCTCGAAGGTCACCACCGAGGCGGGCGCCACCTTCACCCCCGTGACGGTGCCGAGCCCGACCACCCCGGCTCCGACCGAGTCGCCGGAGCCGTCGGAGTCCCCGGTCCCGTCGGAGTCGCCGGTCCCGAGCGAGACCCCGCAGCCGTCCGCCTCCACCCCCGGGGAGAGCCCGGCGCCGTCGACCTCCCCGGTCAGCGGTGGCGGTGACCTGCCGCTGACCGGCTCGCCGATCGCGCTGGCGGCGACCGTCGGCGTGCTGCTGCTCGCCGTGGGCGCGGTCACCATGCTGGTGATCCGCCGCCGGAAGGTCCGCTTCACCGCCTGACGGCAGCCCGGCCGGCGGCCATCCCCCTCCGGGACGGCCGCCGACTGAGCACCGGAAGAATCCGAGGGTCCGGCCCCGGTACCGCAGAAACGCGGTACCGGGGCCGGACCGTTTCCGTCTCCGGACCGCGGTGCGCTCCGTTTCGGCAGGCCGCGCGCTCCGTCTTCGGGGCGGCGGCGCTCCGTCTGCGGACGGCCGCGCGCCCTGCCGCCGGTCGGCGGCGCGCCCCTTGGCCGGGCGTCGCGTCCCTCGGGCCGGCTCCGGGCCCGGACCGGGGCCGCAGTTCGCGGTACGACTGGTTCATCCTGCTTTGGTGAGCTATGCGGTGAATGACCCTTTGTGCGCCCGGTGCGCTGGTCGGCGGCTCGGTGTGAGGCCGTTGGGTGGGTCCGGCGCGGCGGGGCGCGCCGCATCCGGACCGACCGGTCACCGGCCGCCGGCCGCCGATCGGCGCCCTTGGCGCCGTGCTGACCTGGGGTGATCCGGGACAGGGGCGGCTCGGCGGTAGGGTCCCTCGCGGCCGGGGTCGAGCCGGCCGGTGGTCCCGGGATGTCCGGGTGGGTCGGCGCGACCGATCGGCGCGTTCGTCGTCCCCTGCCCGGCAGGAGGATCATGTCCGGTCAGGCCAATCGGCTATCATCCGGACGGTCAGAGTTCGAGTCCTTTCGGGGCTGCCCTGCCGGTTCCCCGTTGGGGGGTCGGTCACAGTCCGTGGAGGTTTGCCGACACCCCTCGTGAGACCGATCTGACCGAGTTTTCCCAGCTCAGAGGGCTGGATCTGGGGTATTTCATGATCTTTTTTCAGGTATCGGCAACGTGGCAGCCAACTAACGTCTTGATAACGGCGCCTTCACGGAACCCGTCGGTAGGTGTCACAGTTGCAGCACCTCGCCCCCCTCGCGTGAGGCGCCCTGCTCGACCCGCCGGCCGCGAGCGCTGCTGATCGAAGCGCTTCGTGGCCGTCTGTCCTGTGCGGCGTCGAGTGTGACCGGGGTCGGTGGCCCGGCGGATCGGTGCATCAGGGGTGTCCCGATTTCCAGCGGTGAAACCGGCGACCGGTGTGGTAAAGGGTCGCCGGACGGTATACCCCCCAAGACGTGCGTGAAACCCACGCGGAACCAGGTCAGAAAGAGGAGGCCCCTCGGAATGAGAGTCTCGAAGCGGGCGAGCGGCGCCATCGCGGTGGGCGCGGCGTTCGCGCTCGTCGCGTCCGGCTGCTCGAGCGACAGCGAGAGCAACGAAGGCGGCAACAGCGCCGACGGCGCGATCACCATCCACGGCGTCCAGCCGGAGAACCCGCTGGTTCCGGCGAACACCACCGAGACCGGTGGCGGCAAGGTCATCGACTGGATGTGGACCGGCCTGGTGGAGTACCCCAACGACGGCAGCGCCCCGCGCAACGCCGTCGCGGAGTCGATCGAGACCACCGACTCCAAGGTCTTCACGATCAAGATCAAGCAGGACACCAAGTTCCACGACGGCACCGTCGTCAAGGCGAAGAACTTCGTCGACGCCTGGAACTGGGCCGCGTACTCGCCGAACGGTGTCCAGGGCGCCAGCTTCTTCGCCGACATCCAGGGCTTCGACGACGTCAACAAGGCGGACCCGGACGGCGAGGGCCCGCAGCAGGCCCCCGAGCCGACCACCGACAAGATGTCCGGCCTGAAGGTCGTCGACGACTGGACCTTCGAGGTCACCCTCGAGGCGCCGACCGCCGTCTGGCCGACCAAGCTCGGCTACAGCGCCTACGTGCCGCTGCCGGACGCGTTCTTCACCCAGAAGCCCGAGGACTTCGGCCGTAAGCCGATCGGTAACGGCCCGGTCAAGTTCGTTTCCTGGGAGGACAACGTCCTCATCAAGCTGACGCGCTTCGACGACTACACGCTGCGCGACAAGATGAAGATCAAGGACGTCGACGTCAAGCTGTACCAGGACGAGTCGGCCGCCTACAGCGACCTGGTCTCGGGCAACCTGGACTGGGTCGAGCAGGTCCCGGTCTCCGCGCTGGCGGGCGACAAGTGGAAGCAGGACCTGGGCGACCGGGCGATCACCACGACCACCCCGATCACCGGCATCATCGCGTTCCCGGTCTACGACAAGCGGTACCAGGACGTGCGGCTGCGCAAGGCGGTCTCGCTCTCCATCAACCGCCAGGAAGTCGTCGACAAGATCTTCTTCGGCACCCGCCCGCCGGCGACGAGCTGGGCGAACCCGCTGGCCCCGGGTACGGTCGACGGCAACTGCACCGTCTGCACGTACAACCCGGAGGAGGCCAAGAAGCTCTACGCCGAGGCCGGTGGCTTCGAGGGTGAGATGGTCTTCTACTACAACGCCGACTCCAGCCACAAGGAGTGGATGGAGGCCGTCGCCCAGCAGGTCAAGACCACCCTGGGTGTCGAGGCTCGGGCCGAGGGCATGCCGACCTTCGCGGTGTTCCGCCAGGCGATCAACGCCAAGCAGATGAAGGGCCCGTACCGCGCCGCGTGGCAGCAGGACTACCCGGACGTGGAGAACTGGATCAACCCGCTGTACGTGACCGGTGGTTCCTCCAACGACGGTGGCTACAGCAACCCGCAGGTGGACGCGCTGGCCAAGGAGGCGGGCGCCCAGGCTGACCTGGCCGCCTCGCACGCCAAGTTCGCCGAGGCCGTGAAGCTGATCGACGCGGACGTCCCCGCCCTGCCGATCTACTACTACGCCAACCAGGCGGGTCACTCCGAGAAGATCAAGAAGCTCGAGGTGACCGCCGTCGGCGAGCTCGACATCACCTCCGTCGAGCTCTGATCCACAACGGTTAAGCCCCGGGCCGGGCTCACATACCCGTGAGCCCGGCCCGGGGCCGTTCCGCGCGGAGCACCACCCCGCTGCGCGCGTAGCCACCACCCGTGTCGGCCGTCCGACGCGCCCCTTTCTTGGAGGACCACCCCATGGGCCGTTATCTGTTGAGGCGGCTGCTGCAACTCGTCCCGGTCTTCATCGGCACGACGTTCCTGATCTACTGGCTCGTCTGGTCCGTGCCCGGTGACCCGTTCGCCGGCAAGTGCGGCGAACGACGCTGCCCGGAGCAGTACGTCGCCTTCATGACCGAGAAGTACCAGCTCGACCAGCCGGTACTGGTGCAGTACGCCCACTACATGCAGAACCTTTTCCAGGGTGACTTCGGCGAGACGTTCAGTGGCCGGTCGGTCAACGACATCATCGTCGCGGCGTACCCGAACACCCTGAAGCTGGCCCTGGTGGCCCTGGCGATCGAGGCGCTCATCGGCATCACCGCCGGTGTGCTGACCGGCCTGCGGCGCAACGGCTTCCTGGACAACCTGGTCCTGGTCTCCACCCTGTTCCTGATCGCGCTGCCGGTCTTCGTCATCGGCTTCGTGCTCCAGTGGCTGCTCGGGGTGCAGTGGGGCATCGTCCGGCCGACCGTCTCCAGCGAGATGCGGCTGACGGAACTACTCGTGCCAGGGTTCGTGCTGGGCAGCGCCTCGATGGCGTACGTGGCCCGGCTGGCCCGCACCAGCATCGCGGAGAACCGGCGGGCCGACTACGTCCGTACCGCGATCGCCAAGGGCCTGCCGATGCGCCGGGTGGTCGGGGTGCACCTGCTGCGCAACTCGCTCATCCCGGTGGTCACCCTGCTCGGCACCGACCTGGGTGCGCTGATGGGCGGTGCGATCGTCACCGAGGGCATCTTCGCGGTCAACGGGATCGGCCGGGAGGTCTACCGGGCGATCGTCACCAAGGAGAGCGCTACGGTTGTCTCCATCGTGGTGGTCCTGGTGCTGGTCTACCTGGTCATGAACCTGCTGGTGGACCTGCTCTACGCCGCCCTCGACCCGAGGATCCGCTATGAGTGACCCGACGTCCGCATCGATCGTCTCCACGCCGCCCTCGCACCAGCCGACCCAGGCCGGTTCCACGGCGCCCGCCGACGCGGGCCTGCCGGAGAACGCTCGCCGGGACAAGCCCCGGGGCCTGCTCGGTGACGCCTGGCGCGACCTGCGGCGCAAGCCGCTGTTCTGGATCTCCGCGACGCTGATCCTGGTCTTCGTGCTGATGGCGGCCTTCCCGTGGCTGTTCACCTCGAAGGACGCGGTCAACGGCGCGCTGGCCAACAGCCGGGTGGAGCCCTCGGGCGACGCCTGGTTCGGCTACGACGTGCAGGGCCGGGACGTGTTCGCCCGGGTGATCTACGGCGCCCGCGCCTCGATCCTGGTCGCGGTGGTCGCCGTGCTCGGCACCCTGATCTTCGGCGGCACGGTCGGCATCATCGCCGGGTACCGTGGTGGTTGGGTGGACGCCCTGCTGTCCCGGATCGCCGACGTCTTCTTCGGCCTGCCGTTCGTCCTCGGTGCGATCGTCATCCTGACCACGTTCAACGGGTCCGGGACGAGCAACAGCGAGTGGGAGATCATGGGGCTGGTGATCATCTCGCTGATGGTGCTGAGCTGGCCGGTCTCCATGCGGCTGATGCGCTCCTCGGTGCTGGCCACCAAGGAGGCCGACTACATCGTCGCGGCCCGCGCCATGGGCGCCAGCACCAGCCGGATCATCATCAAGCACCTGCTGCCGAACTGTCTCGCTCCGCTGCTGGTGTACGGGACGATCATGGTGGGCTCGTTCATCGGCGCCGAGGCCACGCTGTCCTTCCTCGGTGTCGGCCTGAAGAGCCCGGTGGTCTCCTGGGGGATCATGATCAGTGAGGCGCAGAACTACATCCGCGTCTCGCCGTTCCTGCTCTTCTTCCCCGCCGGGTTCCTCGTCACCGCCGTGCTGAGCTTCGTGATGCTCGGTGAGACGGTCCGCGAGGCCCTCGATCCGAAACTCCGCTAGGGGAGATCCAGTTGTCCGACATTCTCGTGTCCGAGCAGTCCACGCCGGGTGCCGATGGATCCGGCCGCCCGTCGGGGCGTCTCCTGGAGGTCGAGGACCTCCGGGTGGAGTTCCGTACCCGGGACGGCGTCGCCAAGGTCATCAACGGGGTGACGTACCACGTCGACGCGGGGGAGACCCTCGCCGTGCTCGGCGAGTCCGGCTCCGGCAAGAGCGTCACCGCGCAGACCGTCATGGGCATCCTGGACACGCCGCCCGGGTTCGTCACCGGCGGCCAGGTCCGCTTCCACGGCAAGGACATGCTCACCATGTCCGACGAGGAGCGCCGGCGGATCCGTGGCGAGGGCATCGCGATGATCTTCCAGGACGCGCTCTCCGCGCTGAACCCGGTCTTCACCGTCGGGTTCCAGATCGCGGAGCAGTTCCGCGTCCGGCGGGGGATGGGCCGCGCCGAGGCCAAGAAGCGCGCGATCGAGATGCTCGACCAGGTCAAGATCCCGAACGCGAAGAGCCGGTTCAGCCAGTACCCCCACCAGTTCTCCGGCGGCATGCGGCAGCGCGCCATGATCGCGATGTCGCTGGCGCTGGACCCGGAGGTGCTGATCGCCGACGAGCCGACCACCGCGCTGGACGTCACCGTGCAGGCCCAGATCATGGACCTGCTCGCGGAACTCCAGCGGGAACGGCAGATGGGGCTGATCCTGATCACCCACGACCTCGGCGTGGTCGCCGACGTCGCGGACCGGATCGCGGTCATGTACGCCGGTCGGATCGTCGAGGAAGCCGACGTGTACGAGCTGTACGCCAAGCCGGCGCACCCGTACACCATCGGTCTGCTCGAATCGATCCCCCGGCTCGACGAGAAGGGGCAGGAACTCCGGACGATCAAGGGCCTGCCGCCGAACCTGATGAACATTCCGCCGGGTTGCCCGTTCAACCCGCGGTGCCCGATGGCGCAACCGGTGTGCCGGGAGAAGATCCCGCCGCTGTTGCAGGTGGCCCCCGGCCGGGCCAGCGCCTGCCACTTCGCCGAGGAGCTGGTGAGCCGTGACTGAGAACATTCTGGAGATCCGGGACCTGGTCAAGCACTACCCGGTCACCCGGGGCGTGGTCTTCAAGAAGACCATCGGCCAGGTCAAGGCGGTCGACGGCGTCTCCTTCGAGCTCAAGGCCGGGGAGACGCTGGGGCTGGTCGGCGAGTCGGGCTGCGGCAAGTCGACGCTGGCCCGGGTCCTGATGAACCTGGAGAAGCCGACCGCCGGTAGCGTCGTCTACAAGGGCCAGGACATCTCCCGGCTCACCGGGGCGGCGCTGCGCCGGCTGCGGCGGCAGATCCAGCTCGTCATGCAGGACCCGTACACCTCGCTCAACCCCCGGATGACGGTGGGTGACCTGATCGGTGAGCCGTTCGAGATCCACCCGGAGGTGGCGCCGAAGGGCAGCCGGCAGGGCAAGGTCAAGGAGCTGCTCGACCTGGTCGGCCTCAACCCGGAGCACATCAACCGGTATCCGCACCAGTTCTCCGGCGGCCAGCGGCAGCGGATCGGCATCGCCCGCGCGCTCGCCCTGCGTCCGGAGATCATCGTCTGCGACGAGCCGGTGTCGGCGCTGGACGTGTCGATCCAGGCCCAGGTGATGAACCTGCTGGAGAAGCTCCAGAACGAGTTCGGCCTCTCGTACGTCTTCATCGCCCACGACCTGTCGGTCGTGCGGCACCTCTCCGACCGGGTCGCGGTGATGTACCTCGGCAAGATCGTGGAGATCGGGACCGAGGACGAGATCTACGAGCGGCCGACCCACCCGTACACCCAGGCGCTGCTGTCGGCGGTGCCGGTGCCGGACCCGACGCTGCGGTCGAGCAAGGCGATCATCCGGCTGACCGGGGACGTGCCGTCACCGATCAGCCCGCCCTCGGGCTGCCGGTTCCGGACCCGCTGCTGGAAGGCGCAGGACGTCTGCGCCGAGCAGGTGCCGGCGCTGGAGATCCGGGACGGCTCGGACCACCCGAGCGCCTGCCACTTCGCCGAGAAGCGCGAGATCGTCGCCACCCACGAGGCCTGATCCCGCCCGACCCCCGAGCCGCCGCCCGGCGTCACCCGTGACACCGGACGGCGGCTCGTCGGCGTCGGCGGTGGGTGCGGTGGCCGGAGCGCCGGGGCCGGGGTGTTAGGAAGGGGCCCTTCTACTACCGGAAGCGTTAACAGGGGGCCCTTCCTTACCTCTCAGAGGGGGCCTCGGCCGGCGCGGAGCAGCAGCAGCGCGAGCTGGGTGCCGTCGGCGCCGAGTTCCCGGCGGAACCGCTCCAGGATCTCGCGTTCCCGGGAGAGCACCAGCCGGGTGCCGCCGGAGGCCATCCGGGTCGCGCCGACCTGCTGCGACAGGCCGGCCCGCTCCTGCCACAGCGCGATCAGGGTCCGGTCGATCTCGTCGATCCGCTCCCGGATCGCGCTGATCCGCGCCGCCGCCTCGGGTTCGTCGGTGCCGGTGCCCGGCCGGGCCGGGTCGGTCGGCGCCGGTCCCGCGCCCCCGGCGCCGGCCCCCGCGTCGGACCGCGCGACGCCGCCGCTCTGCTCCACCACGTCTGTCATCATCGTCGTACCCCTCGGACGTCGGGCCCGGGTGCCCGGATCCCGGAACGGAAAAGCCCCGGGCTCCTGCGAGCCCGGGGCTTTTCGTAGGTCTGGTCGATCAGGCGTGACCCACGGCTGCCGGACTCCCGGTGCCGTAGTAAAAGTAGAGGCGCTGACCGAACACGCCGTCGAGTATGCCGCCGCCGTCTCCGGGGCGCAAGCAGACCGCCGATACCGCCCGCATGCCGGGCAGGTCACCGGGCGGGACGGGAAAAGGCCAGGTCGCCGGGGTGATGGTCGGCACGCGCCGGGTCGCCGACCCGCCTTGCCCCGGAACTGTCCGGGGGTCGGCATAGACTCGCCGTGCGATGCATCCTCTCTTCGACATCCCCGCGTCCCCGTCCACGCCCGACCCCGCGCCGGCTCCGCCGCGCCGGCCCGGCCCCGCCGTCCGCCTCGATCCACAGGACCTGGTCGAGGGCCTCAACGGGCCGCAGCGTGACGCGGTCACGCACGCCGGCTCGCCGCTGCTGATCGTGGCCGGGGCCGGCTCGGGCAAGACCCGGGTGCTCACCCACCGGATCGCGTACCTGCTGGCCGCACGGGACGTGCACCCCGGCGAGATCATCGCGATCACCTTCACCAACAAGGCCGCCGGGGAGATGAAGGAGCGGGTGACCCACCTGGTCGGGCCGCGCGCCCGGCTGATGTGGGTCTCCACCTTCCACTCCGCCTGCGTGCGGATCCTGCGCGCCGAGCACGAGCACGCCGGGTTGAAGTCGACCTTCTCGATCTACGACGCGGACGACTCCCGCCGGCTGATGCAGCTCGTCGCCCGGGAGCTGGACCTGGACCCGAAGCGGTACCCGGCCCGGGGGCTGGCCGCCCAGGTCTCCAACCTCAAGAACGAGCTGGTCGACCCGGAGACGTTCGCCGGCCGGGCCAGCGGGCCCAACGAGCGGGCCCTCGCCGAGGCGTACACGCTCTACCAGCGGCGGCTGCGCGAGGCGCACGCGCTGGACTTCGACGACCTGATCATGACCACGGTGCACCTGTTCCAGTCGCACCCGCACGTCGCGGAGAGTTACCGCCGTCGGTTCCGGCACGTCCTGGTCGACGAGTACCAGGACACCAACCACGCCCAGTACGTGCTGATCAAGGAGCTGGTCTCCGGCACCGAGGGGATCGAGCCGGCGGAGCTGTGCGTGGTCGGTGACGCCGACCAGTCGATCTACGCGTTCCGGGGCGCCACGATCCGCAACATCCTGGAGTTCGAGCGGGACTTCACCGACGCCCGCACGATCCTGCTGGAGCAGAACTACCGCTCCACCCAGACCATCCTCAACGCGGCCAACGCGGTGATCGACCGGAACACCTCGCGCAAGCCGAAGCGGCTGTGGAGCGACGCCGGCCCCGGCGAGCAGATCGTCGGGTACGTCGCCGACACCGAGCACGCCGAGGCGGACTGGGTCGGCCGGGAGATCGACCGGCTGGTCGACGAGGACGCGGCCCGGCCCGGTGACGTGGCGGTCTTCTACCGCACCAACGCCCAGTCCCGGGTCTTCGAGGAGGTGTTCATCCGGGTCGGCCTGCCGTACAGGGTGGTCGGCGGGGTGCGCTTCTACGAGCGCAAGGAGGTCCGCGACGCGCTGGCGTACCTCCGCGCGGTGGTCAACGACGACGACACGGTCAACCTGCGCCGGATCCTGAACACCCCGCGCCGGGGCATCGGCGAGCGGGCCGAGGCCTGCGTGGAGGCGCTGGCCAGCCGGGACCGGATCTCTTTCGGCGCGGCGCTGCGCCGGGCCACGGACGCCCCCGGCATCTCCACCCGGGCCGCGAACGGCATCGGTGACTTCGTCGCGCTCCTCGACGGTGTGCGGGAGGTGGCCGAGACCGGCACCCCGGAGGAGGTGCTGGAGGCGGTGCTGACCCGGTCGGGCTACCTCAGCGAGCTGGAGGAGAGCCTGGACCCGCAGGACGCCGGCCGGGTGGACAACCTCCAGGAACTGGTCAGCGTGGCCCGGGAGTACACCGAGCGGATCGAGGCGACCGGCGCAGAGGGGGAGCGGGCCACCCTGGCCGGGTTCCTGGAGCAGGTCGCCCTGGTCGCCGACGCCGACCAGATCCCTGCGCAGCCTGACTCGGCAGCCGACGGTGCCGAGGCCGACGACCCGGCGCCATACCAGGGCGTGGTCACCCTGATGACGCTGCACACCGCCAAGGGGCTGGAGTTCCCGGTGGTGTTCCTGACCGGCCTGGAGGACGGCGTCTTCCCGCACCTGCGCGCGCTCGGCGACACCCGTGAGCTGGAGGAGGAGCGCCGGCTCGCGTACGTCGGCATCACCCGGGCCCGGCAGCGGCTCTACCTGTCCCGGGCGGTGACCCGCTCGGCCTGGGGGCAGCCCGCCTACAACCCGCCCTCGCGGTTCCTGGAGGAGCTGCCTCCGGCGCTGGTCCGCTGGGAGCGCACCGAGGGGACGTACACCTCGTGGGGTGGCGGGGGCGGCGGCGTCGGCGGGCGCGCGGACCGGGTGCCCGGCGGGCGCGGCGGCTTCACCGGGGGGACCCCGAAGGCCGCCCAGTTGGCGAAGCGGCTCGGGGTCGACGGCAGCCGGCTGACCACGGCCAGCGAGCTGCCCCAGGGGCCGAAGGTGGCGGCCGGCGACCGGGTCAACCACCAGCGGTACGGGCTCGGTCGGGTGCTCGCCGTCGAGGGGCACGGCCCCGGTGCCCGCGCCCAGATCGACTTCGGCGACCAGACCATGTGGCTGGTGCTGCGGCACGCGCCGGTCGAGAAGATCTGACCCCGGCCGGCGCGGGCCGGGGTCAGCAGCCCAGGTCGACGCCGCGTGCGCGCATGAACGGGGCCGGGTCGATCTGGTTCCACATCGCGCCCTGGTGCACCTCGAAGTGCAGGTGCGGGCCGGTGGAGTCGCCGGTGGAGCCCTCGCTGCCGATCCGCTGACCGGCGGTGACCTTCGCGCCGACGTCGACCGCCGCCTGGCTCAGGTGGGCGTAGTGGGTCAGGTACCCGTTGCCGTGGTCGACGACGACGGAGATGCCGTAGCCGTCGCCGACGTCGCCGGCCTTGTCCACGGTGCCGGCGGCGGCGGCGCGGACCGGGGTGCCGGCGGGCAGCGCGAGGTCGATGCCGGCGTGCAGGGTGCCCCAGCGGGGGCCGTAGCAGGAGGTGACCGCCGCGCCGGGCATCGGGTTGACCCAGGCCGGTTTCGGCGCGCTGGTGGTCTTCACCGGCTTCGGCGCGGCCTTCGTGCTGGCCTTGGCGGTGGCGGTGCGGGTGGGGGCCGCGCTGCTCGGGGCCGCGCTGGTCGGGCTGGCCGACGGGCTCGCCGTCGACGGGGCCGGCGTGGGGGTGGGGCTGGCCGATTCACGGGCGGCCCGGTCGGCGCGCTCGACGGCGTCGGCGCGCTCGGCGGCCAGGGCCTCGGCGTCCAGCACGACGGCGCCGGGCTCCGGCCCGTCGGGGCCGCCGGCGGTGACGGCGACACCGCCGATGCCGACGCCGACCAGCGCGACCGCTGCGGCGACCAGCCAGGGAGTACGGCCGGCGACCCGCAGTGGTCGCCGGTGGCGGGCCGGGGTGCTGCCGATCCGCTCGCGGGGGGTGAGGTTCTCGTCCGGCACGGTTGACCTTCCCGGTCGGGGGCACTGACCCGGGAAATACTGGTGTGGGCGGGACCGGGACCGGGTAGGGGTGTGGGACTCACCGGCGGTGACGCCGGTGACTGCTGTCCGGTTACGTCCCAGGTCAGACCGTTCCGTCCCGAAAAGTGATCATGATGCGACGTGGCGCTGCTCACTTTTGCGGCTGTGACGAGCGACATATCTGTCCGGGTGTCCGCACGAGAAACCGCCCGGATCGGCTGATCCGGGCGGTCGACGGGCGGTACGGAGCGTCAGGAGGCGGCTACGTCGCTGTAAAATGCCTCGACTTGCAGCTTGATGTCCACTCCGCGCTCCTGGAGCCACGGCACCGGGTCCTGCGGCTTGCCGTTGACATGCACCTCCAGGTGCAGGTGCACGCCGTAGGAGTGGCCGGTGTTGCCGACCAGTCCGAGCTGGTCGCCCGCCTTGACCTGCTGGCCCTCCTTGACGCTCACCGCCGCGGAGTGACCGTAGATGGCCTCGCTGCCGTCGGGGTGCTGGACGATCACGGCGTTGCCGTAGCCGCCGAACCAGCCGGCCTTGGTGACCTTCCCGCCGTGGATCGCGACGTACGGGGTGCCCTCCGGGGCGACCAGGTCGACGCCGGTGTGCAGCTTCCCCCAGCGCATGCCGTACGGGGAGTTGAAGTCGTAGCCCTGGAGCGGGAGCAGCCAGATGCCGTCCTCGCTGGCCTCGTCCGCGCCACCGCGCCCGCTGTCCCGGGAGGCCCGGTCGGCGGACTCGCCCCGGGCCGCGATGTCCTCGCTGAGGGCCGAGGACTGCCGCAGCTCGTCCAGGACGGAGGGGCTGACGCTCTTGGCGTCCGGCAGGGCGCCGGCGCCGAGGGCCACCACACCGGCGCCGACGAAGGCGGTGGTGACGACGGCTGCGTAGCGGCTACGCGGGGGGGTGGGTACGCGGCGGCGACCGCGATATCGATCCGGCTCAGACGACAGGCGCTGGCGCACGCACACCCTCCGTTGTCGGGGATCCGAAGCGGTCGTCCCGGGTTCGTGTCGCTGGTGAACGTCGGTGGGCCGCGTCGTCACCCGTCCTAAGACCTGATGACAACCGTGGACACGGTAGCCAACAGCCACAGGAGTCACAAGCGGCACCGCCGAAATCCCCGTTCAGTTATGTCCAGATTCGCCCCTAAGTGTGGCATCTCGTCACCTTTACTGGGGGGCCTCGTTACCGCTCGAATGTCGCACACGGTGACCGTGACCACGTCGATGTCCGAATCGTCGCCCGGTACCCGGCGGGTCGGGCCGGACCGCTCCCGGCGCGGTGGCCCCTTCCCGGATTCCCCGGACCGGGTCCGCCGGGTTACCGTTCGTTCAGGTGAGGGCCGCTCGGCCGGCTGACGGCCGCGGAACCGGGAAGGGTGTGCGCTGATGAGCTCTCGTATCCGGGTCGTCGTCGCCAAGCCGGGCCTCGACGGGCACGACCGTGGTGCCAAGGTGGTCGCCCGCGCCCTCCGGGACGCCGGCATGGAGGTCATCTACACCGGCCTGCACCAGACCCCGGAGCAGATCGTCGAGACCGCGATCCAGGAGGACGCCGACGCGGTCGGCCTCTCCGTGCTCTCCGGCGCGCACATGACGCTCTTCCGGCGGGTGCTGGAACTCCTCGACGAGCGGGACGCCCGCGACATCGTCGTCTTCGGCGGCGGCATCATCCCCGACGCCGACCTGCCGGAGTTGGCGCGGATCGGCGTCGCCAAGATCTTCACCCCGGGCGCGACCACCACGTCCATCGTCGAGTGGGTACGGCAGAACGTGGCGCAACCGGTCGCCTGACGCCCGGCGGGCCCGACGCCCGGGTGGGGAAGCCGGCGGGCTCCGGACAGCCGGCGGGGGTTTACGGACAGGGGGGAGGGGCCGGACGCACCCCTCACACGTCCGGCCCCTCTATGCACGATGCCCCGCCGCCACCCCTCGACCGACAGGGCATCGGCCGCTCCCGTCCTCGCGCTGTGCTCAGCGCTCCGACATCTGACTCAACGACGCCTCCGGCCGGGGGTTACGCACCCGTTCCGAACATTGCCGCTGTGTAGTACGGCACACCGTGTACCCGCTCGGTTGCCGGTGCCGTCCGCCTCGCTAGGCTGCGCCAATGGCCTGCTTCAACTGATGACAGGCGTCAGGATGTTTTCCACAACGCTGGTGGCGGCGCGACGGCGCGCCGCGGAGACGGGACGGGACGCGCAATCGTGGACCTGTACGAGTACCAGGGGCGGGACCTGTTCGAGCGGCACGGCTTGCCCGTGCTCGCCGGCGGCGTCGCCACGACCCCGGAGGAGGCCCGCGCGATCGCCGAACGCCTCGGCGGTCGGGTGGTCGTCAAGGCGCAGGTGAAGGTCGGCGGCCGGGGCAAGGCCGGTGGCGTCAAGCTCGCCGAGGGCGCCGAGGAGACGGTGGCCCGCGCCACCGACATCCTGGGCATGGACATCAAGGGGCACACGGTCCACAAGGTCATGATCACCGTGACCGCGGACGTGGCCGAGGAGTACTACTTCTCGTACCTGCTCGACCGGGCGAACCGCACCTTCCTCTGCATCGCCAGCGTCGCCGGCGGCATGGACATCGAGCAGGTCGCGGCCGAGACCCCGGAGCGAGTCGTCAAGGCCCCGATCGACGCGGTCACCGGCGTGGACGAGGCCAAGGCGCGGGAGATCGTCACCGCCGCCGGCTTCCCCGCCGAGGTCGCCGACCAGGTGGTCGACGTCGCGGTCAAGCTCTGGCAGGCCTTCGTCGCCGAGGACGCCACGCTGGTCGAGGTGAACCCGCTGGCCACGACCAAGGACGGCGGGCTGTTGCTGCTCGACGCCAAGGTCACCCTCGACGAGAACGCCGCGTTCCGGCACCCCGACCACGAGGCGCTGGTCGACCAGGCCGCCGTGGACCCGCTGGAGCAGGCCGCCAAGGAGAAGGACCTCAACTACGTCAAGCTCGACGGCGAGGTCGGCATCATCGGCAACGGCGCGGGCCTGGTCATGTCCACCCTCGACGTGGTCGCGTACGCCGGTGAGCGGCACGGCGACGTCAAGCCGGCGAACTTCCTCGACATCGGCGGCGGCGCGAGCGCCGCGGTGATGGCCAACGGTCTGGAGATCGTGCTCTCCGACCCGGCGGTGCGCAGCGTCTTCGTCAACGTCTTCGGCGGGATCACCGCCTGCGACGAGGTCGCCAACGGTATCGTGCAGGCGCTGGCGCTGCTGGAGCAGCGGGGCGAGAAGGTCACCAAGCCCCTCGTCGTCCGGCTCGACGGCAACAACGCCGAGGCCGGTCGGGCGATCCTCGACGGCGCGAACAACCCGCTGGTGCAGCGGGTCGACACCATGGACGGCGCGGCCGAGCGGGCCGCCGAGCTGGCGGCTGCGGGGAACTGAGATGGCTATCTGGCTGACCAAGGACTCGAAGGTCATCGTGCAGGGGATGACCGGCTCCGAGGGGTCCAAGCACACCCGGCGGATGCTCGCGGCCGGCACCACCGTCGTCGGTGGGGTCAACCCGCGCAAGGCGGGGCAGACCGTCGACTTCGACGGTACCGAGCTGCCGGTCTTCGCCTCGGTGGCGGACGCGATGAAGGAGACCGGGGCCGACGTCACGGTCATCTTCGTGCCGCCGCAGTTCACCAAGGGCGCGGTGGTCGAGGCGATCGACGCCGGCATCCCGCTGGCCGTGGTGATCACCGAGGGCGTGCCGGTGCACGACACCGCCGCCTTCTGGGCGTACAACGTGGCCAAGGGCGAGCAGACCCGGATCATCGGCCCGAACTGCCCCGGCATCGCCTCCCCGGGGGCCTCCAACGCCGGCATCATCCCGGCCGACATCACCGGCGCCGGCCGGATCGGCCTGGTCAGCAAGAGCGGCACGCTGACCTACCAGATGATGTACGAGCTGCGCGACATCGGCTTCTCGACCTGCGTCGGCATCGGCGGTGACCCGATCATCGGCACCACCCACATCGACGCGCTGGCCGCGTTCGAGGCGGACCCGGACACCGACGCCATCGTGATGATCGGTGAGATCGGCGGCGACGCCGAGGAGCGGGCCGCCGACTTCATCAAGGCCAACGTGACCAAGCCGGTGGTCGGCTACATCGCCGGCTTCACCGCGCCCCCCGGCAAGACCATGGGGCACGCCGGCGCGATCATCTCCGGCTCGGCGGGCACCGCCGAGGCGAAGAAGGAGGCGCTGGAGGCGGTCGGGGTGAAGGTCGGCAAGACGCCGACCGAGACCGCCAAGCTGATGCGGGAGATCATGTCCGCCGGCTGAACGGGTACGACGCACCGCGAGGGAGCCGACCGCTGTGGTCGGCTCCCTCGGTCGTCTCCGGCCCACCGTCGTGCCCCGGTCGGCCCCGGCCTCCCTGACCCCGGTCCGGCCCGCTCGCCTCCTGCTCAGCGGTTCCAGAACGGGTAGTTGCCGGTGGACCGGAGGACCCAGCTCCCGATAATGTTGATCACGCCGAAGGCGATCGCCAGGTAGCCCAGGACCGGCGACTGCCCGAACCGCTTGGCGTCCCGGACCGACAGGTACCCGAAGAGGATGCCGAGGACCCCGCAGCAGAGCAGGCCGAGGACGATGCCCAGCACACCCCAGAGCGTCGTACGGTCCCGGCCCGCGGCCGGTGGCGGCGACGGCGGATACGGAGCGTTCACGGCTTCCTCCGAGCGGTCGGTGCCGCGACGGTGACGGTCGCGTCCTGGGCCGAGGCTAAACCGGATCCGTACGCCGGGCGGGGAGATCGCGGAACTGCCCGCCGGGTGGTGGACCGCCGCCTTTTCGGGCGGGAGTTGGCGTCGCGGGAGATACCGGACTGCCGATCGGCGCGCGACATGCCAGAGTAGAGCCGATGTCCTCCGTCCCCCCTGACCAGCCCCGCCGCTCCACCGGCGTGCACGCCGGAGCCCGGCCGGTCGACCCTGCCGGGCGGGAACGGCGGGTGCCGGCGCCCCGGCCCGGTGGGCCCCGGCCGCCCCGCCGGGCCCCGCTCGCCCTAGCCGCCGCAGTCGCCGCCGGCTGGGCCGCGCTCACCTCGTACCTGCCGGTCGCGCTCGTGCTCGGGCTGGCCCAGCTCAGCGAGGACGCCGCCGCCGTCGCCGGGGCGCTGCTCGCCGGGCTGGCCGGCTGGCTGCTCGGGCACGGGGTGCCGCTGACCACCCCGGCCGGCCCGTTGCACCTCGCCCCCCTGGTGCTGACCGCGCTCGCCGCCTGGCGGCTGGTCCGGGCCGGGGTGCACGTCAGCCGGGCGATCGGCGCCCGCAACGGCCGTTCGCCCCGCCGGACGGTCACCGTGGCCGTCGCGGTGGGCATCGGGTACGGCCTGCTCGGCGCGCTCGCGGCGGCGCTGGCCGGCACCGGCGAGGTGCGGGCGTCACCGGTGCGGGCCGGGCTCACCCTCGCCGCCTTCGGCACCCTCGCGGCGCTGGTCGGGGCGGCCCGGACCACGGACGTGACCGCCCTGCTGGCCGAACGCGTGCCGCCGGTGCTGCGCGACGGGATCCGCACCGGCCTGGTCGCCGCGCTGCTGCTGCTCGCGGCGGGGGGCGGCGCGGCCGGACTGGCGGTGGCGACCGGCGGCGGGGACGCCGCCGACATGATCGGGGCCTACCGGACCGGGGTGGCCGGGCAGGCCGGGGTCACCCTGGTCAGCCTCGGCTACGCGCCGAACGCCACCGTCTGGTCCATCAGCTACCTGCTCGGCCCCGGCTTCGCCGTCGGTACCGGCACCGTGGTCCGGACCAGTGAGGTGTCGGTCGGCGGGCTGCCGGCCATCCCGTTGCTGGCCGGGCTGCCCAGCGGCCCGGTGGACGGGTTCGGCGCGGCGCTGCTCGCGGTGCCGGTCCTCGCCGCGATGGCGGCGGGCTGGCTGCTGGCCCGCCGGCTGCTGCGAACGGCCGGACAGCGGCTCGGTTCCGGCCGGGCCGGCACCGAGGACCGGCACCGGCTCGACTGGCCGGCGCTGCTCGGTCCGGCCGCGCTGGCCGGGCCGGTGGCCGGCGTGGTGCTGGCGGCGGCGGCGCTGGTCTCCGGCGGCTCGCTGGGGGCCGGCCGGCTCGCCGAGATCGGCCCGGTGCCCTGGCAGGTGGCCGCCGTGACCACCGCCGTCGTCACCGTCGGCGCGGTGCTCGGCGCCGCGGCCACCCGCGCCCTCACCCCGAGCCGAGGACGCCCAGCGGTGACCCAAGCCCGGCGGTGACCCCGCGCCCAGCGGTGGCGCGGGAGGGTGCCCAGGGGTGGCGTGCGCCAGGGGCGCCCCGGACGAGCCGGAACGCCCCTCGCGCGGTCGGTGTGGACTCAGACGCCGGTCGGCGCGTTCACGTTCAGCACCACGATCGCGATGATCTGGAGGATGCCGAGCACGATGCCGATCCCGCCGCAGATCAGACCGGCCTTGGCCTGACCGCCGTTGGCGGCCTGCCCCTGGTCGGCCTTCTGCTTGCCGAGGAAGCCGAGCACCAGGCCGGCGATGCCCAGCGGGATGCCCATGTAGCAGCAGGCCAGCGGGATGGACGCGATGCCGAGGATCATCGCCAGCAGGCCCAGGGTGTTGTTCTGCCCGGCCGGCTGCGGGTACCCGGCGTTCGGGTAGGTGGGGGCGCCGTACCCGGGCTGCTGCCCGTACGGGTCGGGCTGGCCGTACGGCGCCTGCGGCGGCGGGGCGTACGGGTCGGGCTGGCCGTAGGGCTGCTGGCCGTAGGGCTGCCCCGAGGTGGGCTGCTGGCCGTACGGTTGCCCCGAGGTGGGCTGCTGGCCGTAGGGCTGCCCTGAAGTGGGCTGCTGGCCGTAGGGCTGGCCCGACGAGGGCTGCTGGCCGTACGGATCCTGACCGGGGTTGCCGGGCTGCATGTCGGACTGCTCCTTGGCTGGTGACTGTCAGTACGTGGGCTCCACCGGAGCCATGACGTGGGTCCCACCGGGACCATCACGTGGGCCCCACCGGAACCATGGTCGCGCCAGGACACCGAGCGCGCAGCACGGGAGCGGGACCGCACCACGTCGGATACCGAGCGACCGGCAGCGTACCTGGTCGTTGCGACATTCGGGGGGTACCGACGTCGTCCGCCCAGCCGACGGACCTCGCGTCGCGCCCGATATGGTGACCGCGTGACCGACCCCGCGTCCGCCGCCCGTCTCGTCGTCCTCGTCTCCGGCTCCGGCAGCAACCTCCAGGCGCTCCTGGACGCCTGCGCCGACCCGGCGTACGGAGCCCGGGTGGTCGCCGTCGGCGCCGACCGGGACGGCATCGCCGGCCTGGACCGGGCCGCCGCCGTCGGGGTGCCGACCTTCGTCGAGCGGGTGAAGGACCACCCCACCCGCGAGGACTGGGACGCCGCGCTCACCGCGCAGGTCGCCGAGCACAAGCCGGACCTGGTCGTCTCGGCCGGCTTCCTCAAGCTGGTCGGGCCGCGCTTCCTGGCCGCCTTCGGCGACCGGTACCTGAACACGCACAACACGCTGCTGCCGGCGTTCCCCGGCATCCACGGCCCCCGCGACGCGCTCGCCTACGGCGTCAAGGTCACCGGGGCCACCCTCTTCTTCGTCGATGCCGGGATGGACACCGGTCCGATCGTCGCGCAGGTCGCGGTGCCGGTGCTCGACGGCGACGACGAGGAGACGCTCACCGAGCGGATCAAGGAAGCCGAACGCGGTCAGCTCGTCGAGCAGGTCGGTCGGTTGGTCCGCCGTGGTTGGACGATCACCGGAAGAAAGGTCACCGTACCGTGAGTGCCACTGCGGACCAGCGCCGCCCGATCCGGCGGGCGCTGGTCAGCGTCTACGACAAGAGCGGTCTGGTCGAGCTGGCCACGGCCCTGCACGACGCCGGGGTGGAGATCGTCTCGACCGGCAGCACCGCGGCGACGATCGCGGCGGCCGGGGTGCCGGTGACCGCGGTGGAGACGGTGACTGGTTTCCCGGAGATCCTCGACGGCCGGGTGAAGACCCTGCACCCGAAGATCCACGGGGGCCTCCTCGCCGACCTGCGCAAGGAGAGCCACGCCACCCAGCTCGACGAGCACGGCATCGCCGGCATCGACCTGCTGGTCTCCAACCTCTACCCGTTCCAGGCCACGGTCGCCTCCGGCGCGGGCGTGGAGGAGTGCGTGGAGCAGATCGACATCGGCGGGCCCGCCATGGTCCGGGCCGCCGCGAAGAACCACGCCTCCGTCGCGGTGGTCACCGACCCGGCCGCGTACCCGGCGGTGCTGGCCGCCCTCGGCGACGGCGGGTTCACCCTGACCCAGCGCCGGGCGCTGGCCGCGCGGGCCTTCGCCGACATCGCTGAGTACGACATCGCGGTGGCGAACTGGTGCGCCGTCCAGCTCGGCCCGGCCGACCTGGAGTGGCCGGGCTTCGCCGGGATGGCCCTGCGTCCCGACCGCGCCCTGCGGTACGGGGAGAACCCGCACCAGGCGGCGGCCCTCTACACCGACCCGGGCTCCCCCGTGGGGCTGGCCCAGGCGGAGCAGTTGCACGGCAAGGAGATGTCGTACAACAACTACGTCGACGCGGACGCCGCCTGGCGGGCGGCGAACGACTTCGCCGACCAGCCGGCCGTGGCGATCATCAAGCACGCCAACCCGTGCGGCATCGCGGTCGGCGCGGACGTCGCCGAGGCGCACCGCAAGGCGCACGCCTGCGACCCGGTGAGCGCCTACGGCGGGGTGATCGCGGTCAACCGGCCGGTCACCGTCGCGCTGGCCGAGCAGGTCTCGGAGATCTTCACCGAGGTCCTGGTGGCGCCGGAGTTCGAGGCCGACGCGCTGGACGTGCTGCGCGCCAAGAAGAACCTGCGGCTGCTGCGCGCGCCGGCCTGGAGCCCGGCGCCGGCCGAGTGGCGGCAGGTCAGCGGCGGCGTGCTGGTGCAGATGGCCGACCGGGTGGACGCGGCCGGCGACGACCCGGCCACCTGGCGGCTGGCCACCGGGGAGGCGGCCGACGAGGCGCTCCTGCGTGACCTGGTCTTCGCCTGGCGGGCGGTGCGGTCGGTGAAGAGCAACGCGATCCTGCTGGCCACCGACGGGGCGACCGTCGGGGTGGGCATGGGCCAGGTCAACCGGGTCGACTCGGCGAACCTGGCGGTCAGCCGGGCCGGTGCGGACCGGGCCCGGGGCGCGGTGGCCGCCTCGGACGCGTTCTTCCCCTTCGCCGACGGCCTCAAGATCCTCGCCGACGCCGGGGTGCGCGCGGTGGTGCAGCCGGGCGGCTCGATCCGCGACGAGGAGGTCGTCGCCGCCGCCAAGGAGGCCGGCCTCACCATGTACCTCACCGGCACCCGGCACTTCTTCCACTGATCCCGGCGCACGACCACACCGCCCGGCACCCGCACGGCGCGCGACCGCGCCCGGGGTGCCGGGCGGTCCGTCATCTGCCGGCCGGTCCGCCCCCGCCGGCCGGTCGGTCCGCCGGCTGGTCCGGCCGGCCCCGGTGGCCCTGGCCGGCGGCGGTCCCGTCTGCCGGGTCGTCGCGGGCGTGCCCGTCGGACGTGAGACGATCGGAGTCGTGACGGCGACGGTTCTGGACGGCAAGGCGACAGCGGCAGAGATCAAGGACGAGCTGCGGACCCGGGTCAAGGCCCTGGCGGAGCGCGGCATCACCCCGGGACTGGGTACGGTCCTGGTGGGCGCCGACCCCGGCTCCCAGGCGTACGTCAACGGCAAGCACCGTGACTGCGCCGAGGTGGGCATCGCCTCGATCCGCCGGGAGCTGCCCGCCGACGCCACCCAGGAGCAGGTGGACGCGGTCCTGGCCGAGCTGAACGCCGACCCGGCCTGCCACGGGTACATCGTCCAGTTGCCGCTTCCCGGGCACCTGGACACCCAGCGGGCGCTGGAGCTGATCGACCCGGAGAAGGACGCCGACGGGCTGCACCCGGTCAACCTGGGCCGGCTGGTGCTCGGGTACGACGCCCCGCTGCCCTGCACCCCGCGCGGCATCGTCGAGCTGCTCCGCCGGTACGACGTGCCGCTGCGCGGCGCGAAGGTGGCACTGGTCGGCCGGGGCAACACGGTGGGCCGGCCGCTCGGCCTGCTGCTCACCCGGCGCAGCGAGAACGCCACGGTGACCCTCTGCCACACCGGCACCCTGGACCTCGCCGCGCACACCCGGGCGGCGGACATCGTGATCGTCGCGGCCGGGGTGCCCGGCCTGCTCACCGCCGACATGATCCGGCCCGGCGCGGTGGTGGTCGACGTCGGCATCACCCGGGTCATCGGCCCGGACGGCAAGGGCCGGTACACCGGTGACGTGGACCCGGAGGTCGCCGAGGTCGCCGGGGCGCTCGCCCCGATGCCCGGCGGGGTCGGCCCGATGACCCGGGCCATGCTCCTCACCAACGTCGTCGAGCGCGCCGAACAGCGGTAAGCCCGGCGGGTAAGGAAGGGCCCCCTGTTAACGCATTCCGCAGAGCAGGGGCCCCTTCTTAACCGAGAGTGGTGCCGGCGACGTCATATCCGTCCGCCCCTGGCCTGCTCGGTGCCAGGATGACTGATACGGTCCGGAAAACCGACTGGTATCAGGGAGTGGGACGACCATGGGTAAGAAGGTCACTGTCGTCGGGGCCGGCTTCTACGGCTCCACCACCGCGCAGCGCCTGGCCGAGTACGACGTCTTCGACACCGTCGTCATCACCGACATCGTGGAGGGCAAGCCCGCGGGTCTCGCACTGGACCTCAACCAGTCGCGGGCGATCGAGGGCTTCGAGACCAAGGTCGTCGGTGCCACCACCGGCCCGAACGGCGAGGGCTACGAGGCCATCGAGGGCTCGGACGTCGTGGTGATCACCGCCGGTCTGCCCCGTAAGCCGGGCATGAGCCGGATGGACCTGCTGGAGACCAACGCCAAGATCGTCCGCCAGGTCTCCGAGAACGTCGCCAAGTACGCCCCGAACGCGGTCGTCATCGTGGTCTCCAACCCGCTCGACGAGATGACCGCGCTGGCCCAGATCGCCACCCAGTTCCCGCACAACCGGGTGCTCGGCCAGGCCGGCATGCTGGACACCGCCCGGTTCACCAACTTCGTCGCCGAGGCGCTGAGCGTGCCGGTGAAGTCGGTGAAGACGCTCACCCTCGGCTCGCACGGCGACACCATGGTCCCGGTGCCGTCGCAGAGCACGGTGAACGGCGCCCCGCTGCGCGACGCCATGCCGGCCGAGCAGATCGAGGAGCTGGTGGTCAAGACCCGCAACGGCGGGGCCGAGGTGGTCGCGCTGCTCAAGACCGGCTCGGCGTACTACGCCCCGTCGGCCGCCGCGGCCCGGATGGCGAAGGCCGTCGCGGAGGACTCCGGCGAGGTCATGCCGGTCTGCGCCTGGGTCGACGGCGAGTACGGCATCTCCGGCGTCTACCTGGGCGTCGAGGCGGCGATCGGGGCCGAGGGCGTCAAGCGGGTCGTCGAGACCGACCTGGACGCCGACGAGTTGGCCAGCCTCAAGGAGGCCGCCGAGGCGGTCCGCGCCAAGCAGGCCGACGTCGCCTCGATGTGATCCACGTACACCGCCGAGGGGCGGGCCGGCGCTGAGCCGGTCCGCCCCTCGGCGGTTTCCCCGGCCCGCCTCGTCGATCGGGGGAGCTGCGTTCTGCGGCGCGGTTTCCGGACGCGATTCCCCTGCTCGACGAGACGGGGCAGGGGGGTGGCGGGCAGGGTGGTGGTGGGGCGGTGTCTCCCGGTGGTGAGGGTGGGTGGGGGGTGCCGGCCCGTTTCCAGTACGCTCGTACTGCTTGAGCACGTGTCCCCCGAGAGGAGCGCCGGCCGATGGCGAAGATCAAGGTAAACAACCCGGTCGTGGAGCTCGACGGCGACGAGATGACCCGGATCATCTGGAAGCAGATCCGGGAGCAGCTGATCCTGCCCTACCTCGACGTCGACCTGCACTACTACGACCTCTCGATCCAGCACCGTGACGCGACCGACGACCAGGTGACCATCGACGCCGCCAACGCGATCAAGGAGCACGGCGTCGGCGTCAAGTGCGCCACCATCACGCCGGACGAGGCCCGGGTGGAGGAGTTCGGCCTGAAGAAGATGTGGCGGTCGCCGAACGGCACCATCCGCAACATCCTCGGCGGTGTCGTCTTCCGTGAGCCGATCATCATGTCGAACGTGCCCCGCCTGGTGCCGGGCTGGACCAAGCCGATCATCATCGGCCGGCACGCCCACGGCGACCAGTACAAGGCCAGCGACTTCGTGGTCCCCGGCCCGGGTACGGTCACCATCACCTACACCCCGGCCGACGGCTCGCAGCCGGTCGAGCTGGAGGTCGCCAACTTCCCCGGCGGCGGCATCGCGATGGGCATGTACAACTTCGACGAGTCGATCCGGGACTTCGCCCGCGCCTCGTTCCGGTACGGCCTGGACCGGGGCTACCCGGTCTACCTGTCGACCAAGAACACCATCCTCAAGGCGTACGACGGCCGGTTCAAGGACATCTTCGCCGAGGTCTTCGAGACCGAGTTCAAGACCGAGTTCGACGCCGCCGGCATCACCTACGAGCACCGGCTGATCGACGACATGGTCGCCGCCGCCCTGAAGTGGGAGGGCGGCTACGTCTGGGCCTGCAAGAACTACGACGGTGACGTGCAGTCCGACACCGTCGCGCAGGGCTTCGGCTCGCTCGGCCTGATGACCTCCGTGCTGCTCTCCCCCGACGGCCGGACCGTCGAGGCCGAGGCCGCCCACGGCACGGTCACCCGGCACTACCGGCAGTACCAGAAGGGCGAGAAGACCTCGACCAACCCGATCGCCTCCATCTACGCCTGGACCCGGGGCCTGGCCCACCGGGGCAAGCTGGACGGCACCCCGGCGGTCACCGAGTTCGCCACCACCCTGGAGCAGGTCATCGTCGACACCGTCGAGGGCGGCCAGATGACCAAGGACCTCGCGCTGCTCATCTCGCGGGACGCCCCGTGGCAGACCACCGACGAGTTCATGAACACCCTGGACGAGAACCTGGCGCGCAAGCTCGCCGCCTGATCTCCGTACCGCTCCCGACGGGCCCACCGGCCGCACCGTGCCGGTGGGCCCGTCGGCGTCACCGTGCCGCTGACGGATCGTTGAGCTGGGTGGACGTGATGCCAGTCGCGTCCAGGAAGGTTGACCGCGGTCGCCTCGCGGCACGAGTGCCGATCAGCCAGCCTTCCCGGCTGTCGAGCACACAGCCAGCCGTCCCTTCCCTGCGGGGGGCCCTGTCCCGGGCCCCCCGCGCCCTGTCTGCCCCTTCGCCCTGTCTGCGCCCGCGTCCGCGCATGCCACTCGCCCCCGGCCCGGCCCCGCGCCCGGCATCCTGGGTGTTAACAAGGGGCCCCTGCTCTACCGGAAGCGTTAACAGGGGGCCCTTCCTTACCGGCCGGCGGCGCGGAGCAGGTCGGCGGCGCGTTCCGGGGCGACGTCGTTGATGAAGACGCCCATCGCCGACTCCGAGCCGGCCAGGTACTTCAGCTTGTCCGCCGCCCGCCGGATGCTGAACAACTGCAGGTGCAGGTACGCCAGCTCGCGGTCGAGCCGGACCGGGGCCTGGTACCAGGCCGAGATGTACGGCATGGGCACGTCGAAGAGCCGGTCGAAGCGGCCCAGCAGATCCAGGTAGAGCGGCCCGAAGGCGTCCCGTTCGGCGTCGGTGAGCGCGGGCAGGTCGGGTACCACCCGGTGCGGCGCGAGGTGCACCTCGAACGGCCAGCGGGCCGCCGCCGGGACGTACGCCGTCCAGTGCTCGTTGGCGGCGACCACCCGGTCCCCGGCGGCGCGTTCGGCGGCGAGCACGTCGGCGTGGAGATTGCCCCCGCCGGTGGCCTCGGCGTGCCGGCGGGCGGCGGCCAGCATGCTCCGGGTCCGGGGGGTCAGGAACGGGTACCCGTAGACCTGCCCGTGCGGGTGGTGCAGGGTCACGCCGATCTCCACGCCCCGGTTCTCGAAGCAGAACACCTGCTCCACGCCGGGCAGCTCACCCAGGGCGGCGGTCCGGTCGGCGAGGGCGTCCAGCACGGTACGGACCCGCCGTGGCGGCAACTGGGCGAAGGAGGTGTGGTGGTCGTCGGTGAAGCAGACCACCTCACACCGCCCCCGGCCGGGCCGCACCGGCGTGTACGGGGTGATCCCGGTGGGCTCGTCGGCGATCCGCTGGCCGAACGCGGGGAACCGGTTCTCGAAGACCGCCACGTCGTACGCCGGTGCGGGGATCTCGCCGGCCCAGGACGGGGTGGCGGGACAGAGCGGGCACTGGTCGGCCGGCGGCAGGAAGGTCCGGGTCTGCCGGTGCACCGCCAGCGCCACCCACTCGTCGGTCAGCGGGTCGTACCGCAACTGCGAGGCGGGGGACGGGGGCGGCAGGTCCCGCCGGTCCGGCTGGTCCCGGACCGCGTCGTCGCGCTCGTCGAAGTAGATCAGCTCGCGGCCGTCGGCCAGCTCGATGCTCGTCCGCTTCACCCGGTCGTCCCTCCGTCCGCCGTGCGGCCCGGTCCGGCCGGCACGATCATCAGCTCACCCACCTCGTCGCTGAGCAGCCGGCGGGCCTCCGGCGTCAGCCGGTCGTCGCTGACCAGCACGTGCGCCGAGGAGAGCGGGACGATGGAGGAGATGCCCACCGTCCCCCACTTGGTGTGGTCGGCGAGCACCACCAGGCGGTCGGCCGCCGCGACCAGGGCGCGGTCGGTCTCCGCCTCCATCAGGTTGGGGGTGGTGAACCCGGCTCGCTCGCTGATCCCGTGCACGCCGAGGAAGAGCAGGTCGAGGTGGAGCGAGCGGATCGCCGTCACGGCCAGCGGCCCGACCAGGGCGTCGGACGGGGTCCGCACCCCGCCGGTGAGGATCACGGTCTGGTCCGGTCGGCCCCCGGCGTGCAGGATCTCCACCGCCGGCAGCGAGTTGGTCACCACCGTCAACCCGGGTACGTCGACCAGCCGGCGGGCCAGCGCGGCGGTGGTCGTACCGGCGGAGAGCGCGACCGCCGCGCCGGGCCGGACCAGCCCGGCCGCCCGCGCCGCGATGGCCTCCTTCTCCGGGAGCTGGCGCACCGACTTGGCGCGGAAGCCGGGCTCGTCGGTCGAGCCGGCCCCGGTCACCGTGGCGCCGCCGTGCACCTTCGCCAGCAGCCCCCGCTCGTGCAGGGTCTCCAGGTCCCGCCTGATGGTCATGTCGGAGACGCCGAACGCGGCGGCCAACTCGCCGACCCGGACCCCGCCCGCCGTGCGGACCCGGTCCAGGATCGCGCTCTGCCGCTGCCGTGCCAGCATCCACACCCCCACGAATGTCACGCGCCCGGACGCGTTCCAACAGGTGCGAACAGTAGCGCGCAGGAGATGGGGGTGGTAGTGGGCTGAACGACCGGTCCGCGCCCCCGAGTGGTCGGCCGGTGGTGCGTGTTCCGGCGTCCACATCGGACCGCCGGACGATCCGTGGCCGGTCGCCGGGCACCGCCCCGCGCCCCCGGGCCGCCGGGGGTGCGAGGCGAGCAGAGCCGGGGCCGCCGGCCGGGCCGACGCCGGGGTCCCCGGGTGGGGCTCCGGCGGTCAGGCCGGTTGCAGGCGCGGCTCCACCCAGCCGGTCTCGGTCAGCAGGTGCATGACCGCCTCCACCGCCTCGTCCACCGTCCCGGTGGAGGTGTCGAGGACCAGTTCCGCGTCGGTCGGCACCTCGTACGGGTCGTCGACGCCGGTCATCCCGGTGAGCAGACCGGCCCGTGCCCGCGCGTACAGGCCCTTGCGGTCGCGCTGCTCGCACACCTCGATCGGGGTAGCCACGTGGACCAGCAGGAAACCGGCGCCGGCCGCCAGTGCCATCTCCCGGGCGGTCGCGCGGGCCTGCGCGTACGGCGCGATCGGGCAGCAGACGGCGACGCCCCGGTGCCGGGCGATCTCGGCGGCGACCCAGCCGATCCGGCGGACGTTGAGGTCCCGGTCGGCCTTGCTGAAGGTCAGCCCGGCGGAGAGTTCCCGGCGCACCACGTCCCCGTCGAGCAGGGTGATCGTCCGGTCGCCCTGCTCACGCAGCACGTCGGCCAGCCCCCGGGCGACGGTCGACTTCCCGGAGCCGGAGAACCCGGTGAAGAAGACCACCAGACCCCGGTACCGCCGGGGCGGGCGGGCCCGGGTCAGCTCCTTCGCCACCGCCGGTGGGGTGTGCCACTCGGGCAGCGGGAAGCCCCGGTCCAGGTGGTCGTCGATCTCCTGTTGGGTGAAGGCCAGCCGCCGGTTGCGCGGCGGGATGTCGTCGCGCCAGCGCCACTGCCCGTCCCGGTTGTCGTACGCCAGCTCCCGGGGGACCAGCACCCGCAGCCCGGCACCGGAGAGCGACTCGCCGGTGGAGAGCAGGTGGGTGACCCCGTACGCGGCGGCGACCCGGGCGCGTAGCAGGGCGTCGCTGATCTCGTCCCGCCGCCGGGCCAACGGCACCGTGACGATGGTGGCCGGCGGCATCCGGTCCCGGGCGGCGAAGACGCTGCGCACCAGTGCCTCGGACGGCAGCCCGCCGGTGGGCTGCTCGCTGACCGGGATCAGCACCAGCAGGTGCGCGCCGAGGGTCCGCGTCGCGTGCGCGATCTGGGCGAGCTGGGGGCGGTGCAGCGGCCGGTCGGCGACGACGCCGAGCACCCGGCCCGGGGGCAGCAGCGCGCGGACCTCCTCGGGGTCGCGGCGCAGCCGCTGGAAGGGGCCGTGCCCGCCGTCGCCGAGCCGGCGCACCGTCCCGCCGGCACCGGCGATCCCGTCGCGGACCGTCCAGACGTCGGTGACGTCCAGCGTCGCCACCGGGGCGCCCTCCGCGTCGGCGAGCACCAGCAGCCGCCGCGCGGGGTCGGTGACGTCCAGCCCCTGGGCGAGCGCCGCCGGGATCTGCAACGCCACCGGCACCGGCCACGGCGTACCGTCGGCCAGCCGGCCCCGACGGCTGATCGAGACCAGGTCGGCGCGGGTCATGAAGCCGGTCAGCGGTGCGTACGCCCCGGTCAGCAGCAGCTCCAGGTCGGCCAGCTCACCCGGGCGCGGCGTGTACGCCGGCGCGTCCCGGAGCACCTCGTCGGGCAGCACCCACCCGTTGCTCATCCGCCACCCTCCCAGATCGCCGGCCGGCGCTCAGGCTCGTCGCGGCCGGGCACACAGTTTCTCAGCCGACCGCCGATCGGTCGAGAGCGCCACTCCCCACCCGGGCCGCACCCCCACCGCCGCCGGCCACCGTCCGTCGCGGTCGCCGCCGGCACGCCGGGCGGTGGGTGGTGACCCCGAGCTGCCGGAGCGCGGAATCAGGGGGATTCCCCCGGGTGTTTCCCGATGCCCCGATGGCTCCGGGTCCCTACGCTGAGCGACGTGACACTGATCGCGACCGAGTCGCTGACGAAGACGTACGGGGGTGGGGTCACCGCTCTGGCGGACCTGACCGTCGCGGTCGAGCCGGGGATCATCGGCCTGGTCGGCGCCAACGGCGCCGGGAAGTCGACACTGATCAAGATCCTGCTCGGCCTGCTCGAACCGTCCAGCGGGCAGGTCCGGGTGCTCGGCCTCGACCCGACCACCGACCCCGCCGCCGTGCGGGCCCGGGTCGGGTACATGCCCGAGCACGACGCCCTGCCGCCGGATCTCTCCGCCGCCGAGCTGGTCACCCACCTGGGCCGGATCAGCGGCCTGCCGCCCACCGTCGCCCGGGAACGCGCCTCCGAGGCGCTGCGGCACGTGGGCCTGCACGAGGAACGGCACCGCGCCGTCGGCGGCTACTCCACCGGCATGAAACAGCGGGTGAAACTGGCCCAGGCCCTGGTGCACGATCCGGACCTGCTGCTGCTCGACGAGCCGACCAACGGGCTGGACCCGGCGGGCCGGGACGCGATGCTCGCGCTGATCCACCGGATCGGCACCGAGTTCGGCATCTCCGTGCTGGTCTGCTCGCACCTGCTCGGCGAGGTGGAACGGATCTGCGACACGCTGGTCGCCATCGACGGCGGCCGGCTGCTGCGCGCCGACCACATCGCCGCGATGACCTCCGCCACCGACGTGCTCGCGGTCGAGGTCAGCGAGGGTACGGACCTGCTGGCCGCCCGGCTCGCCGCGCTGGAACTGCCGGTGAGCCGGGACGGGCGGATGCTGCTCGTCCCGCTCGCCGACGATGACACCTACGACCTGATCCTCGGCGCGGTCGCCGAGCTGGACCTGCCGCTGCACCGGCTGGACCAGCGCCGGCACCGGGTGGCCGAGCTGTTCGCCCCGAGGGAGCCCAGCCATGCCTGAGCCGACCGGCGTCATCCACGACATCGGCTACCAGCGGTACACCGGGCCCCGGCTGGGCCGCCGGCACGTCTTCGGCGCGCTCTACCTGCACGGGCTGCGGACCGCGTTCGGCCTCGGCCGCAGCGCCAAGGCCAAGATCTTCCCCTGGCTGGTGGTGGGCGTGGTGGCCGTCGCCGCGGCCGGGATCACCGCCGTGCGGACCCAGATCGGCGAGGTCGTGATGACCTACGCCCAGTTCGCCGACCGGATGAGCTGGATGGTCATCTTCTTCGTCGCGGTGGTCGCCCCCGAGCTGGTCTCCCGGGACCTGCTCAGCGGGGTGCTGCCGCTGTACTTCTCCCGCCCGCTGCCCCGCGAGGACTACGCGCTGGCCAAGCTGCTGGCCCTGGTCACCGCGCTCTGGCTGCTGCTCGGCGGCCCGCAGCTGGTGATGTTCCTCGGTGCGGCGTTCACCACCGACGACGGGATACGCGGGGTCTGGAACGAGCTGCTGGACCTGCTGCCGGGGCTGCTGTACGCCGGGCTCTGGGCGGTGGTCTTCGCCTCGATCGGGCTGCTGATCTCCTCGCTCACCGGCAAGCGGGCCTTCGCCGCCGGCGGCATCGTGGCGGTCTTCCTGATGACCACCCCGATCGTCGGCATCCTGTCGATCATGCCGTCCCAGACGGTCAACGAGCTGGCCTTCCTCGCCTCCCCGTCCACGCTGGTGGGCGCCACCGGGGCGTGGGCGCTGGGCGACCTGCTGGTCTTCGAGGGATCCAGCGGCCCGCCGATCGGCGGCTTCGGCCCGCTCTACGCGGTCGCCACGGTCGCCCTGGTGGCCGTCGCCGTCCTGTTGCTGCTGCTGCGATACCGGAAGGTGGCCACCCGATGAGCGTGACCGACCAGGTGGACACGACCGGGGCCGGCGCCCCGCCGGCCCGCGCGACCAGCGTGCTGAGCCTCGCCGGGGTCTCCAAGTGGTACGGCAACGTGGTCGCGGTCAACGACGTCACGATGGACCTCGGTGCCGGGGTGACCGGGCTGCTCGGCCCGAACGGCGCCGGCAAGACCACCCTGCTGCACATGATGGCCGGGTTCCTCGCCCCGTCCCGGGGCACGGTCACCCTGGACGGGACGCGGATCTGGCGCAACCCGCAGGTGTACCGGCGGCTCGGGCTGGTCACCGAACGGGAGGCGGTGCACAGCTTCCTCAGCGCGTACGAGTTCGTGCTGGCCAGCGCGAAGCTGCACGGGCTGCCCGACCCGGCCGCCGCAGCCCGCCGGGCGATCGGCCTGGTCGAGCTGGAGGGCGCGCAGGACCGGCGGATCGGCACGTACTCGAAGGGGATGCGGCAGCGGACCCGGGTCGCCGCGGCGCTGGTGCACGACCCGCAGGTGCTCCTGCTCGACGAGCCGTTCAACGGGATGGACCCCCGGCAGCGGCTGCACATGATGGAGTTGCTGCACCGGCTCGGCGACGCCGGCCGGACGATCCTGTTCAGCTCGCACATCCTGGAGGAGGTCGAGCAGGTCTCCGGGACGGTCCAGGTGATGGTCGCCGGCCGGCTGGCCGCCTCCGGTGACTTCCGGACCATCCGGCGGCTGATGACCAACCGGCCGCACGTCTTCGCGATCCGGTCCACCGACGACCGGGCGTTGGCCGTCGCGCTGATGGCCGAGCCCTCGGTCACCGGCGTGGAGCTGGACCGCACCGGCCTGACCGTGCGGGCCGGCGACTACGGCGCGTTCACCCGGGTGCTGCCGAAGATCGCCCTGGCCCGGGGGGTCCGGGTCCGGGCGCTGCTGCCCGAGGACGAGTCCCTGGAGAGCGTCTTCTCGTACCTGGTGGAGGCCTGAGGTGTCGACCGTTTCCTGGATCACCGCGCGTGGGCTGTTCGGCCGGCGGCGGTTCCTGCTGCTGATTCCGCTGCCGTTGCTGTTGGTGGTGCTCGCGGTGGTCTCCCGCGTGCTGAAGGTGGACCCGGGCCAGTGGGGGCCGCCGATCCTGGTCGGCCTCGGCCTGGCGGTGGTGCTGCCGGTGGTCGCGCTGATCGTGGGCACCGGCGTGCTGGGCGCCGAGATCGACGACGGCACGGTGGTGCACATCCTGACCAAGCCGCTGCCGCGCTGGCAGATCGTGCTGCCGAAGCTGGCGGTGGCGACCGGGGTCACCGCGGTCACCGTCGCCGTCCCGCTCTACGTCGCGGCCGTGCTCGCCCACTCGGTACGCCTCGGTCTGGGGCTGGTCGTGGCGGCGGCGCTGGGGGCGCTGGCGTACTCGGCGTTGTTCCTGGCGCTGAGCCTGGTCACCCGGCGGCCGGTCCTGCTCGGCCTGGTCTACGTGCTGATCTGGGAGGGGCTGCTCGGCAACCTGGTCACCGGCACCCGGGTGCTCTCGATCCAGCAGTGGGTGATCGCGCTGGCCGACCGGCTGGCCCCCACCGACCTGCTCTCCACCACGGTCTCGGTGCCGGTGGCGGCGGTGATGACGGCGCTGGTCAGCGTCGGCTTCACGGTGCTCGCCGTGGACCGGCTCCGCTCGTTCAGCGTGGCCGGTGAGACGAGCTGACCTGCCCCGCGGCTGGTGGTCCCGCCCACCCCGCGTCCCGCCCCCCGCGTTCCCGGCCCACCTGAGCCGGGGTGTTGGGAAGGGGCCCCTGCTCTGCAGAATGCGTTAACAAAGGGCCCCTCCTCACACCTCAGAAGGCGCAGGCGACGACGAGTTCGGGGGTGCGGTCGGGGAGCAGGTCGAGCCGGCCGATCCGACCGGCCGCCCGCAGGTCGTCGACGACCAGGGTGAGCTGGTCGAGCAGGGCGGCCGGGCCGAGCGCCTCGGCCAGCGGGACCTCCGCCCTCATGGAGAGCTTCCGCTCGGACTTGGCCCGACGGACCTGGGTGAGCGCGTCGGCGGCGAGCCGGAACAGGGCCGGGTCACCGGTGCCCCGGATCGCCCGGTCCACCTCGTACGTGGTGGGCCACGGGGCGCGGTGCACCGAGCCGTACCGCCACCAGGACCACACCTCCTCGGTCACGTACGGCAGGGTCGGGGCGAAGAGTCGCAACAGCACCGACAGCGCGGTGGCCAGCGCGGCGCGGGCCGAGTCGGCGCCCGGCCCGGTGCCGTACGCGCGGTCCTTGACCAGCTCGATGTAGTCGTCGCAGAACCGCCAGAAGAAGCTCTCCACCACCTGCACCGCGGCGGTGTGGTCGTAGCCGTCGAGGGCGGCGGTGGCCGCCGCGACCACGGTGGAGAGTTCGGCAAGCAGCGCGGTGTCCAGCGGCTCGGTGACCGGGGCGCGCAGCGCGTCGGCCGCGCCCAGCCCGAGCGCGAACGTCGAGGCGTTGAGAAGCTTGGTGGCCAGCCGCCGGCCCACCTTGATCTGCGCCGGGTCGAAGGCCAGGTCCATGCCGGGTCGCCCGTTGGCCGCCCAGTACCGGACCGCGTCGGAGCCGTACTGCTCCAGCAGGGCCAGCGGGGTGACCACGTTCCCCTTGGACTTGGCCATCTTCTTCCGGTCCGGGTCGAGGATCCAGCCGGAGAGCACCGCGTCCCGCCAGGGCAGCACCCCGTGTTCCAGGTGCGCCCGGACCACGGTGGCGAAGAGCCAGGTCCGGATGATCTCCTGCCCCTGCGGGCGCAGGTCCATCGGGAAGACCCGGGCGAACAGGTCCGGGTCGGTCTCCCAGCCGCCGACGATCTGCGGGGTCAGCGACGAGGTGGCCCAGGTGTCCAGCACGTCCGGATCGCCCACGAAACCGCCCGGCCGGCCCCGCTGAGCCTCGTCGTACCCGGGTGGCGGCTCGCTGGACGGGTCGACCGGCAGCATCACCTCCGGCGGTGTGAGAGGCTGGGAGTGGTCCGGCTCGCCAGCGTCGTCGAGCCGGTACCAGACCGGCACCGGCACGCCGAAGAAGCGCTGCCGACTGACCAGCCAGTCACCGGTCAACCCGCCGACCCAGTGCTCGTACCGGTGCCGCATGTGCGCCGGCACCCAGGTCAGCTCCGCGCCCCGGGCCAGCAGCGCCGCCCGCAGGTCGGCGTCCCGGCCGCCGTTGCGCAGGTACCACTGCCGGGTCGAGACGATCTCCAGCGGCCGGTCGCCGCGCTCGTAGAACTTCACCGGATGGTTGATCGGGCGGGGCTCGCCGACCAGGTCGCCCGCGTCGGCCAGCAACCCGACCACGGCCCGCCGGGCCCCGTTCACGGTCTGCCCGGCCAGCGCCGCGTAGGGCCCGGCCGGCAACCCGGCGGGCGGCTCCGGCAGCAGCCGGCCGTCCCGGCCGACCACCACCCGGGTGTCCAGGTCCAGCTCCCGCCACCAGGTCACGTCGGTCAGGTCACCGAAGGTGCAGACCATCGCGATGCCGGTGCCCTTGGCCGGGTCCGCCAGCGGGTGCGCGCGCACCGGCACCTCGACCCCGAACACGGGGGTACGCACGAGCGCGCCCACCAGGTCGGCGTACCGCTCGTCGTCGGGATGGCAGACCAGCGCGACGCAGGCCGGCAGCAGCTCCGGTCGGGTGGTGTCGATCGGCACCGCCCGCCCGTCCGGCCCGGTGAACCGCAGCCGGTGGTACGCGCCCGGCCGCTCCCGGTCCTCCAGCTCGGCCTGGGCGACGGCGGTGGCGAAGCCCACGTCCCACAGGGTCGGCGCCTCCGCCTGGTACGCCTCGCCCCGGGCCAGGTTGCGCAGGAACGCCCGCTGCGACGTGGCGCGGGCGGTCGCCCCGATGGTGGTGTACGTCAGCGACCAGTCCACCGACAGCCCCAGCCGCCGCCAGAGCGCCTCGAAGACCTGCTCGTCGGCGGCGGTCAGGGTCTCGCAGAGCGCGACGAAGTTGCGCCGGGAGATCGGTGTGGGGTTCTTCCGGGCCGCCTCGTCGACCGGGGTGGCCGGTGGCGTCCACGCCGGGTCGTACGGCAGCGACGGGTCGCAGCGCACGCCGTACACGTTCTGCACCCGGCGTTCGGTGGGCAGCCCGTTGTCGTCCCAGCCCATCGGGTAGAACACCGTCCTGCCGCGCATCCGCTGGAACCGGGCCACGATGTCGGTGTGGGTGTACGAGAAGACGTGTCCCATGTGCAGTTCGCCGGAGACCGTCGGCGGCGGGGTGTCGATCGCGTACACGTCGGACCGGTCCCGGGTCCGGTCGAACGCGTACGTGCCGTCGGACTGCCAGCGCCGTGACCAGGTCTCCTCGATGCCGTCCAGGGTGGGACGCTCGGGCCGGCCGGTGCGCTGCGCCGTGGTCGGGTCGGTCATCGGTCGATGGTAGAGCCGCCTGCGGGCCCCGCGCGTGGGGAATACGCGGGGCCCGCGGGCGGGCGCGGAGCCGGGCGGCTCACTGGCTCAGCTCGGCGACCTCCTCGGCGGTGAGCCGCAGCGCGCCGCCGGGCGCGGCGCTGCGGGCCGCCGCCGCCGGGGCCGGGTCCGCCGGCCGGCGCCAGTGCCAGTCGGTGAGCGCCTGGTACGCGGCGGCGACCGAGAGCAGCCGGTCCTCGCCGTACGGCAGGCCGCCGAGGATGGTGCCGATCGGCACCCCGGTGCCGTCGAAGCCGATCGGGAAGGCGATCTCCGGCAGGCCGAGGATGTCGAACGGCACCGGCCCGGTCTGCACCACCACGTCGCAGGCGTCGAACATCTGGTCCAGCACCCGCTCCATGAGCAGCAGCTTGGCCCGCTGGCCGGTGAGGAACTCGTTCGAGCCGAGCAGCGCGCCCTGCAACCAGCCGGTCACCGACACTCCGAAGCCGCGCAGGTCCTGCCGCAGGTACGGCATGAACGGCTCGCTGCGCTCGGGCAGCCGGACGTTGTTGAAGGCGGTGCCGGTGAGCAGGTCCCAGTCGTCGGGCAGCGGCACCTCGACCAGCGTGGCGCCCTCGATGCCGGCCAGGGTGTCCAGGTACGCCCGGCGGGCCTGGGCGGTGGCCGAGGTGCCGGAGGTGAACCCGGGCAGCACGCCGATGCGGGTCTTCCACCGCATGACGACCCGGTCCCCGGTGCGCTTCGGGGTGGCCGCGTTGATCAGGTTCGGCAGCGCCGGCAGCCCCTGGGTACGCGGGTCGGCGGCGTCCTCGCCGGCCATCGCGGTCAGCATGATCGCCGCGTCCTTGGCGTCGCGGGCCAGCGGGCCGGGGTGGTCCCGGGTGTAGCTGAGCGGGATGATCCCGGCCAGCGACACCCGGCCCATGGTCGGCTTCAGCCCGGTCAGGTTCTGCGCGTTCGCCGGAGCGGTGATCGAGCCACCGGTCTGGGTGCCGGTGCCGCTGGCGGCGAGCCGGCCGGCCACGGCGGTGGCGGTGCCGGTGGAGGAGCCGCCCGGGTTGGTCGCCGGGTTGTTCGGGGTCCACGCGTTGACCGTGGTGACCACGCCGTCCGGGGTGGTGGCCCGGGTGGTGGCCAGCGGCCCCATCTGGGTCTTGCCCAGCACGATCGCCCCGTTGACCGTCAGCTTCGCCACCGAGGTGGCGTCGTACGGCGGCACGAAGTCGGCGAACAGGTACGAGTTGGCGGTGGTCCGGACCCCGGCGGTCCAGTAGTTGTCCTTGACGGCCAGCGGGATGCCGTGCAGCGCGCCCCGGTACGGCCGGTTGGCGGCCTGCCGGGCGGCCTTCACGGCGGCCTCGGCGAGCACCAGGTTGAACGCCTTGTACGTGCCCTCGTACGCCTCGATCCGGGCCAGGTACGCCTTGACCAGCTCCACCGGGGTGAGCTTGCCGTGGCGGATCATCCAGGCGGCCTCGGCGATGGTCAACTCGGTCGGGTCGGCCATCGCCTCGGGGCGGGGCTTGACGAAGGCGTTCGGCACGTCCAGCGCCGGGTTCCACGTGACCTTGCTGGTGGGCCCGGTCACCGGCGGGGCGGCCGACGCGATCCCGGGCAGGGTCACCGACGCGCCGACCGCCGAGACGGCGGCGAGGGCGGCGGTGCGGGCCAGGAAGGCCCGGCGGTCGATGCTCCGGTCGAGGGGTTCGGCGCTCATCGGTCCCGCCATTCTGTGCTGATCGAGGGGTAGAGCATCGGCGCGGGCTGCTGGGACAGGGCCATCGCGACCGCCGGGTCGGTGCCGGCCGGGGCCGGCATCTGGTACGCGGCCAGCGCGGTGACCGTGGAGCGGACGAACGAGCGCAGGGAGGCCAGCACCGAGTCGCGGCCGGGCGAGCCGGTGACCGGGTCGGCGGTGGTGCCGGGGGGAAGTTGGTCGAGGTCGATGCCGAGGGATGCGAGCCGGGCGCGGATGAACGTGTCGAGTTCGGCGTCGGTCGGCGGGACAGGTGCCATCGTTCTCCTCTGAGCTGCGAAAACGTGGCCCTACTGTCGGGGCGGGCGGTGTCACGCCCGTGACGCGATGATCACCAGCTTGTGAACCGGCGGCGGTGTCGGTCACACCAACGAGTTCCGCCACTGTCGGTGCAGGCCCGCGTACCGGCCGCCGGTGGCGATCAACCGTTCGGGTGGGCCGTCCTCGACGATCCGGCCGCCGTCGAGGACCAGGACCCGGTCGGCGGTCTCCACCGTGGAGAGCCGGTGCGCGATGACCAGGGCGGTCCGGTCCCGCAGGATGGTGCCGAGGGCGTGCTGCACCAGCCGCTCGGTGGGCACGTCCAGCGAGGAGGTCGCCTCGTCCAGGATCAGCACCGCCGGGTCGGCCAGGAAGGCGCGGGCGAACGCGACGAGCTGCCGCTGCCCGGCGGAGAGCCGGCCGCCGCGCCGGTGCACCTGCGTGTCGTACCCGTCGGGGAGCGCGGCGATGAAGTCGTGCGCGCCGATCGCGCGGGCGGCGGCCCGCACCGCCGCGTCGTCGGCGTCCGGCCGGCCGAACCGGATGTTCTCCGCCACCGTGCCGGTGAACAGGTGGTTCTCCTGGGTCACCAGCACCACTGCGGCGCGCAGGTCGGCGTCGGCGACGTCGCGCAGGTCGACCCCGTCGAGGGTGACCGTGCCGGTGACCGGGTCGTGGAACCGGGCGAGCAGCTTCGCCAGCGTCGACTTGCCCGCCCCGGTCGGGCCGACCAGGGCGACGGTCTGCCCGGCCGGCACCGTCAGGTCCAGCCCGGCCAGGATCGGCGCGTCCGCGCGGTACCCGAAGGTGACCGACCGGAACTCCACCGCGCCCCGGCGGCCCTCGGCGGGCAGCGGCACCGGGCGGGCCGGCTCGGGCACCGACGGGCGTTCGTCCAGCACCCCGGTGAGCTTCTCCAGCGCCGCCGTGGCCGACTGCAACGAGTTGTAGAACTGGCTCAGCTCCTGCATCGGCTCGAAGAACCGGCGCAGGTAGAGCAGGAACGCGGCGAGCACCCCCACGCCGGTCTCCCCGTCGAGCACCCGCAGGCCGCCGTAGCAGAGCACCACCGCCACGGTGACGTTGCCGATCACCTTGATCCCCGGCGAGTACGTGGCGATCAGCCGGAAGGCCTGGCGGCTGGCCACCCGGTAGTCGTCGTTGACGACGCCGAAGATGGCCTCGTTGCGCCGCTCCCGCCGGTACGCCTGCACCGCGCGGATGCCCCGCAACGACTCCACGAAGTGGACGATGACCAGCGCCACCGCCTCCCGGGTGCGCCGGTACGCGTCGGCCGAGGCACGCGCGAACCACCGGGACAGCCAGAGCAGCGGCGGGAAGGCGAGCAGCGTCACGGCGGCCAGCGGCAGGTCCAGCCAGAGCAGGACACCGGCGATCGACACGATCGACAACCCGGCGAGGACCAGGCTGTCGATCCCGCCGTCGACCAGCTCGCCGATCGAGTCGAGGTCACTGGTGAGCCGGGAGACCATCCGGCCGGAGGTGTACCGCTCGTGGAACGTCACCGACAGCCGCAGGAAGTGCCCGTACACCCGCTGCCGGAGGTCGAGCAGGACGGCCTGGCCGAGCCGGGCGGACAGGACGAGGAAGCCGCGCCGGGCCGCGTACTCGATCCCGGCGGCGACCACGAACGCGGCGGCCACCGCCACCAGCGGCACCGGGTCGCCGGCCCGCAGCGGCCCGGCGGCCCGGTCGATGCCGAGCATCACCAGGTACGGCCCGGCCATCCCGGCCGCGTTCTGGGCCAGCAGCAGCGCCACCGCCAGCCCGAGCCGGCGGCGGTGCGGGCGCAGCAGGTCCCGCAGCAGGGCCCGGCTGCGCACCCGGAGCCGGGCCACCGCCGCCGGGGAGGTGTCCTCGGCGAGGCTGCGGTCGGCGTCCGGATCGGTGGAGACGCCCCGCCACCGCTGCGGCTGCGTCCCGTCGCCCCGGTCGGTGTCCCGGTCCCCGAGGGCGGTCACGACGACACCCCGGCACCGGCGGCGGGGCGTGGGTCGGCGGAGAGCACCGACCGGTACGCGGGCACGGTGGCGAGCAGGTCGGAGTGGGTGCCGACGGCGGTGATCCGCCCCTGCTCCAGCAACGCCACCCGGTCGGCCAGCGCGATCGTCGAGGGGCGGTGCACCACCAGCAGCGCCGTGGTGTCCCGGAGCACCCGTTTCAACGCCGCCTCCACCAGCGACTCGGTGTGCACGTCGAGAGCGGAGAGCGGGTCGTCCAGCACGAGCAGCGCCGGCCGGCCGAGGACCGCCCGCGCCAGGGCCAGCCGCTGCCGCTGGCCGCCGGAGAGGGAGAGCCCCTGCTCGCCCACCCGGGTCGCCAGCCCCCACGGCAGGTCGTACGCGAACTCCGCCTGGGCCAGGGCGAGGGCGGCGTGGATCTCGTCCTCGCCCGCGTCCGGCCGACCCAGGGTGAGGTTCTCCCGGACCGACATGGAGAACAGCGTCGGCTCCTCGAAGGCCACCCCGACCAGCCGGCGCAGCGTGGACAGCCGCAGGTCGCGCAGGTCGTGGCCGTCCAGGGTGATCCGCCCGCCGGTCACCTCCTGCAACCGGGGGACCAGCGACAGCAGCGTGCTCTTGCCGCAGCCGGTGGCCCCGACCAGGGCGAGGGTCTCGCCCGGCGCCACGGTCAGGTCCACCCCGCGCAGCACCGGGGCGCCGCTGTCCGGGTACCGGAAGGTGACCTGCTCGAAGGTGAGCCGGCCGCGTACCCCGGCCCGGGGCGGCGCCAGCGCGCCCGGCGCGTCCACGATCGCCGGCCGGGTGTCCAGCACCTCCCGGATCCGGTCGGCGGCGGTGGCGGCCTCCTGGCCGTTGGCGATGATCCAGCCCAGCGACTGCACCGGCCAGACCAGCATCAACTGGAGGCTGACGAAGGCGACCAGGGCCCCGACGGTGAGCCCGCCCCGGCTCACCAGGACCACCCCGGTGACCAGCACCACCGCCAGCGTGCCGTTGGGGACCAGGTCGAACAGGGCCGAGGTACGGGCCAGCAGCCGGGCCTTGCCGACGCCGATGTCGTGCAGCGCGCGGGCGTTGCCGGCGAACCGGGCGGCCAGTTCCGGCCCCCGCCCGTACGCCTTGGTGGTGCGCAGCCCCAGCGCGGTCTCCTCGACCAGGGTCGCCACCTCGCCCTGCTGGTCCTGCATCCGGCGGGACGCGGCGTGGTAGTGCCGGGCGAACCGGCGGCTGATCAGGAACAGCGGCACCGCGCTCGCCGCCACCAGCAGGCCCAACGGCGGGTGCAGCCGGATCAGCAGCACCACCACGGCGACGTAGGTGACCAGGTTGAGGATCAGGAAGAACAGGCCGAAGGAGAGGAACCGGCGCAGCACCGACAGGTCGCTGGTGGCGCGGGAGAGGAGCTGACCGGAGTGCCACCGGTCGTGGAAACTGGTCGGCAGGCGCAGCAGGTGCGCGTAGAGGTCGGCCCGGAGGGCGGCCTCCATGCCGACCGACGAGGCGGACTGCATCCACCGCCGCACGAAGATCAGCAGCGCCTCGACCAGGCCCAGCACCAGCACCAGGGCGCCGAGGCTGAGCAGCCCGCCGGGCTCGCGCCGGGCCACCGGGCCGTCCACCACCCGCTGCACCACCAGGGGTACGGCCAGGCTCGCCCCGGTGCCCGCGAGCGCCGCCACCAGCAGCCAACCGAACTCGGCCGCGTACGGTCGCAGGTAGCCGCGCAGCCGCCACAGGTTGGCCAACCGGCCGCGCCCCGCCGACCGGCCCCCGCCCGCCGACGCGGCCGGGGGATGTCGGCCGGCTTTCGTCGTCGGGGCCGGCTCGCGGTCGCGCTCCGCAGGCACGATCTGACCGTATCGGTAAATGTCACTGTTCCGGCTGTCAGCTTGTTGTCATCGACCGCCCACGGTCACCGACCGCCCACGGTCATCGACCGCCCACGGTCATCGACCGCTCGGGCCCACCGTCCGCGTCGCGGCGCACCCGCTCCTCCCCGCGCGCGTCTCCGGCGGCGCTGCTGTCCGGCGGCGCTGATGCCCGGCGGTGCTGGTGTCGGGCGGTGCTGCTGTTGGGCGGCGCTGCTGTTGGGCGGCGTTGCTGTCGGGCGGTGCTCGCGGGCGGGGTCAGCGGCGCTCGTGGGCGAGCAGCCAGGTCTTCACCGGCAGGCCCCAGCGGTACCCGCCGAGCGTCCCGTCGGTGCGCAGCACCCGGTGGCAGGGCACGAAGAGCGCCGCCGCGTTGTGCGCGCAGGCCGCCGCCGCGGCCCGGACCGCGAGCGGCCGGCCGGCCAGCCCGGCGAACGCGGTGTACGTCACCGGCTCGCCCGGCTTGACCTCCCGCAGCACCTGCCAGGCATGGCTCATGAATGCCCCGCCGGTGTGCTGCTCGACCGGTACCTGGTCGATCGCGGTCAGGTCACCGGCGAAGTAGGCGTCGACCGCGGCGCTCACCGGGCCGAGGTCGGCCCGGTGCCGCAGCGGTCCCCGCAGGCTCGGGTGCACCCGGGGCACCAGGTCCTGCGGGTCGCCGGTGAACCCGGCCGCCCGGACCGCGCCGGTCGGCCCGACGAGGAGGGCCAGGGGGCCGGCGGGGGTGTCCTGCACGGTGCTGTCGATCGGGTCTGCCGTGGTCATGCCGCTCTCCAGAGTCTGATCACCGCGTACGACCGCCAGGGGCGCCAGCGGTCGGCGTACGCGTCGAGGGTCTTCGGGTCGTCGGACAGGCCGAGCGCGGCGGCGCCCCGCCGTACCGCCAGGTCGGTGGGGAGCAGGACGTCCGGGTCGCCGAGGGCCCGCATCGCCACGTACCCGACCGTCCAGGGGCCGATCCCGGGCAGGTCGGCGAGCCGGCGTACCGTCTCCTCCCGGTCGCCGCCCGGGTCGAGGTCCAGCGACCCGTCGGCGACCGCCCGGGCCGCCGCCCGGATCGTCTCCCGCCGCCGCGCCGGCATCCCGAACACCCCGTCCGGCAACCCCAACACCTCCTCCGCCGTCGGGAACGCCCGCAGGGGTTGATCATGGAGTTCGCGGCACTCACCGAGCCCCGGCCCACCGTCAACCCCATGATCATCGGTGGCGGTGGCGGTGGCGGTGGCGGTGGCGGTGGCGGTGGCGGTGGCGGTGGCGGTGGCGGCGGTGATGCGGGTGAGGGTGGTTGTGGCGGCGGTCAGCGAGATCTGTTGGCCGATGATGGCGCGGAGGAGGATCTCGAAGCCGTCGACGGCGCGGGGGAGGCGTACCCCGGGCTCGGTCGCCACCGCCGCGGCGAGCGCCGGATCGGCGGCCAGCGTGCCGTCCACGGCGGCCGGGTCGGCGTCGAGGTCGAGCAGCCGGCGGCAGCGGGCCACCGCCGGCGCGAGGTCGCGCAGGTCGGCCAGGCGCAGCGTCGCCGAGACGTGCCCGGCCGTCGGGGTCAGCGCGACCTCCGCCGGCCCGTGCGGCAGGGTCAACCCCCGGTGGTACGTCCCGTCGTGCACCCGCTCCACCCCGGGCACCGCCCGTCGGGCCAGGAAGTCCAGCAGCGCCGGGGCGTGCAGCGGCGGCCGGTACGCGAGCCGCAGCGTGATCGTCCCGGCGCCCGCGACGGCCGCCCGGCCGGCCCGCAACTGCGACGGCGGCACCCCGTAGGTGATCCGGATCGTGTCGTTGAACTGCCGGACGCTGCCGAACCCGGCCGCGAACGCCACCTCGGCCAGGCCCAGCCCGGTCGTCTCGATCAGGATCCGGGCGGTCTGCGCCCGCTGGGCCCGGGCCAGCGCGACCGGTCCGGCCCCCATCTCCGCGCGCAGCATCCGGTGCAGGTGCCGTTCGGTGTACCCGAGCCGGGCCGCCAACCCCGGCACGCCGTCCCGGTCCACCACCCCGTCGGCGATCAGCCGCATCGCCCGCCCCACCACGTCGGCCCGGACGTCCCAGTCCGGCGAGCCGGGGGCGGCGTCCGGGCGGCACCGCCGGCAGGCCCGCAGGCCGGCCCGCTGCGCGGCGGCGGCCGACGGGAAGAACCGGACGTTACGTCGTTTCGGGGTGACCGCCGGGCAGGACGGCCGGCAGTAGATGCCGGTCGAGGTGACCCCGGTGTAGAACCTCCCGTCGAACCGCTGGTCACGGCTGTCCACGGCCCGGTAGCACCGTTCGAAGTCCAACTCCACACCCCCGATCCTGCCTCCCTGCCCACCCCACCGGCTCGCGGTATTCGGACCTGAAGGAAGGGCCCCCTGTTAACGCTTCCGGTAGAGGAAGGGCCCCTTGTTAACACCTCGTCCCGCCTCGGGCCCGCCCCGGCCGGGTCACCGCCGCAGTCGGATCGCGGGGTGGGAAACGGGGCAGCGGGGCCGAAAGTGTCGGTCGGGGCCGGTACCGTCCCGCCACCAACTCAAGAAGGGGGCGGCGATGGCGAGCGTGGCCGGACGGGAGGTCCGCTGATGCGATCGGGGCAGACGCCACTCGACCGTACGGTGGTCCAGGGCTTCTACGACCGGATGCGGGCGGTCGCCCCGGCGGCGTACGGGGCGATCGAGCGGGACCGGGCGGCCGACGAGCCTGGGCGGCCGTTCCCGGAGACCGCCTGTGGCCGGCTCGCCGGGTCGCTCGACGCCGCCGGCCTGCGCGCCCTCGGCATGTGGGCGCACCACTGGTGCATGCGGTTCTACGACGACGACACCCGGGTGGGGCTGCGGCTGGTACGGGAGATCGCCACCCGTCCCGGGCTCGGGTGGACGGTCGACGAGGTGCGGTGGATGCTCGGCGAGTCCGCCGCGGCCGGGGCGTCCGCCGCGCACCGGTACACCCTGCCGGCTGCGGCGGCCCGCGAGTTATCCGCCGCCGTCCGGGCGACCCTGCCGGCCCACGAGCCGACGGCGGACCCGGCCCAGCGAAGGGCTGGGGCCCCGCCGTCCGCGCCACCGGTGCTTCCGCCCTCCGTGCCGCCGGTCGTCCCGCCCTCCGTGCCGCCGGTGGATCCGGCCTCGTGCCGGCCGGTGGTCCCGGCGCCCCGGCGGCCCGCCCACGACCTGTCGCCCCCGCGAGACCTGCCACCCGCTGCCGATCCGCCGACCGCTGCTGATCTTCCGCTCGTCGATGATCTTCCGGCCGCCGGCGAGCCTCCGGCCGTTGGTGATCTCCCGTTCGTCGCTGACCCTCCGGCCGTCGGAGCTGGTCGGGCTGGTTGCCGGGCGCGGTGAGCACGCCAGGTGGGGCGCGGGGTTCCCTGGGGCAGGATGGCGGCACCGGTCATCGATCGGCGGGATGGCCGGTCACCGATCGAGGAGAGGGCGGACATGCCTGCCAGTGCACCGACCATCATCGCCACCAGCATGAGCTTGTTCAGCCGGGGCCAGGGGCCGTACGACATGCGGCCCGGTCCGGTCTTCGACCTGGCCGCCGAGCTGGCGCAGGCTGGACCGGAACCCCGGCTGTGCTACCTCGGCCAGGCCGCCGGTGACCAGCCCACCGCGTTCACGGCCCTGTACGGGGCGTTCGCCGGTACCCGGTTCCGGATGTCCCACCTGGCCCTGTTCCCCATGCCCAACGTCGACGACCTGCGTGCCCACCTGCTCGCCCAGGACGTCGTCTGGGTCGGCGGCGGCAGCGTGGCGAACCTCTGCGCGGTGTGGCGGGTGCACGGGCTGGCGGAGATCCTGCACGAGTGCTGGCAGGCCGGGGTGGTGCTGGCGGGCGTCTCGGCCGGCTCGATCTGCTGGCACGTCGGCGGCAGCACCGACAGCTTCGGGCGGGAGTTGCGGGCCTTCACCGACGGGCTGGGCTGGCTGCCGTACGGCAACGGGGTGCACTACGACAGCGAGGAACGGCGGCGGCCGATGATGCACCGGCTGGTCGCCGACGGGACGCTGCCCACCAGCCACTGCACCGACGACGGGGTGGGGCTGGTCTACCGGGGTACCCGCCTGGTCGAGGCGGTCGCCGACCGCGAGGGCGTCGGCGCGTACGAACTCACCCGCGCCCCCGACGGCACCGTCCGGGAAACCCCCCTCACCCCCCGCCTCCTTACCTGACCTCCCGTCCCTCCTCCCCGCCGGAGTTTCGTCGATCAAGGGTTCGCGTCAGAGCTGGCTCCCCACGCTGACGCGATCCCGTGGTCACGGCAGCGGAGGGCGGGGGTGGAAGGTGGGGCGGGTGGACGGTGGGGCGGGGGAGGGTGGGGGTGGGGCGTAAACTGGCCCGTCGTGAGTCTCACCATCGGCATCGTCGGCCTGCCCAACGTCGGCAAGAGCACCCTGTTCAACGCGCTGACCAAGAACGACGTGCTCGCGGCGAACTACCCGTTCGCCACCATCGAGCCCAACGTCGGCGTGGTCGGGCTGCCCGACGAGCGGCTGGGCAAGCTGGCCGAGATCTTCTCCTCGCAGAAGGTGCTCCCGGCGCCGGTGTCGTTCGTCGACATCGCCGGGCTGGTCCGGGGCGCCTCGAAGGGGCAGGGCCGGGGCAACGCCTTCCTGGCGAACATCCGCGACGCGTCGGCGATCTGCCAGGTCGTCCGGGCCTTCTCCGACCCGAACGTGGTGCACGTCGACGGCAAGGTCTCGCCGTCCGACGACATCGAGACGATCAACACCGAGCTGATCCTGGCCGACCTCCAGACCCTGGAGAAGGCGCTGCCCCGGCTGGAGAAGGAGGCCAAGCTCCGCAAGGACCGGGCCGCCGCCGTGGCCGCGGCGAAGCAGGCGGTCGAGGTCCTCGACGGCGGCACCACCCTGTACGCCGGGGCCGCCGCCGCGAAGATCGAGCTGGAGCACCTGCGGGAGCTGCACCTGCTCACCACCAAGCCGTTCCTCTACGTCTTCAACGTCGACGAGGAGGAGCTGGGCAACGCCGAGTTCCTCGACGAGCTGCGGGCGCTGGTCGCCCCGGCCGAGGCGGTCTTCATGGACGCCAAGATCGAGTCCGAGCTGGTGGACCTGCCCGAGGAGGAGGCCCGCGAGCTGCTGGAGTCGATCGGCCAGTCCGAGCCGGGGCTGGACCAGCTCGTCCGGGTCGGCTTCCGGACGCTCGGCCTCCAGACGTACCTGACCGCCGGGCCGAAGGAGGCACGGGCCTGGACCGTCCCGGTCGGCGCGACCGCCCCGGAAGCCGCCGGGGTGATCCACTCCGACTTCCAGCGCGGCTTCATCAAGGCCGAGGTGGTCTCCTACGACGACCTGGTCGCGGCCGGTTCGATGGCGGCGGCCAAGGCGGCCGGCAAGGTCCGCATCGAGGGCAAGGAGTACGTGATGCAGGACGGCGACGTCGTCGAGTTCCGCTTCAACGTCTGAGCGCAGCCGGAGCCGGGTTGTGGCGGAGGTGAGCACAGACTCCTTGCTCGACGTCTGAGTCCTGGCTGTTCCCGTAGGCGTACGCCGTCAAGGTCCGCCGTGACGTGGCGGGCCGGGCGGAGGCTCGCTTCACCTGGCAGGGGCGGGGTCGACGGCAGACAGTGCGGATGACGGGGCGGTTCGCCGGGGTTGGCCGGTGAGCGTGGTCGCTGACGGAAGCAGACGGTGGGTGGCATCGGTCTCGGAGACCCCACGCAGCTTGCGCAGCACCACGGCGCGATGGAAGTCGAGGAAGGATTCGAGCACCGAACGCTCGTCGCCCGTGCGCGCCAGCACTGGAGCGATTGTGGGATCGAGACGTGTCTCCACCATTCCCGGACCCTAGCGGCGGCCTGGGCCACCCGCTGCCCAGGTTGCGACACGAGCGAGGCGTGCCGGCCTGTGGCTGATGCAGGGTCACCATCGATCTCCGAGCTGAGGACTGTCCCCCTCCTGTCGTAGGAGGAGGCCGGGCAGGGAGCTGCGGCAGCGAGCGCGTGGAGACCGGGACGGGTCGAGTCCTGACTGGTGGGTGCGGTTTCCGTCGTACCGGTCGCCTACTCTGCCGCCATGACCGCCGACCTCTCCCGTCTGCTCGCCGCCCTGCCGCCGGACATGCTCCCGCCGGGGCGGCCGGTGTCGCCGGAGGGTGGCGGCCCGCCGGGGTACTGGTTGAGCGACGAGTCGGTGACCGATCTCGGGCTCTGGGCGCGGCTGCGGGCCCGGCACCGGGAGTCCGGGCTGTGGCCGCTGCTGTTGACCGGGCTGGCCAGCGACGAGACCCGGCCCTGGGTGGCCGGCGAGGTCTGGCCGGCCGGCATGTCGGCACCGGACCGGCACGACCCGGCGCAGGTGCTGGCCGCCTGGTGGCGGGACAGCACGACGACCGGCGAGGACGACGACCCCGACGCCCCGGGCCAGGCGACCGCTCCGTTCGGCCGGACCTGGCCGGGCCTGGCCGCTCCCGGTGAGCCCGACGAGCCGGCCGACGACTGCGCCGACGGGTACGCGGAGTTCCTGGTGGCCGGCTCGACCCGGCTGGGCCTGGTGCCGGCCGCCCGCAGCGCGGACACGCTGGCCGTGACCGGCTGGTCCGGCCCGGCGAACCACGTCGGGGACGCCGGCCAGCTCTCGGCGGTGCTGCGGAGCTGGGAGGAGCGGTTCGGGGTACGGGTGGTCGGGGTCGGCTTCGACACCCTGCAGCTCAGTGTCGCCGCGCCACCCACCTCGATCGAGCATGCCCGCCGGGTCGCCGCCGAGCACTTCGCCTTCTGTCCGGACAACGTCTGGCAGGGCGCCGGCAGCCTCCAGGCGTACGCCGAGCAGGTGGTGGGGGCGCCGTCCTGGTGGTTCTGGTGGGACTGACCCCGACGCCGCGCCGCCTGACGACTACCGCCCGGCCACGGGGGCGGACGCCTCCCGGTACGCCTCGACGGCCTGCCGGGTCTCCTCGGTGATCAGGTCGGCGTTGATGTGCGCGCCGGCCAGGGCACCCGCCGAGGCGGCGGCACCGACCTGGGCGGCGAGGTCGGTGACGTTGCCGGCGACCCACACCCCGGGTACGTCGGTGCGGCCGGTCGGGTCGGCGGGGACGTGCTCGCCCATGCCCGACGGGTGCGCCACCGCGGCGAGCCCGAGGGTCGCCAGGAACCCGGCCCGCGCCACCATCCGGGCCGCGACCGTCACCACCTGGCGGGGGACCAGCGTGCCGTCGGCCAGCCGGACCCCGACGAGCCGGTCGTCGGCGACCGCCAGGGCGGCCACCTCGCCGGTCACCACGGGGATGCCCCGGGCGGCGAGCTGCTCGGCCTGCTCCTCGGTCGGGGGCGTCCCGGTGTGGGCGAAGTACGTGACGTCGGCGCTCCACTGGCGGAACAGCAGCGCCTGGTGCACCGACATCGGCCCGGTGGCGAGCACCCCGATGGCCTGGTCCCGCACCTCCCAACCGTGGCAGTACGGGCAGTGGATCACGTCCCGCCCCCACCGGGCGCGCAGCTCGGGCAGCTCGGGCAGGTCGTCGACCAGCCCGGTGGTGACCAGCAGCCGGCGGGCCCGGACGTCCCGGCCGTCGGCCAGGGTCACCCGGAACCCATCGTCCTCGCGGACGACGGCGTCGACCTCGCCGACGGTCACCTCGCCGTCGTAGCCCCGGACCTCCGCCCGTCCGCGTTCCAGCAGCTCCGCCGGCGGCATCCCGTCCCGGGCCAGCAGCCCGTGCACCCCGTCGGCCGGGGCGTTGCGCGGGGTGCCCGCGTCCACGACCAGCACCGATCGCCGGGCGCGGGCCAGCATCAGCGCTCCGCTCAGCCCGGCCGCGCCACCGCCGACGACCACGACGTCGTACCTGCTCCTGAGTTGTTCGGTCACCGTGACCACCTCCCGCGACAACCATGCGGAGGATCGGTGGGTGTGGCAAATCTTGTTGCTGTTCTGGCAAGCTCGTGGGCATGGACGACCTGGACCGGGCCCTCGACGCGGTCGGCCCCCGGCTGCGCACGCTGCGCCGGCAGCGGGAGACCACCCTGGCCGACCTGTCGGCGGCGACCGGCATCTCGGTCAGCACGCTGTCCCGGCTGGAGTCGGGCACCCGCCGCCCCACCCTGGAGTTGCTGCTCCCGCTGGCCAAGGCGCACGGCGTGACCCTCGACGAGCTCGTGGACGCCCCGCCGACCGGCGACCCGCGCGTGCACCTGCGCCCGGTCACCCGGCACGGCATGACGATGCTGCCGCTGACCCGCCGAGCCGGCGGCATCCAGGCGTACAAGATCATCATGCCGGGCGGCGGCAACCAGCGGGAACCGGACCTCAAGACCCACGAGGGGTACGAGTGGGTGTACGTGCTCAACGGGCGGCTGCGCGTCGTCCTCGGCGAGCACGACCTGGTGCTGTCACCCGGCGAGGCGGCCGAGTTCGACACCCGGGTGCCGCACTGGTTCGGCGCGGCCGGCGTGGAGCCGGTCGAGTTCCTCAGCCTCTTCGGCCGGCAGGGTGAACGCGCCCACCTGCGCGCCCGTCCCCGGACGGAATCTTCACCCGACCGGGAGCCGCAGGACAGCGGCGGTGAATGACGCTGACTTTCAGCCGGTCGCTTCGAGGGCCGACTCGACCTGGTCGAGATAGTCGAACCACCACTGACCCTCCTGCTTCGGGCGCATCGCCAGCAGGCTCGCGGTGACGACGAAAGCCGTGACGACGAAGGTCTCGGCGGAGAGCCCGTCCACCGCCGGATCGTCGCGGGCCGCCAGCGTGAGGAACGCGGTGATCTCGTCGGTCGACACCGTCGACCACGACTCCGTAGCCGAGATCTCGGCTGCCAGTGCCGTGACCTGGGCCGACGACGGTACGCCGGCACAGATGTCGGACGTCACGAACCGACTGACGGCGATCAGCAACTCAAGGGCCGTTGACCGCTCCGACCGGGTGGAGAACGTTGCGAGCGACGCGTCGAATTCGTGCTCCCGACGCTTCACGGCCCAGTGGAGGGCATTCCTGACCTTCTCTTCCGTCTGATCGTCGACCTTCATCTAATGCCCCTGCCCGCTTTCCCGGGTCAGCCCGCCGAGAGTCGCGCTCAATCCCCCTTTGATGCACGATCCCGAGCGCTGGCGGTTTTTCGACGCGACACGCCGGGGAGGGCGTCGGAAGACCGCCACCGTTCTTGGCGACCGTCCGGCTGGTTCGGGTGTTTCTTGTGGTTATGCCACCTTATGCCCCTTCATGGGAGCTCAAGGGGGTGGGTAGGGGTGCCCCTCTGGAGGGCGAATCTCCCGAGTCGCTCTGCCTGTTGGGTGCCGCGTATCCACAGAGACGCCCATATCACCACAATGTCCTCCCAGTCTGCTGGCCTCGATCGCCTCAGCAATAGACCTTGGAAGATTTCGGCCCCTATAGGGGCCACTCGGCTCCAAGATCTCTCAGGGTGGAAGTAGGGTCGGGTGACTAATGGCGCATAAGTGGGCAAGGTGGTCGGGCTCCTGCCGCAGGGTTCCGGACAGCGGGGTGGGGGTGGGGTCAGGCTGACTGGGGGCGGATGATCCGGGTCTGGTCGGCGGGGACGATCTGGACTTCGCCGTCCGGGCTGTGGATTTCCAGCACGGGTACGCCCTCGTCGAGATCCATCTCGCGTCGTTCCCGGCTCGACGGCATCCGGGCGATGGCGGACCCGCCCGGCGCGAGTTCGGCGTCGCTGCGTCGAGGCGTCTCGCGCACCCAGGTGCCTCGGCCGCGGCTCGTGCTGACCAGTCCCTCCGAGCGAAGAATGGCCACAGCCATGCGGACGCTCTCGCGGCCGATCGCGTGTTCCTGGCTGAGTCGTGTCTCGCTCGCCAGCACCGAGCCGGGTGCCACCTCGCCTGATTCGATCTGCTTCCGAAGCAGGTCGGCGAGCTGAATGTAGACCGGCGTGTGCGAGCGTGGATCGATCCGCATACCCCTGAAGCCTTATGGCCCGAGGGGTACATCCAAACGCGCCCCTGTACCCCCCACAAACATGCCCCTGTCACTTGGGTGTTGCGCCCATGTGCCCCTGTTTCGTAGTCTCTCAGTCACGACTCGTGTCGGGGCGGGAACGAGGGGAGAGGTGGGACGGGATGCGAAGCAGGCTCAGGGGGCGGCGGGCGGCTCCCTCCGGTGAGCGGGGCAAGCCGGACGATCCGGGCGTGTACCGGTCGGCGTACGTGCCGGTGCGGCCGTGGCAGGTGCGGTGGCAGCGGTTCCGGACGGTGGGGCTGTTCCGGCGCGGGCTCGACCCGGTCGACGTGCACGAGTTCCTTCGGCAGGTCGCCGACGACCTGACGGTGCTCTATGACCGGCTGGAGCAGGGCCGGGAGGAGACCGGGCGGTTCCGGGAGGCGCTGCGGGCCTGGCAGTCCGACCACGCCCATGAGATCAACCAGCGGGTGTCCTGATGTCCGACCGGTTCGTGATCCACCTGCCGGTGGTCGCCGGGGACCTGACCGGAGCGGTACGGCTGGCCCGGGTGGTGGCCCGCTGGGCAGCCGTACTCGCGCAGACCGATCCGGGCGAAATCACCGTGTCGTACGAGGACGGGCAGGGCGTACGGCATCGGGTTTTCTGTGACGCCCGGCTGGCCGGGGGCCGGCGCTGTGTGCTGCGGGCCGACCACGACGGAGCCTGCACCCGCAGGGTGCCCGGATGACCAGCGGGAGGATCCCCGGATGAGTGCGGTGGAGTGCCCCGGGTGCAGCGGCTTGACCTTCACGGTGCTGCCCTGCGTGTGCCGGATCGGCGGCGACCGGCTGCTCTACGAGGCGGGAACCTACGCCGACGAACCCTACCGGGACTGTGCGCGCTGTGCCGGGGCCGGCACCCGGGCCGTGGCCTGCGTCGATTGTGGGGGAGCCGGGCGGCGGCGGGCGCAGCTCGTGCTGACCGTGGCGAATCTCGACACCGGCGCGGTCGCCTCGGCCAGTGTCGTGCCGGGAAGCGTGCTGCCGACGCCGGACGGTACGGGTGGCTGGGAGTTGGCGCTGAGACCGCTGGTCGACGAGCTGGCCACGGCGGTCGGGGTGCCGCCGCCCACGGTGGAGCCGGTCTGGCTGACCCTGCCGCTGAGCCACCGGTACCGCCCGGACACGCCCGCCGACCAGCGGGAGGCGCTGGTGGCGGCGGCGATCGCCGGGCGGTCGTACCGGCCGTGGCGGGTCTTCGTGGGGCGGAGCGTGGGGCGGCCCGCGCCACCGGATCCGGCGCGGGCGTTGGCCCAGCTGCGCGGCCTCGCCGACCTGCTGCGGCTGGACCTGGTGGTCGAGGCCCGCCGAGGGCCGGGGGCGACGCGCTGGTACGTCCGGTACGAGGTGCCCGGCGGACGGGTGCCCGACGAGGTCGGGGCGGGCTTTCCCGACCTGCCCGCCGCGCTCGCCGCCACCTCGCCGACCGACGCGCTGGCCGGGCTGCGCGAACGGGGCCGACACGCCCCGGGACACGCGATCGGGTCGGGGCGGTCCGCCCCGGTCGGGTGGCGGTCGGTGCTGGCCGGGGCAGCCGGGCCGGCCCGGGTGGCGCGGCGGCTCGGCCGGCTGCTGCGTCGGGTCGGCGGGGCGCAGGCGGTGTGGCGCGACGGCCGCTGGTGGTACGTCCCGCTGCCCGACGGCCCGCCGGTCGACGAGATCCGCGCCACCGACACCGGCCAGGTGAGCTGGTGGCGGCGCGGCACCCTGGTGCGGGCGACCGAACCACCGGCCCCGTCGTGGCAGGGCCAACCGATCGGGTACGCGACCTGCCCCGACTGCGTACCGGGCACCCGGCTGCGCCGCTGCCGCTGCCTTCTCGACGGCGACCAGGACTGCCGGCACTGCTCCGGCGCCGCCCTGGAGCCGTCGGAGTTCGTCTGCACGAGCTGCGGCGACAGCGGGCGGGTACACGACGCGGTGACGGTCACCCTGACCGATCTGGACGGTTTCGCCACCCACGAACTGTGGCGGGCGGACCACGACGATCCGGGCGTACCCGTCGCCGGGTGGCCGGGCGGCGCGCCGGTGCTGCGCCTCGACCGGCGGTACCGGCTGGCGGAGCGCGCGGCCACCCTCGGGGTACGGCCGGCGGACCTCCTTGACGCGGACGGTGGCCTGCCGCTGCACCGTGACCTGCGCGAGGGCCTGGTCTTCCCGGACGGGACGACCGTACCCGCGCTCGTCCGGTTCGTGCGGAAGGCGGCGGCCGGCCGGCCCGGGGCGCGGCTGATCGTCGCGGCAGTCCGGCCGGTGACGCCGCCGCTGGCCGCAGTGCTCCGGCTCGGGGCCGGGCTCGGCCTCGACGTGGCGGTCACCGTCACCGACCAGCGTCCCGACCCGGACCAGCCGTTACGGGAGGCTGGCCGCTGGTGGTCGGTGGAGCTGATGGCCCCTGGTACGCCGGACGAGCGGATCAGCCCGCCGGGCCTGCCCTCGGTCGAGGCGGCCGTCGGCTTCTGCCTGCGCATGCTGGACGGCGCGGTGCACGCCGCCGTCCCGGCCGACGTGCAGGTGCCGCTCGTCGTGCCCCAGATGCCCGGGCCCGACGCGGACCCCTGGATCGGCGTCCCGTCCCGGGGCGTCGTCGACCCGACGGTGGCGTTGCTGCGACTGGCCCGGCACTACCCGGACCAGTTCGTGCGGGTCCGGTTCCAGGCCGACGGGTGCGTCGTCGGGCTCTTCGAGCGCGCCGGATGGGTTCCGGTAGTCCGGGCGGCCGGCCTCGCCGCCGCCCTCGGCGCGCTCGGCCTACGGTCGTGATCGCTGTGGAAGCGTGACCGCGAAGGATTTGTAGCGCGTTCTGGCAGCGCGCATGATGACCGAACGGGCGTCACCGTGGCGTCACGGAGACGGCTTGTATCCGGATTCTGATCCTGACTGGGTGGGCCGGCGCGACTGCGGCAAGCTGGAATGACGGCGGATACGGAGAGCCTCGCCAAGCAGTTTGCTCGTCCGGTCCGACGGCTGTCACCTCTCGTCATTCCGGGGGCCGCCATGTTCGACATCAGCGGTTCGAAGAACTGTTTCACCTGGACCCGGGTGCTTTCCCAGGGGGCCGTCGGCAACGACGTCACCCAGTTGCAGATCCGCGTCGCGGGCTGGGTCGGCGTCGGGGAGATCCTCGCCGTGGACGGCTTCTTCGGCCCGGCGACCGGTGCGGCGGTACGCCGGTTCAAGGCGGGCTACGGGCTCCAGAGCACCACGGAGACCGCCGGTCCGGAAACGTACGCGGTCATCTACTCCATTCAGGATGCCGACTGTACGCCCCGGCATTTCTCGTACGCCGAGTTCACCGGCGGATGCGGGGAGACGGGATTCTTCGGTGGTGCCGTCTCCGGTGCCACCGTGCAGGCGAACCTGCTGCGCGTCATGTGGCAGTTGGAGGCGCTCCGGCACAAACTCGGCGACCGGCCCATCGTCATCACCTCCGGCTTCCGCAGCATCGGCTGCAACAGCCGGGTCGGCGGCGCCCCGAACAGCCTCCACACGTACGGCAAAGCCGCCGACCTCGGCCTGGCGAGCGCGCCGACCCAGTGCCAGTTGTGGCGGACCGCGCAGTCCTGCGGCTTCCGGGAGATCCTCGGCCCCGGGTACCCCGGTCACGACGACCACGTGCACGTGGCCAACCGGGACACCCGGTTCTGGCAGGCCCCGGACTGCTGACCGGTCCGGCCCGCCGTGAGAGGGGTGGACCCTGAGCGTTGGCGGATTACCGACGCGACTCGCCGGGTGAGGCGACGGAAGAGCGCCAACGTTCAGGGAGCCCCGGCGTCGGCCGGCACGGTCGTCGTGGACCGGCGAGGGTGAGTGCGGATCGATGCCCATGCCCGTGGAGCCTGTGGCCCGATGGGCACGCATCGCCTACCGTCTCGGCATGGTGACGTTGCGGCTCGAACCGATGACCGAGGAGCAGTTTCGCCGGTATCGGCAGGGCGCGGAGGCCGACTACGCGGAGAACGTCGCGGCCTCCGGCGCGATGGCGTTACCGGAGGCGCGGGAGAAGGCCCGCACGGACTACGACCGGCTCCTGCCCGACGGCCTGGGCACAGCGGGGCACCATCTCTGGGCCGCGTACGACGGTGCCGTCGAGGTCGGGATGGTGTGGCTGCACGTGGAGGAGAAGTCGGACGGCCGGCACGCCTTCGGGTACGACTTCGAGGTGCGCCCGGAACTGCGGCGTCAGGGGTACGGCCGGGCGGTCATCCAGGCCGCCGAAGAACTGTGCCGCGAGTGGGGTGTGGTCTCCATCGGGCTGAACGTCTTCGGCTTCAACCAGGCTGCCCGCGCGTTGTACGAGCAGATGGGCTTCGAGGTCACCTCGGTCCAGATGCGCAAGCGGCTGTAGCGGCGGTGTGTGCCGTCGCGGCCAGGCGGGACGGGCGGTTGCCCCGTCCGTGCGGGCAGGTCGACAGCAACTGGTCCGGCCGCGCTCCGAGCCGGGTGACCCCGGTGGGCCCGGCGCGTGGCTACGCGTCGCGGAGGGCGTCGTCGACGCCGGTCTCGCGGCGGCCCAGGTGGACCGGGTCGCGGCCGGAGAGGAGGTCCAGCGCCGCCTTGACGCTGGCCCCGTACTCGCGGGTGGAGCTGATCCGCCAGGTCCGCTCGTACTCCCGGGCGGTCTCGTCGCCGACGCCGTTGACGTCGACGCCGAGTTGCCGGCACACGGTCACCGCGCGGGGCAGGTGGAACGACTGGGTGACCACGGTCGCCTTCTCCACCCCGAAGATCCGCTTCGCGCGGGCACACGAGTCGTACGTATCGAAGCCGGCGTGGTCGAGCACGATCCGGTCGGCCGGTACGCCCTGCGCCACCAGCCAGCGGCTCATCGCGCCCGGTTCGTCGTAGTCGGCGTTCATGTTGTCGCCGGAGACCAGGATGGCGCGGACCTTGCCGGCGGCGAACAGCCGGTGCGCGATCGCCAGCCGCGCGCTGAGGAACGGCGACGGGGTGCCGTCCGGCAGGACCCGGGTGCCGAGCACCAGGGCGACCGGGGCCTCGGGGACGTCCGTCTCGGTGAAGATGTGCCCCTGCGCGGTGCTCCGGATCCAGGCGACGCTGGACACCGCGCCGGTGGTGACGAGCGTGGCGCCGACGACGAGCGCGGCGCCGACACGGAGCAGCCGGCGTCGGACCGGGTCGTCGGGCGAACGCCAGAACCTGATCACCGTGGAGAGTCGCCCCCGCATGGGGACGAGTATCCCAGGTTTTCGCCAAAACTGGATCTTGCGCGCCGGGTGGCGGGGTGCGGCCGGCCGGCGCACCCCGCCACCCGACAGTGGATCAGTCCTTGAGGGCGGTGGCGACGGCGTCGGCGAGGGAGGTGGCCGGGCGACCGAGGAGGCGGGGCAGGTCGTCGCTGTCGGTGTCCAGCGCGCCGTCGGCCGCCGCCACGTCGGAGTCGGCGAGCAGCCGGGCGAACGGCTCGGGCAGCCCGGCGCCGGTCAGCGCGGCGACGTACGCGTCCAGGGGCAGGTCCCGGTAGACCACCTCGGTACCGCTCTGCCGGGTGATCTCGGCGGCCAGCTCGGCCAGGGTGAACGGCTCGCCGCCCAGCTCGTACCCGATGTCGGTGGGGCCGTCCCCGGTCAGCACGGCCGCCGCGGCGGCGGCGAAGTCGGCGCGGGTGGCGGCGGCGATCCGGCCGCTGCCGGCGCTGCCCAGCACCGCCCCGTGCGCCAGCGTGCCGGCCAGGTTGCCGGTGTAGTTCTCGGTGTACCAGCCGTTGCGCAGCAGGACGAAGGGCAGCCCGGCGGCGCGGATCAGCTCCTCGGTCGCCTTGTGGTCGGGCGCGACGGGCAGCGTGGAGGTGTCGGCGCGCAGGACGCTGGTGTACGCGAGCAGGGACACGCCCGCCCGGGACGCGGCCTCGACGACGGCGCGGTGCTGCTCCAGCCGCTGTCCGACGGCGTTTGACGAGATCAACAGCACCCGGTCGGCGTCGCTGAGGGCGGCCTGCACGGTGTCGGGGCGGTCGTAGTCGGCCTCCCGGACGACGACTCCCCGGGCGGCGAGATCGGCCGCCTTCTCCGGGCTGCGGACCGCCGCGACGAGGCGGCCGGGCTCCACACCCCGCGCCAGCAGGTCGGCGACGACGAGCCGGCCGAGCTGACCGGTGGCTCCGGTGACGACGATCATGACTTCCTCCTCGGGTCAGGGCTCACCCGGCCCATAGTGCACTAACTTTTGGAAAGTGCCAACCTGTGGTAAGTGCCGTCGCTGCCGGAAGTGCTGCTGTCCGGGTACCGTCGAGCCCATGAGCCAGCGCCCCGACCAGCCCGGCGCGGCCGAGCCGGCCGACCTCGACGGGCAGTTCATTGCCGACGTCTTCGCCCGCAACTGCGACTCCCGTCGCACCCTGGAGCACATCGCCAGCAAGTGGGGCATCCTGGCGCTCGCCGCGCTGCGCGCGGAGGCGTACCGGTTCAACGCGCTGCGTCGTCGGGTGGACGGGGTCAGCGAGAAGATGCTGTCCCAGACCCTCCAGGCGCTGGAACGCGACGGACTGGTCCACCGCGAGGTGCAGACCAGCATCCCGCCGCACGTGGAGTACAGCCTCACCCCGCTCGGCGTACGGGTCGCCGACCGGCTGGTGGCCCTGCTCGACCTGGTCGAGGGGGAGGTCGGCACGGTGCTCGCCGCCCGGGCCGCGTACGACGAGCGGGCGGCGGCCGGGGACGACCTGCGAACGGGACGCCGCTGAGGCGATGATTGTCGGGGCGGGGGATCGTCTCTCCTTGTACCCGGGTCGACCGGACCCGCGTCGCCGAGGGAGGACCCCATGCCCACCATCCAGCCGACGATCGTCACGCCCGACGTGGCGCGCCTGCACCGGTTCTACGAGTCGGTGCTCGGTGCCGTCGAGGTCAGCCGGACGCCCCAGGAGGGGCCGGTCTTCTACCTCGGGCTGGCGGTGGGCGACACCGAACTCGGCCTGGTCGCCGCCGAGGGGCTGGATCTCACCGCCCCGCAGCGGATCCTGCTCACCGTCGGCGTGGCCGACGTCGACGAACTGCTCGACCGGGTGACCGCCGCCGGCGGGCGGGTGCTCGGCCCGCCGAACGACATGCCGTGGGGCCAGCGGGTGGCACACGTCGAGGACCCGGACGGCAACAAGGTCAACCTGACCCACCCGCTCTGAACGCCCCGGCCGCCCTGCCCCGCCCCGGCTGTTCCACGCCGGCCGGGGTGGGGCCGGTCAGGAGATGTAGTGCAGGATCACGTTGTGCACGTGGTGGCTCTTGCGGTCACCCCGGAACTCGATCTCGTAGGTGTGGGTGCCGACGTGGATGGCGATGGCGCCGCTGGAGAAGAACGAGCCACCCCACGACTTGTTGCTCACCACGCTCACGCTGGTGATCTTCGAGTACGGGATGCTGGTGATCGCGTACCGCTTGCCGACGAAGGAGCGGTCCTGGATGATCACCCGTCGGTCGGTGAGCCCGATGAACCCGGTGCCGGTGCCGATGGCGTCGTAGACGGCAATGATCTGTTCCCCGTCGAGCAGGCCGCTCTGGATCTGCTCGAACTGCTCCTTGCGGTCGTACGTCGCGTGTGCCATGGGTCCGACGGTACGAGGGGTGCGCCAGTGGCGGGGCAGCGCGCAGGGGCCGGAGGGCCTAGCGTGTTCCCGGTCGGCCGAACGTGGGGTGCCGCCGGTGGCGTGGATCAGGAACTGGTGACGGCGCGGTACGCGTCCTCGATCCGCGCGGCCAGCAGGACCTCACCCTCGGTCAACGGCTCGTCGTCGCGGTGCCCGAGGCGGATCTGGGTCTCGTCGGCGCTGCGGCTGATCTCCGGCCGCAGGTGCAGCGCGTCGGAGACGACCTTGACCCGTTCGGTCAGGGCCGCGTGCTGGGCGTCGTCGATCACGAGGATGCGTCTGATCTGCTCGCCCTCACGGGTCCATCCGGACAGCAGGGTGAGCGCGTCGCTGAGGTAGTCGCGCTTCGCCCGGCCGCTGAACAGCACGCGCATCACCGCACCTCCCAGGCGTCGTTGCCGGCTTGTGGCCAAATCGTCGCCGTCCCGTGTCTTGTCGGTGGTCCCTAGTCTCTCGTCGCATGGACGGTGTGTCCACGCCCACACTTCTCTCATCTCCTGACCTAGCGGACGCGCTACGGTACCCAAACCGCCGATTGATCTGGCACGCTGGACGCCCGTGCGAACCGAACGGACCAGTGCCAGCGGCCAGCCCGAGCGGCGGGCCCTGAAGGTCGTCGTGGGCGCGGCGATCATCTCCGGTGGGCGGGTGCTCGCCTGTGCCCGTACCGCCCCGCCAGAGGTGGCGGGGATGTGGGAGTTTCCCGGCGGCAAGGTCGAGCCGGGGGAGAGCGAGACCGCGGCGCTCGTCCGCGAGTGCGCCGAGGAGCTCGCCGTGCGGGTCGAGGTCGGTGCGAGGGTCGGTGGCGACGTCCGGATGGCCCATGGCCGTTCCGTCCTGAAAGTGTACGCCGCGCGGCTGCTGCACGACGACGAACCGAAACCGCTGGAGCACGCGGCCCTGCGCTGGCTCACCGCCGCCGAACTGGACACGGTCACCTGGCTCCCGGCAGACGCGCCCATCGTCGATGCCCTCCGCCCGATCCTGCTGACCGCCGAGCGACCGACCACCGACTGACCGGCGGGGCGTCGACCGGTCACCCGCCGCGGGGGACGGCGGGTGGAAAGGGGCCGGGGGCCGGCGGCGGTGCCGCGGCCCCCGGTCTCGTGTCCGGATCAGTACTGTTCGTCCTGGTTCGGGTGGACGAAGTTGAGGTGCTCCGGCGGGAGCGGGAACGTCACGTCGTCGCCGAACGGCGACGGGGCCGCCGGCCGGTCGAAGGTCAGCTCGGTCAGCGGGAGCTTGCCGTTGTCGTCGACCGGCGGCATCGTCGGCTTGGGCACCTCACGGTGCCAGTTGAGGCCCTGCTGCGCCTGCACCTCGGCGGACGCGTCGTGCGAGCCACCCGCGTGCGAGTGGACCCCACCTGATGCGGCGTGGGAGTGGACGGCGTCCTCGTGCTGGCCGCTGCTCACGCTGGTCTGAGGCACCTGACCCCTCCGGAAGATCTTGTTACCGAGCCATACGAGGGGATCGTACCTGCGGTCGACGACCCGTTCCTTCATGGGGATGATCCCATTGTCGGTGATCTTGATGTGCTCCGGACAGACCTCGGTGCAGCACTTGGTGATGTTGCAGAAGCCGAGCCCCTGCTCGGCCTGGGCGTACTCCTTGCGGTCGGTGCGGGTGTCGAGGGGGTGCATGTCCAGCTCGGCGGCGCGGATGAAGTACCGGGGGCCGGCGAAGGCGTGCTTGTTCTCCTCGTGGTCGCGGACCACGTGGCAGACGGTCTGGCAGAGGAAGCACTCGATGCACTTGCGGAACTCCTGCGAGCGTTCCACGTCGACCTGCCGCATCCGGTAGTCGCCCGGGGCGACGTCGGCGGGCGGCGCGAAGGCCGGCGTCTCCCGGGCCTTCTCGTAGTTGTACGACACGTCGGTGACCAGGTCCCGGATCACCGGGAAGGTCCGCAGCGGGGTGACCGTGACCGTCTCGGTCTCCTCGAACGTCGACATCCGGGTCATGCAGCTCAACCGGGGCCTGCCGTTGATCTCCATCGAGCAGGAGCCGCACTTGCCCGCCTTGCAGTTCCACCGGCAGGCCAGGTCCGGCGCGTCGGTGGCCTGCAACCGGTGGAGCACGTCGAGGACCACCTCGCCCTCGTTCACCTCCACCTGGTAGTCGGTCAGGTCGCCGCCGCTCGCGTCGCCCCGCCAGATCCGGAACTGTCTCCTGCTGCCCATCAGCTACCGGCCTCCTCGGTGCGGGCGTCGAACTCGGCGAGTTCCTCGTCGGTCAGGTACTTGGCCAGCTCGGCCCGGTCGAAGAGGCCGATCAGCTCGGGGCGCATCGTCGGCAGCGGCTTGCGGGCCAGGCTCACCGTCTCGCCGTCGAGCGCGCAGACCAGGTTCACCCGGCGCCACCCCGGGTCCATGGTCGGGAAGTCCTCCCGGGTGTGGCCGCCGCGCGACTCCCGCCGCTCCAACGCGGCCAGCGCGGTGCACTCCGAGACCACCAGCATGTTGCGCAGGTCCAGCGCCAGGTGCCAGCCCGGGTTGTAGCGCCGCCCGCCGGCCGCGCTGACCGTGGCGACCCGCGCCCGCAGCTCGGCCAGCCTGCGCAGAGCGTCCTCAAGCTCGTCTTGCCGGCGGATGATCCCGACCAGGTCCCCCATCACCGCCTGGAGGTCCTGCTGGAGGGTGTACGGGCTCTCCCCGGTCTCCCGCTGCAGGGGCGCCAGGGCCGTCTCCACGGCGGCCTCCACCGCCGCCACGGCCACCTTCGGCCGGGCGGCCAGCCCGTCGGCGTACGAGGCCGCGTGTCCACCCGCCCGTTTGCCGAAGACCAGCAGGTCGGAGAGGGAGTTGCCGCCGAGCCGGTTCGAGCCGTGCATCCCGCCGGAGACCTCACCGGCGGCGAAGAGCCCACGGACGTGCCCCTGCGCGGCGCCGGAGTCCGGGTCCACCTCGACGCCGCCCATCACGTAGTGGCAGGTCGGCCCGACCTCCATCGGCTCCTTCGTGATGTCGACGTCGGCCAGCTCCTTGAACTGGTGGTACATCGAGGGCAGCCGGCGGCGGATCTCCTCGGCCGAGCGCCGGGAGGCGATGTCCAGGAAGACGCCGCCGGCGGGCGTACCCCGACCGGCCTTGACCTCGCTGTTGATCGCGCGGGCGACCTCGTCGCGGGGGAGCAGCTCGGGCGGACGCCGGTTGTTGTCCGGGTCGGTGTACCAGCGGTCGGCCTCCGCCTCGGTCTCCGCGTACTGCTTGCGGAAGACGTCCGGGACGTAGTCGAACATGAACCGGCGGCCCTCGGAGTTCTTCAGCACCCCGCCGTCGCCGCGCACGCTCTCGGTGACCAGGATGCCCTTCACCGACGGCGGCCAGACCATGCCGGTCGGGTGGAACTGGAGGAACTCCATGTTGATCAGCGTGGCCCCGGCGCGCAGCGCGAGGGCGTGCCCGTCCCCGGTGTACTCCCAGGAGTTCGAGGTGACCTTGTAGGACCGGCCCACCCCGCCGGTGGCCAGCACCACCGCCGGGGCCTCGAAGAGGATGAACTCCCCGGACTCCCGGTAGTAGCCGAACGCCCCGGCGATCCGGTCGCCGTCGAGGATCAGCTCGGTGATCGTGGTCTCGGCGAACACCTTGATCCGGGCGTCGTAGCTGCCGAACTGCCGCCGGTCCTCCTGCTGGAGGGAGACGATCTTCTGCTGGAGGGTCCGGATCAGCTCCAGGCCGGTCCGGTCGCCGACGTGCGCCAGCCGGGGGTACTCGTGCCCGCCGAAGTTGCGCTGGGAGATCTTCCCGTCCTTCGTCCGGTCGAAGAGCGCGCCGTACGTCTCCAGCTCCCAGATCCGCTGCGGGGACTCCTTGGCGTGCAGTTCGGCCATCCGGACGTTGTTCAGGAACTTGCCGCCGCGCATGGTGTCGCGGAAGTGCACCTGCCAGCTGTCCCGGCTGTTCACGTTCCCCATCGCGGCGGCGGCGCCGCCCTCGGCCATCACCGTGTGCGCCTTGCCGAACAGCGACTTCGAGATGATCGCCGTCTTCTTCCCGGCCAGCCGGGCCTCGATCGCCGCGCGCAGCCCGGCCCCGCCGGCCCCGACGACCACGACGTCGTAGTGGTGCCGTTCGATCCGCGTGGTTGCTTCTTCGCTGCCTCTGGTGGTGGTCATCTCGCCCTCTAGTTGATGAACCGCAGGTCGGGGAACCAGTCGGCGGCCAGCGCCATGATGTAGAAGTCGGTCAGCGCCAGCGTGCCGAGCGTGATCCAGGCGAGCTGCATGTGCCGGACGTTGAGCCAGGACACCCAGGTCCACGCCCGGTACCGGACCGGGTGTTTCGAGAAGTGCTTCAACCGGCCGCCGACGATGTGCCGGCAGGAGTGGCAGGAGATCGTGTACGCCCAGAGCATGGTCACGTTGCCGACCAGGATCAGGTTGCCCAGCCCGAACCCGAAGCCGTCGGGGGAGCGGAAGGCCAGGATCGCGTCCCAACTGTTGATCAGCGAGATGACCACCGCGACGTAGAAGAAGTACCGGTGCGAGTTCTGCCCGAGCAGCGGGAACCGGGTCTCCCCGGAGTACGCCTGGTGCCGGTCCGGCACCGCGCAGGCCGGCGGGGAGAGCCAGAACGACCGGTAGTACGCCTTGCGGTAGTAGTAGCAGGTCAACCGGAACAACAGCAGCAGCGGCAGGGTCAGCGCGGCCTCGGGGATGATCCACCAGCCAGGCAGGAACCGGCCGAAGTGCGACGCCTCCGGAAGGCACCGCTCGGTGATGCAGGGGGAGTAGAACGGGGTCAGGTAGTGGTAGTCCGCCACCCAGTACCAGTCGTGCATGAAGACCCGGACCGTCGCGTACGCCAACCAGGCGCTGAGCCCGACCACCGTGACCAGTGGGGGGATCCACCAGCGGTCGGTACGCAACGTCTTCGCCGCGATAGCGGCGCGTGATCGCGCTCCGCGCGGTCTCGTTGCCGTTGAAGTCATTGCAGTTGTCTCCCTGACGGGGCCCTCGCGGGCGGCGGACGGAACTCCTGCCGGACAGGCGGGCCCGGGGATCCGCGCCCGCTGTCGCTTACCTGCGCACACCACGACCGCGCCGGGGCGTGCACCGGCGCCGCCAAGTAGTGACCTACGTTACGCCGATCAGTGCCGCTCGCACGTGCAGACGCGGCGTCGAGATCGTCCGTCCGACCAGGAGAGATCAACTAGCCCGGTCGATGCGGCGGTTCTCGCCGGCCGGGTGCGGACCGGCTAGGGGAGCAGGTCGGCCGGGTCGACGGTGACGGTGACCGGCCCGTCGAGGGCCAGGGGCTCACCAGGTTTCGCCGTCGCGTGCTCCCCGAAGTGCGCGCCCTGCCGCCGGTACAGCCGCAGCACCCCGGTCGCCTGGTCGACCAGCAGGTACCAGTCGATGCCGGCGGCGGCGTAGTAGTGCATCTTGAGCACCCGGTCGGTGGTCGCGTTGCTCGGCGAGACGATCTCGCAGACCAGCCGTACGTCGGTCGCCTCGACGTACAGCGCGTCGAAGTCGACGATCTCGGCGACCACCAGGTCGGGGACGACGACCCGGCCGGGTCTGAGCCGGACGTTCACCGCTTCCAGCAACTCCAGGCCGACAGACTCGGCTGCGGCTTCCAGCAGGTTCCCGAGTCTCCGGGAGATTCGCTGGTGGCGCGGGGTCGGGGCGGGGGTCACGTGGAGGCTCCCGTCGAAGAGTTCGACGCGTTGCGACGTCTCGCCGAGGGCGAGGTACTCCTCGTCGGTCCATGGCCCGTCGTGCTCGAACACCGCCACGGTCATGGTCACCTCCACCTCGGCTCCCGCGTGATCCTGCACCGCCCGCCGCCGCCATGGTCGCACCCCACGTGCGACCCGCCCCTGCTCCGGGTTGCCGCCCCCGGCCCTCTGGTAAGAAGGGGACCCTTCTCTACCGTATGCGTTAAGAGGGGGCCCTTCCTTACACCCAGGCGCGGACGAAGGCGAGCTCCTGGGTGAGCAGGTGCTCGGCGATCCCGCCGGCGGCCAGGTGGGTGGCGCCGGTCAACGGCAGCACCGCGTGCGGGCGGCCGGTGGCCAGCAGCGCCGCGGAGAGCCGCAGGGTGTGCGCGGCCACCACGTTGTCGTCGGCCAGCCCGTGCACCAGCAGCAGCGGCCGGGCCTGGCTCCGGGCCGCGACCGGCTCGGCGGCCAACTCCACCAGCGAGTGGTGGGCGTAGACGTCCGGGCCGTCGTCCGGCAGGCCCAGGTACCGCTCGGTGTACGCGGTGTCGTACAGCGCCCAGTCGGTGACCGGGGCGCCGACCACGCCGCACCGGAACAGCTCGGGGTGGCGCAGCACCGCCAGCCCGGCCAGCCAGCCGCCGAACGACCAGCCACGGACCGCCACCCGGTCGAGGTCCAGGTCGGGGTGCTTCTCGGCGAGCGCGCCCAGCGCGTCGACCTGGTCGGCGAGGACCACGTCGGCGACCCGCCGGTGGACCGCCTTCTCGAACGACGGGGCCACCCCGGGGGTGCCCCGGTTGTCGATGGTGACCACCGCGAAGCCGGCGTCGGCCCACCACTGCCGCTCCAGCCAGGCCGCCCGCGCGGCCACCACCTCCTGGTGCCCCGGGCCGCCGTACACGTCGAGCAGCACCGGCAGCCGCCGACCGGCCACGTGGGAGCCCGGGTAGAGCACCGCCGTGGGCAGCCGCCGGTCGGTGACCCGCTCCAGCACCGGGCGCGGGGCGTACGGCGGGGTGGCGGCCAGCGACCGGAGCACCGCCACCTCCCGGTCGCCCTGCCGGACCGTCCACCGGGTGCCCGGCTGGTCCAGCGAGGCGGTGCCGACGGCCAGCACGGTCCCGCCCACGGCGGCGGTGTGCCAGCCCGGGTCGGTGGTGATCCGGCGGGCGTCCACCCCGCCGCCGATCACGGTGCGGACCCGGAACAGGTGCCGCTGGCTCGGCTCCCCGTCGCTCGCCTCGACCAGCAGGTCGACCGGGCCGTCGTCGCCGGGCAGCCGCCCGACCACCCGGCGCACGTACAGCGAGGGCGGGGTGAGCAGGGTGCCGTCGGCGAAGAGGCAGCGGGCGTCGTACCCGTCGTGGGCCAGTTCGCCGCCGACCAGCACCCGCCCGTCGGGCAGGTGCGCCGGGGTGCCGGCGATCGGCTCGACCCAGCGCGGGTCGGCCAGCTCCGCGTGCACCTGGGTCTCCCCGGTGCGCGGGTCCACGGCGAGGACCAGGCCGTGCTGCTGGGCCCGGCGCAGCACGGTGATCAGCGGGCCGCCGTCGGCCCAGTTCACCGAGGCCAGGTACGGGTACGTCTCGCGGTCCCAGTGCACGTCCACCCAGCCCCCGTCGAGGTCGAGCAGGTGCAGGCTCACCTCGGCGTTCGGCCCACCCGACACCGGGTACGCGACGGTGGTCGGCGGGGTGGCCGGGTCGGTCGGGTCGTGCAGGTGCCACCGGGGCAGCCGGGAGTCGTCCACCCGGGCGGCGAGCACGGACCGACCGTCGGGCGCCCACCAGTAGCCCCGGTACCGGCCGAACTCCTCGGCGGCGATGTGCTCGGCCAGCCCCCAGGTCACCCCGGCGTCCTCGCCGGCCAGCATGGTGTCGGTGCCGTCGCTGTCGACCACCCGCAGCTCGCCCCGGCGCACCCCGTCGGCGGCGTCGGTGACGTACGCCAGCCGCTGCCCGGTCGGGTCGGGCCGGGGGTCGAGCACCGGGCCGGCGACGGCCACCTCGACCACGTCCCCGTGCACCAGGTCGGCCCGGAAGAGCCGGCCGGCGAGCGCGAAGGCGGCGACCCGGCCGGCGGCGTCCAGCGCGTACGAGCCGATCCCGGCGGCGCTGAGCCGCAGCCGTTCCCGCAGCGCCCGCTCGCCGGGCGACAGCGCGGCCGGGTCGGCGTCGTCGCCGAGCAGCGCCGCCGGCTCGGCGACCAGGCGTTCCTCGCCGGAGACGACGTCGAGCAGCCAGAGGGCGTCGGCGGCGTCCTCCGGCCCGGCCGAGCGCAGGAAGACCACCCGGGAGCCGTCGCCGGCCACGGTGACGGCTCGCGGCGCCCCGTGGCTGAACCTGCGGGTGCGGGCGGCCAGCTCGGGATAGTCCACACGGCAGATCGTAGAGCGGTGCCGGGGCCGATGTGGCGGACCTGGACCAGACGCGTCCCGCCCGGGGCGGACCAACCGCCGGTTAGAGTGACCGTCGTGACGACGCTGCCCGACCGCCGGCTCCTGCTGGTCCACGCGCACCCCGACGACGAGTCCATCGGCACCGGCTCGACGATGGCCCACTACGCCGCGACCGGCGCCCACGTCACCCTCGTGACCTGCACCCTCGGTGAGGAGGGGGAGATCCACGTGCCGGCCCTGGCGCAGCTCGCCGCCGACCAGGCCGACCAGCTCGGCGGGTACCGGATCGCCGAGCTGGAGGCGGCGTGCGCGGCGCTCGGCGTCACCGACCACCGGTTCCTCGGCGGCGCCGGCCGGTACCGCGACTCCGGGATGATGGGGCTGCCGACCAACCAGCACCCCCGCGCGTTCTGGCAGGCCGACCTCGACGAGGCCGCCGGGCACCTGGTGGAGGTCATCCGGGAGGTACGCCCGCAGGTCATGATCACGTACGACGAGAACGGCTTCTACGGGCACCCGGACCACATCCAGGCGCACCGGGTCGCCATGCGGGCCCACGAGCTGGCCGCCGCCGAGGGGATCGCCCCGGCGAAGGTCTACTGGACGGCGATGCCGCTCAGCGTGCTGGAGGCCGGGCTGAACCACTTCGCAGAGTCGTCGGACAACCCCTTCGCCGGCATCACCGACCTCTCCGAGCTGCCCTTCGGCACCCCGGACCCGGAGATCGCGGCCTGCCTCGACGCCACCGAGCAGCACGTCGCGAAGGAGACGGCGATGCGTGCCCACGCCACCCAGATCCCGGCCACCTCCTGGCTCTACTCGATCGCCGGGAACTTCGGCGCCGAGTTCATGGGCGTGGAGTACTTCACCCTGGCGGTCGGGGCGAAGGGCCCCGGCAGCGGCCCGTACGGCTGGGAGAGCGACCTCTTCGCCGGGCTGCCGGTGGGCGCCCCGGCCGGGGAGTCGGCCGACCCGGGTCCGGCCCCGGACGGCCCCGACCGGGCCCCGGTCGCGGCGGCCGGCCCGCGGTGACCCTGCCCGCCGCGCCGATGCCGATCGTCGACGAGGAACCCGTTCCGCCGCCGCCCGGCCGGGCGGCGCGCGTCGCCGACCTCGCGCTGCGGGTGGCCGGCGGCGTGGTGGTGGTCGTCGCCGCGGTGCTGACCGTCGTCCTGGAACTGCTGCTCTCGGCGGTCCGGGTGGGCGGGTACCTGATCGGGGTGTCGGCGCTGATCGCGATCGGCGCGAACATCGCGCTGAGCTGGTTCGCCCACGAGACGGTCGGCACCCGCTGGGCGGTGGTGCTGCCCGCGCTGCCCTGGTTCGCGATCATGTCGGTGGCGGCCGTCCGGACCGACGAGGGCGACCTGCTGCTCGCCGGGGACAACTGGGTCGGCCTCGCGATGATCGTGACGGGCGCGATGACGTTCGCGGTGATGGGCTTCCGGCAGATCCTCGCCCCACCGGCGCCCCCGCGCTGAGGCGCCGGCCGGGCCGGCGGCCGGAAAATCGACCAAAGTTCCGGTCTTCGGTCCGTCGAGATGCTGACTTCTCCCAGGCGGATTTGGTAGACATTCCTGCCAGGAGCCTGCCGCCGGGGCAGGCGGTACGGCGGGAGACGTGCAATGAACGAGCGGTGGCGCGCTGTCGGTGTGCTCGCGGGAGCCCTGTTCGCGGTCAACGTGGTCGCCCGACTGGTGATCGAGTTCGGCTTCGACGGTGACGACAGCACCGCCGCGGACCGGGCGTCACTCGGCATGTTCGTGGTGATCGGCGCGATCCTCGCCACCCTCGCCTTCCGCTGGGGGAGCGACCGGCCGGCGGGCCGGTGGACCGCGGACATCGGCGCGGCGGTGCTGGTGGCCCTGCTGCTGACCATCTTCGTCGGGCCGCTGCTGGTCGGCAACAGCCCCTTCGCCGGTGGCGCCGGCACCTTCTTCGCCCAGATCTGGCTCTACCTGGCCGCCGCCGGAGCCGGGGTGCTCGTCGGCTACCTGGTGGTCACCGCCCTCGGCCGCGACTACCGCTCGCGGCAACTCGCCCGGTACGCCGAGGAGCGCACCGCCCGCCCCCGCCGCGTCGTCGGCCGCTGAGCCCGGCCACCACCAGCGCGCCCGGTCCGCCTCGCGCCCGCCGACCGTCGCACGGTCTCCGCTCTCACCGGCGTACCGAGCACTGCCCCGTCTGCGCGGGCAGTTCCAAAGGAGGCCGGGCACGACACCGGGCAGCCCGAGGCGAGGCACCACCCGGCGGTCAGGCGGTGGGGCCAGGGGGTGGGGCCGTCCGGGTCAGGTAGGTGTGGTGGGTGGTGAAGCCCAGCTTCCGGTACAGGGCGACGGCGGCCACGTTCCGCTGCTCCACCTGGAGGAAGGCGTGCGTGGCGCCCCCGCTGCGGGCCCAGTCGGCGAGGCCGCGGACCAGTTGGCCGGCGAGTCCCTGCCGGCGGGCCGCCGGGACCACCTCGATCAGGCCGAGCCCGAGCCAGCGTCCGCCGCCGGTGACGGTGCCCCGGGCGATCGCGGCGAGGGTGCCGCCGACGTACACCTGGGCGAAGCGGACCTGGTCCACGGCGGTGAGGATGTGGTGGGCGGAGTCGGGCAGGCCGCCGCCCTTGCGCGCGGTGGCGATCGCCAGCCAGTCGTCGGACGGTGCCTCGACCAGGTCGACCCGTGCCTCGACCAGGTCGACTGGTGGCCCGGGCGCCGTCCCCGTCGGCGCCGACAGCGCGGCCAGGTCCACCGTCTGCACCAGGACCAGGGGGCCGGCGCTCCAGCCACGGGCGTCCAACTCGGCGCCGACCGGCGCGGCGAGGGGGAGCGGGGTGTTGACCAGCGCGGGGCGGCCCCGGTCGGCGTACCAGCGCTCGACCGCGTCCACGGCGGCCGGCAGCGGGCGGTCCGGGTCGCCGACCGGCAGCGCGGAGTTGGCCCGCCCGGTCCAGCCCTCGGCGCTGCGCAGCAGCCAGTCGCCGAGCCGGTCGCGGACCGGCGCCGGCCAGGACTCGTCGGCGGCCAACTCCAGGTCGACCACGGCGGCGGCGGTGGGGCGGCGGGCCGGGGGTACCCGTTTGGCCCGGTGCACCTCGTCGCGCGGGACCCGCATCCGCCCCTGCGCGGTGGCCAGCGTGAGATGAGTCTCGCTCAGCTCGACCAGTTCGCCGAGAGCATCGGAGAACAGGGGCCGGCCCTCGCGAATCCCCACAATCCGGCGGACCACGATCCGGTGTCCCACATCCTGCTGTCGGAGCACGATCGACCCCCTCCCCGGCGAGATACTAGGCTCTTACCGTCGCGGGTGATCGCGGCGTGTCTTGCGGAGGAGAAGACCGGTGACCTACATCATCGCCGAGCCCTGCGTGGATGTGCTCGACAAGGCATGCATCGAGGAGTGCCCGGTCGACTGCATCTACGAGGGAAATCGGATGCTCTACATCCACCCTGACGAGTGCGTCGACTGCGGTGCCTGTGAGCCGGTCTGCCCGGTCGAGGCGATCTTCTACGAGGACGACGTCCCGGAGCAGTGGAAGGACTACACCGGGGCGAACTACGAGTTCTTCGAGGACCTGGGCTCGCCCGGGGGCGCCTCGAAGATCGGCAAGGTGGAGAAGGACGCGACCTTCGTCGCCGCCCAGCCGCCGCGCGGAGAGGGCCACTGAGCGTGTCCGCGCCGCTGTCCTCGCGGCTGCCGGACTTCACCTGGGACAGCCTGGACGCCGCGGCCACCCTGGCCGCGGCACATCCGGGTGGTCTGATCAACCTTTCCATGGGTACGCCGGTCGACCCGGTGCCCCCGGTGATCAGGCAGGCGCTGGCGGACGCCTCCGACGCCCCCGGTTACCCGCTGACCGCCGGTACGGTCGAGCTGCGGCGGGCCATGCTGGCCTGGGTCTCCCGGGCCTGCGGCGCGGGGGTGGACGGGCTCGCCGTGCTGCCCACCATCGGCTCGAAGGAACTGGTGGCCTGGCTGCCGACCCTGCTCGGGATCGGCCCCGGTGACGTCGTGGTGATTCCGTCGATCTGCTACCCGACGTACGACGACGGGGTCCGGCTGGCCGGGGCCACGACGGTACGCGCCGACTCGCTGACCGCGGTCGGCCCCACGTCGCGGGTACGCCTGGTCTGGCTGAACTCGCCCGGCAACCCGACCGGCCGGGTGCTTCCGGCGGCCCACCTGCGCAAGGTGGTCGACTGGGCCCGGGAGCGCGGTGCCGTGGTCGCCAGCGACGAGTGTTACCTGCCGCTGGGCTGGACCCCCGGGGCGGACCCGGTCTCGGTGCTCTCCCCGGAGGTCTGCGGCGGCTCGTACGACGGCGTCCTCGCGGTGCACTCGCTCTCCAAGCGCTCCAACCTGGCCGGGTACCGTGCCGGCCTGGTGGCGGGTGACCCGACGCTGGTCGGCGAGCTGCTCAGGGTCCGCAAGCACGCGGGCATGATCGTGCCCGCCCCGGTGCAGGCCGCGATGGTCGCCGCCCTCGGTGACCAGGCGCACGCCGACGAGCAGCGGGAGCGGTACCGGGCCCGCCGGAAGGTCCTCGCCGCCGCGTTCACCGACGCCGGGTTCACCATCGAGCACTCCGAGGCCGGGCTCTACCTCTGGCTGACCCGGGGCGAGGACTGCTGGCAGACGATCGACTGGCTGGCCCGCCGGGGCATCCTGGCCGCCGCCGGGGTGTTCTACGGCCCGGCCGGCAGCCAGCACGTCCGGGTGGCGCTGACCGAGTCCGACGAGCGCGTCGCGCAGGTCGCCGACCGGCTCGCCGAGCGCTGACCGCCGCCGCGCGCCGAGCGGCGCGACGGTTGCCCGTCGTGACGTCGCCCGGTCGTCGTGGTGACGACCGGGCGACGTGTCGGGGCTGACGATCAGCCGTTGATCGAGGCGAAGACCTCCAGCAGGGTGTCCCGGCTCTGCGCCTCCAGCAGGTCCCCGGTGAAGGACTCGTGCAGCACCAGGGTCCGGCCGCCGTGCAGGGTCAGCGTCGCCTTCAGGGGCACCTCCCGACCCACCTCGACCGAGACGACCTCCTCGAACGGTACGAAGGTGTGCCTCGCGGCCAGGTCCTCCAGCGAGGTCGAGCCGACCAGCGTGCGCAGCCGCTCCTCGCCCTCGCCCACCGGCCCCGGGTCGGCGATCAGCACCAGCCCCCGGTCGAGGACTAGCAGGTCCCGCTTCTGCCCGTCGACCTTCACGTTGGCCATGCCGCCGAGCAGCCCCGCGTTGCGGCCGGTGGCCCGCTGCTGCACCACCGTCGCCGCGCCGGGGTCGACACCGAGTTCGGCGAGGCGGGCCAGCGCGTCGTCCAGGGTCTGCGGGGAGACCGCGAGCTTGGCGATGTCGGCCAGGTCCACGGGCTCGCCGGCCGGGCCGACCAGCCGGGCGGGGCTGCTCCAGGAGAGCTGCCAGTGCGCCCGGCTGCTGCGGACCGCCGCGTTGACCAGCAGCAGCTCCATGGGGTCCGCGAAGTGCTGGGCCGCCTCCCGACGGGTGGCCTGGGCGAAGAACTGCTCGGCGAACTCCCCGAGCCGGTTGTGCCGGACGAGGTCCAGCACCGTGCCCAGGCCGGGCTCCGGGTCACCGGTGAACCGGCCGGCGGCCCGGTAGAACCGGTCCGCCCGTTCCTGCGTGGAGGCGGCCAGCGCCGCGGCGATGAACTCCGGCCAGGGCAGGACGGTACGGTCCCCGTGGTCCACGACCGTGGCCTGGAGCGCCCGGCCGGCCTGCCCGACGTCGGCGAGCAGGACGGTGGCCGGACGGTCGTCGGTGACGCCGGTGCCCGCCGGGGCGCTTCGCATGGCGGCGATCCGGACCCCGATCGGCGGGTGGGTGTCCCACCGCGACCCGGTCTCCTCGGGGGCGGCCTCCTGAAGCCGGATGATCTCCGCCCGCCGGGCGGCGACCAGCTCTCCGAACCCGCCGAAGAGGTCGTCCGGGGCGAGCCCGGCGGCCCACCCCGACTCGACGTACCGGGCCTCGTAGAACGACCAGGCTGCTCCGACGGCCGGGATGCCGCGCAGCGCGGAGGTCGCCGCCTCCGGGCCGGCGAGAAACACCGAGGCGCGGTCGGCCTCCAGTTCCTGGCGACGCGAGGCGGCGTTGTCCACGAGCAGGTAGAGCCGGGCGTATCCGCGGAAGACCATGCCGATCGGGTTCCACCTGCCGATCCGCCCGATGGTGGTACCGATCGCCAGCCGGCCCCGGTAGGCCACGCCGCCCAGCCGGGTGTGCCGGCCGGAGAAGTGGCCCAGTTCGTGTGCCAGCACCGACCGGAGTTGGTCGACCCGCATCGCGTGCAGCAGGGGCAGCCCCACCAGCAGGGTCCGCCGGCCGCCGAGCAGGCCCAGCAACCGGGTCTGCTCGGTGACGGCCGCGTTCACGTCGGGCACCAGTCGGATCTCGTCCGGGGCGCGGGTGGCGACGGCGGCGGAGAGTTCCCGGACCGTGGCCCACAGCGCGGGAGCCTCCCGGTCGGTCAGGACCAGTCCGGGCGGCGGCTCGGCCTTGGTCCGCAGGGACCGCCACAGCCCCACCACCACCGCGCCCAACGCGACGATCAGGGGCCACATCACGTTGGTGGCGAAGAGCCCGGACCGCTCCCGGGTCAACCACACGAAGCCGGCCGCCACGACTGCTAGCTGCAGCAACGCGACGACGTAGAAGCCGGCCAGCATCAGTACGGAGGCGAGCGCACGATACGTCGCAGCCATTGATCTTCCTCCCCGTTGCCCGCGTGTTCGCAGGCGGCGCAGGGACCGTACGATGTGGATCTTCCGCCGGCAACCCTCCGTTCAGGTGCCCGGAGATCGTGGGTCGGCGAGTGGGGAGGATGGGCCGTGTGGCCGTTTCGGCGTCGGGCCCGGCAGCAGCCGGAGCCGATCACCATCGCCATCGACCCGACCCAGGGCGACCCGACCACCCGCGCCCTGCGGACCGCGTTGGAACAGCGGGACTGGCGTACCGCCCGTGACCTGCTCACCCCGGTCGACCACCCCGACGACCACGCCCACTACGTGAGCATGGCCGCGAACGTACCCGGGGTGCAGGAGTGGATCGGGGAGTGGATCGACGCGGAACCCCGGTCGACCCTGCCCCTGCTGGTGCGTGGTGCCCACGCGGTGTACTGGGCGTGGGAGGCCCGGGGCGGGGCTCGCGCGGAGCGGACCGGCCAGGACCAGTTCCGGGAGTTCTGGAAGCGGCTGCGGTTCGCCGAGAACTGCCTCGACGAGGTGGTCGAGCGCGATCCGGAGAACACCACCGCCCGTGCCTTCCTGGTCACCTCGGCCCGGGGCCGGGAGGTCGACCGGGCGGAGGCGCAGCGACGCTTCGACGCGGTGGTCGAGCGGTACCCGGAGCACCGGGTCGCCCACGAGCAGATGCTCCAGTACCTGTGCCGCAAGTGGTGCGGCAGCCACGAGGAGATGTTCGACTTCGCCCGGGCCGCGATGGTCAAGGCTCCCGGGGGATCCCTGCTGGGGCACCTGGTCGCGGTCGCGCACGTCGAGATGTGGCTCGACCTGCCGCCCGGGGAGGACGCCGAGCACATCGGCGCCCCGGAGGTGGTGGCGGAGATCAACGCCGCCGCGGACCACTCGGTACGCCACCCCGACTACCGGCGGCGGCCGGGATGGGCTCCCGCGCACAACGTGGTGGCGTTGGCGTTCTCCCTGTCCGGTGACCTCTCCTCGGCCGAGCAGCAGTTCGAGGTGATCGGGGACCAGGTCACCGACTGGCCGTGGGCGTACCTCTCTGACGATCCGGTCGGCGCCTTCCTCGACCAGCGGGCCCGGGCCCTCGGCGAGGGCGACTGAGCGGCGGGCCGGGCCGGGGGCGATATCCTCTGCCGCAGGACGAGCGGGGCCAGCGCCCCACGCCGAGCGGAACACCGAGGTACGCGTGATGGTGGACAGGTCCGTCGGGCGGACCCGGGCCGCGGTGGTCGGTACCGGCCTGATCGGTGGGTCCCTCCTGCTCGGGCTGCGCGCCGCCGGCCTCGACGTGGCCGGCTGGGATCCGGACCCGACGACCCGGGCGCAGGCCCGGGAACAGGGCGCGACCAGCCCGGACCGGCTCGACGACGCGGTCGCCGACCGGGACGTGGTCTTCCTCTGCGGGCCGCTGCCCACCCTGCCGGAGACCCTGCTGCGGGTCGCCGCCCTGACCGGGGACGGTTGCGTGCTCACCGACGTGGGCAGCACCAAGGCGGAGCTGGCCGGGTTCGCCGACGGGCACGGGCTGGCCCACCGGTTCGTCCCCGGGCACCCGATGGCCGGCACCGACCGGGCCGGGCTGACCGCGGCCGTACCGGGGCTCTTCGAGACCGCCGCCTGGGTGCTCTGCCCGACCGGGCCGGGGCTGCCGGCGTTCCGCTGGCTCGCCGGGCTGCTGCTGGCGGCGTTCCGGTCCCGGGTGGTGCCGATGAGCGCGAGCGGGCACGACGCGGTGGTCGCGCTCTCCTCGCACGTGCCGCACCTGCTGGCCGGGGCGCTCGCCGGGGCGGTGCACCGCGCCGAGCTGGGCGACGCGGTGCTCGCGCTGGCCGCCGGCAGCTTCCGCGACGGTACCCGGGTCGCCGGCAGCCCGCCGCAGCGGACGGCGAACATGCTGCTGGGCAACCGGGAGCAGGTGCTCCGGCAGCTCGACGGGGTGCGGGCGTACCTGGACGAGCTGGCCGGGGCGCTCCGCGCCGACGACCCGGCCGGGCTGGTCGGGCTGTACCGGGGGGCCGCGACGGCTCGTACCGGCCTGGACGGCCGGACGCTGCGGGCCGCCGCGCGCGACTTCCCGCTGCGGGACACCGGCGACGCGGAGCTGGCGTACCTGCTGGCGCTCGGGGCCGACGGCGGCCACCTGAGCGGCTGCCGGGTGGCGGACGGGCGGGTCACCTACACCGCCCACCTTCCGACCGCCGTCCTCTAACCTGAGGACATGGTGGATGGACCGGTGGTGGCGGTACGTGGCGAGGCGTACCGCGAAGTCGCTCCCGAGGTCGCCCGGTTCCGGGTGACCGCGCTGGCCCGCGACCGGGAGCGGGAGGCCACCCTGACCCGGCTCGCCGAGCGGGCCGCCGCCGTCCGGGTGCTGCTCGACTCGTACGGGCCGGTGGTGGAGCGCCGGGAGACCGGCGAGTTGCAGGTCCGTCCGGAGCTGAAGCGCTCCGGCGAGCGGGTGGTGGCGTACCACGGCAGCGTGACCACGACGGTGACGGTCACCGATTTCACCGCCCTCGGCGAGCTGATGCTGCGCCTGGCCGACCAGGACCAGGTGGAGGTCTCCGGTCCGTGGTGGTCGCTGCGGCCGGACAGCCCCGCGCACCGCCAGGCGCGGCAGGCCGCCATCGCCGACGCGCTGGTGCGGGCCCGGGAGTACGCGGAGGCGCTCGGCGCCCGGGTGACCGCCCTGATCGAGCTGGCCGACAACGGCCTGGGCGCGCAGCCGTTGACGAGGATGGCGTTCGCCGGGGTGGCGATGGACGAGGGCGGCACCCGAGAGCTGGACCTCGATCCGCAGCCGCAGGCCGTGCAGGCCAGCGTGGAGGCGCGGTTCACGATCAGCGAGCCGGTCCTGGAGTGACCCCGCCCGCGCAGCCGTGCACCCTCGACGAGCTGGTGGCCCGCGCCCGGACGCTCGCCGGGGCCGGGCCGCGCCAACTGCTCGGCGTCGCCGGTGCCCCCGGCGCGGGCAAGTCCACCCTGGCGGAGCGGATCGTGGCCGGGGTCGGGCCGACGGCCCGGCTGGTGCCGATGGACGGGTTCCACCTGGCCCAGTCCGAGCTGGTCCGGCTCGGCCGGGCCGACCGCAAGGGCGCGGTGGACACCTTCGACGCCAACGGGTACGTCTCCCTGCTGCGCCGGTTGCGCCGGCTGGAGCCGACGACGGTGTACGCGCCGGAGTTCCGCCGCGAGCTGGAGGAGCCGGTCGCCGGGGCGATCGGGGTGCCGCCCTCGGTCCGGCTGGTGGTGACCGAGGGGAACTACCTGCTGCTGACCGACCCGCCCTGGGACGAGGTCCGGTCCCTGCTGCACGAGGCGTGGTTCCTGGACCTGGACGCGGAGCTGCGGCTGCGCCGGCTCACCGCCCGGCACGAGGCGTACGGGCGGTCGCCGGAGCAGGCGCGGGCCTGGGCACGGGGCAGCGACGAGGCGAACGCGCGTCGCGTCGTCGGCACCGCGGACCGCGCCGACCTGGTGGTCCGGCTAACCGACGCCCTGCCGCTGTGACGGGACCGCCCGGCGCAGCAGCCGGGCCACCCGGGCCCGTTCCCGGCCGAACTCCGGCGACTCCGGGTACCCGCTGTGGTTGCGGATCGGCGGGTCGCAGACCTCCCCGTCGCTGGGGTGCAGCGCCTCCGGATCACGGACCGGCACGTCCCGTTCGCCCGCGTCGACGGGCCAGCCCAGCGGGTCGGTAGCCCGCCAGAAGTTGGTCCAGCCGGCCGGTGCGGTGCGCCGCCCGGTCAGCACCGGTAACCGGTCCGGCCCGAAGTACGCAGGGAAGACCCGCCCGTACAACTGGGTGAACTGGCAGCCGTAGGAGAAAAACCAGATCCGCCGTCGCCAGCGCAGCGGGAGCTGGAGCAGGACCGCCGCGCAGATGACGGTGCCCTGGCTGTGCCCGGACAGGATGATGCCGTCCACCCGGCGCGGGTCGTGGTCGTCGAGCGCCAGCAGTCCCGCCGCCCGGGTCTGGAGTTCCGGTACCGCGCGTTCGGCGTAGCAGGGCGGGGCGAGCGGGTGCGCGGCCCGGGGCCAGAAGGTGGCGATGTCCCAGATCACCCCGACGGACCGGCGGGCCGTCTCGTTGCGGTAGACCAGCAGGCCGAGGGCGGCGGCGGCCACCGGCAGCCAGCCGAGCAGGGAGTCGCCGATGTCGGCGACGGTTTTGACCGCGACGTGCCAGCCGCTCACCGTGATGGGGTGGGGGCGGGTGTGCGACAGGGCGGCGGCGCAGCCGACCACGGCGAGCGCGGCACCGAAGACGGAATACCGGCCGACGAGGTTGATGGCGTGCTCGCCGACGAGCCGGTGCAGCGCCCGGTACCTGCTGACGTCCCGGCTGCGTCGGATCTCGTGGGCGGAGAGGGTGTTGCCCGCCGGGACCAGTTTGGCGTACTCCCGACGGCGGAGCCGGGTGAAGATCACGACGGCGTGCCCGGTGACGGCCAGCAGCGCCAGCAGCGCCCCGATGAAGACCAACCCGGCCCACAGCACCGGGATCGGCGGGATCACCGCGGACCGCCCGCTCGGGGTGGCGCCGTTGTTGAGCCGGTCGGTCGCCCAGTAGAGGGCCCCGGCGCAGTAGGCGACGGTGAGCAGCCAGCCGAACCCGGCGATGACCGCCGGCGCCCGGCCGCCCCAGGCCACGTCGGTGTGCGGTACCCGGGGTGCCGCCGAGGCGGCCGGCCGGGTCCGGGGCAGCAGCAGGCCGAGCATGGCCAGGGCACACGTCGGGACGGCGAGCAGCCAGATGTCCAGGTCCGGTGGGGCGGGCAGGGCGTCGGGCAGCCAGCCGGAGAGCCAGGCGGCCCCGGTGGCGAGCAGCAGCCCCGCCACCACCGGCAGGGCCAGGGCACGCCGGCCGGAACGGGCCACCGCCCCGATCGCGATCAACAGCAGCAACTGGCCGGTACTGAACCAGCCGATGTACCAGTCGTACCCGGCCAGCGAGCAGTCCGCGTCGCAGCCCGGCAGGTCGGGGTTGTCGGCGCAGCCGGCGGGCGGGCGCAACGCGGCCAGCGGGGTGCCGGCGGGCCCGTCGGGCAGCAGCAGGACGACGAAGGTACCGGCCAGGCCGGTGCAGGTGAGCACGATGACCGCCATGCTCCAGCGGCCGAGCGGGGTGGCGCCGGCGCGGCGGCTCAGCCACGGCCGGCCCAGCGCCACCACGGCGATGACCAGGACGGCGACGAAGAGGGCCACGGTGGGCCAGACCACGGCGGCCTTCGCCCCCCGGGGCGGGTCCAGCACGATCACCGAGCCGAGCGGTACCGCCGCGGCGATCACCGTACCGACGCAGAGGTGCAGGACGGCGGAGCGGCGCAACTGGCCCTCGCCGCCCCAGAAGGTGGGGTCCTGCAACGGGTTCTCCAGCGGGGGGCGGCGCGGGGCGGCCGGGTCGGCGTCGGGAGCCGGGCCGGCGTCGGTCGGGCCGGCGGTGTCCGGGGTGGCGGCGGGGGTGGGGTCTCCGGTCGGTTCCCCGGTGCGCGGGCCGGCCGGCCGGGCGGGCATCTGCGCCTCGTACTGGTAGGTGCGCCAGCCGAGCAGGCCGAGGACGGCCAGCAGGCCCAGCGGCACCAGCAGGCCGACGGCGAGGGAGCGGGTGTCCCGGCTCCACCAGCCCTGGCCGAGGAACTCCCACGGGCCGGGTATCCGGCTCAGGCAGCTCTGGTCGACGCACTGCCAGCCGATCAGGTCGACGCCGACGCCGGTGGCGGTGAGCGCCAGCGTGCCGGTCAGGCTCAGGCAGAACAGCCGGATCAGCCAGGCGGTGATGCCGGAGCGGCTGCTCCATCGTTCCTGGTCCGGATCCGGTGGGATGCCCGGCCGGGCGTGCAGCGCGACGTTGGCCAGGGCGAAGGGGAGCAGCAGCGTCCACAGGGCCCGGTAGACGTCGTGCGCGGTGCGCGCGCCGGAGGTGAGCTGCCCCCAGCTGTAGGCCTCCACGGCGAGCGGTTCGCCGGAGCGGGCGGTGCTGGACCGGTAGAAGCCGGTCACCTCGTCGCCAGCGACCAGCCACGGTCGGGGCCCGTCGCCGCCGGGCTCCGACCGCAGGCCGAGGATCTGGTCCGGGGGCGTGTTGGACACCCCGTGTACGCGCAGTTCGAGCACCCGCCCGGCCATGACTGCCCTCCCGGTGACGGCGTCATTACCAACAGTGCTCTCATTTGGTGCGGCCGGACACCCCCGATCGGGTGGTTGTCGCAGGTCAGGGGCTTGATCGGTCAGTCGAGGGTGCGTACCACCCGGGCGGGGTTACCGACGGCGACCACGTTCGGCGGGAGGTCCCGGGTCACCACCGCCCCGGCGCCGACGACGGTGTTCTCGCCGATGGTCACCCCGGCGAGCACGATCGCCCCGCCGCCGAGCCAGACGTTGTCCCCGATGGTGATCGGTGCCGAACCCTCCCACTTGGCGCGGCGCGGCTCGGGCTCCACCGGGTGGGTGGGGGTGAGCAGTTGGACGTTCGGTCCGATCTGGACGTCCGCGCCGATGGTGATCGGGGCGACGTCGAGCAGGACCGCGTTGAAGTTGACGAAGGAGCGCGGGCCGAGGTGGATCCGGTAGCCGTAGTCGCAGTAGAGGGGCGGGCGGACCCAGCAGTCCTCGCCGACCGAGCCGAGCAGGTCGCGCAGCGCGGCGAGCCGCGCCGGCGGGTCGTCGGCCGGGCTGGTGTTGAAGCGTTCCATCAGTCGGGCGGCGCGGTCCAGGTCGGCGGCGATCTCGGGGTCGTCGGCCTGGTACGCCTCGCCGGCGAGCATGCGTTCCTTCATGGAGGTCACCGGCCGATCATCCCCCATCCGGTACTCCACTTTGTGCGAACTTGGTCACTTTTCTGACTTCCTTCATGCCTACTCGGTATGCAATTCTGGCCGGTGTCAATGCGACTCCTGTCAGTGATGACGCTCCACGAGGAGGATCCGTTGCACCGAACCAGAAGATCGATCGCAGCCGCTCTCGCGCTCGGGCTGCTGCTCGGCGTTCCGGCGGCGGCCTCGGCCGCGCCCGCCGCGTCGCCGGGGCGGTCGGGCGCCGCGCCGCCGGCCGGCGCAGCCCCCGCGCCGCCGGCCCGGCCGACGACGGTCACCCTGATCAC